>CAYQUQ010000034.1:1156-18056 GCA_964420965.1 uncultured Planctomycetia bacterium | reverse complement strand
GGAAAGGCGCATCTTACGCCCGAGCATGCGGATAAGCTTAAACATAAACTTAGTATGCAGGTAGGAAGTGGGTACATACTGATTCAATATGGTGGATAAAGATTTTATATAGTTAAATATCATTTTCTGCTGTTCATGGTATAAATCGAGCATTTTTAAGCCCATGCTCACTTCTTCGCAGAGAGCCAAAAACCATCGGGTTTCGGTTTCATCGAAATTCTTAAGCTTTGAATCCCGCTTTATATATATGGCTCCCATGGTATCGGTAAAAATAAAAGGGTAGATCATCCGGTTGCGCAAAATAATTTCTTTCTCCTGCTTTAGAATCTCTTTCTCCACCCGGGTGAGGATGGATAAACCGCCCTTTTTGATCGATTGCTTTTTGTTCTCGATGCGTATTTTCAAAAACCCCTGAGAAGATGGAATATTTTTACAGACGATCACGACCTTATCGGCTTTGAAAGCATTGCGAAAAATCCGGCATATCCCGGTGGAAAAGCTTTTCAGGTCGCTCAGGCTGGTGGTCAGGCGGTAAATACTGTGAAATGAAGGAAATGCCGTCTTGTATCTGATCATTTCAGCTTCCTTTTCAACTTATTGTATAATTCACCCAAACTCTGCGGTATTACCTTGGTGCCGGCGACAATCGGCATAAAATTTGTATCGCCGATCCAGCGCGGCACAAGGTGAAAATGGATATGTTTATCGACGCCCGCACCGGCAAGCTTACCGAGGTTTAAACCGACATTAAACCCTCCGGGCCTTAAGGTTTTTTCCAGAAGCACCTTCATTTTAATCAGAGTTCTATTCAGATCTAATAATTCCGCGTCGGCCAGACTTTCTAAAGAACCGGCATGGCGATTAGCTACAATCATTACATGCCCGTTAGTATAAGGAAACGTATTGAAAACCGTGAAGCAGTGGGAAGAACGTAAGAGAATAAAATTTTTTTTATCTTTCCGCTCGCGAAAAATGCGGCAAAAAATACAGCCTTTAGTTCTTTTCTGCCGGATATATTTCATTCGCCAGGGAGCCCAGATCTTATCCAATTTTTACGATCCTCCGCTTTATGTCTTTGCCGCTGATATCTAATATACCATAAGAACGGTAAGGTGCAAAGACTGTATCGGTAGCCGAGCCGGGATTAAAATAAATTTTACCGTCTTTGATTTCGTCTAAAGGGCAATGCGAGTGGCCGAAAACAAAGATGTCCACGCCGTCCGCATCCTTTGCAAATTCTTTTTTCAGATAATCGATTAACCGGCTGGGATGACCGGCGCCGTGAATAAGACCTACCTTGACTTCCTCCAGGCCAATAATTTGCTTACGGGGGAGCTTAGCCCTTACCGAACCGTCATCCATATTGCCGCAGACGCCGTAAACTTTGGTCCAGGAGCTTAAGGCTTCGAAAACGGAATAAGTACTGAAATCTCCGCTATGCAGGCAGCAATCACAAGCTTTGGCTTCCTGCTTGATTATCGCCGGCAATTTATCGCCCTTTGCTGTCAGGTGGGTATCGGAAATTACTAAAACGCGCATATTCACCGTGCCGGATAATAATTTTTCGGGGCGAGAACGCTGGACTTATTATATATATTCAAGAGCTGGTTGACATCATTAACATCCCAGATGATAATTTTATTATTTTTGGCGATCAGCTTTACGGCGGGAGAGAGATCTCCCAGCGAAATAAAAATCTTCTTAACGCTGCGATTGCGAATACTTAATCCCTTTTCAATAAAATCGGAAATATCATTTTCGTCCGCGGCATTTTCCTTAACGCCGGCAAAAATAATCTCACTGCCTTCGCCGACGAGAAGATGAAAGTTTTTGTGCGGGTAAGACATAATCCTGGTCCGCTCGATCGAGGGAAGCCGGTATCGGCGCCGGCCCAGGCGCAACTGGTCATTCTTAAAGGCCGAAAAAAGCTGCATTATCTTCTTTACCTTATCCTTTAAAAATTCATCTTTAAACAGTGAGATTTCTTCGCGCATCTTTTTGTGATAAAACGCTCTTCGTTTCTTGGGGTCGAGGATCGGAATGCTGAATTTTAATTTGAAAATCGCAATCAGCCAGAATGAAAACAGGGGGTCTTTGATCTTGTAAATATTGCCCAGGTTTTCGACATAGTTTAAATCGATGAGCCTTTGCAACCGGGAGGAAAGCTCCTTTGAATCGTAAATCCCCAAAGATACCAGTTCTTTCTTACGCAGATATCCCTCACCGAGGGCAATCAAAAGCGCCGTTACGGAAACCGGATCTTTAAAGTGAGAATCCAGGCCTTCGATTTTCTTCAAGAATTTCTGGGAAAAATAAGTCTCCCCGGGGTAAAGCGTCTTTTCCATGACGGTAACCATGGAATCTTCCTCGCTTTCGGAACTGTAATACTCCTGCACAACTTTAGCCATTAAATCGTAATAAATAAGATTTGACCCCATGTGGTGGATAAAAAACGAAATAAATAAAGGCGAGGGTGAAACCGCAGCAATCCGGTTCCGGAAGTAGAAAAAGTTATCCAGAAAAATATTATCGTTTAAGCTTACTTTCTCGAAATTTCCGAAAAGTAAATTCAGCTCCCCGCAGAGAATTTTTTCCGCTTCCTTGGAATCCGAAGTAGTCAAAACAATCATGCAGCTTCTCTGGAGAATAATGAATTTGGAAAAATCCTGATAAAACCCCTTAAACATATACCGGAGCTTTACGAACTCCTCGATAATCAATACACAGGTTTTCCCACTCTCGTTTATGAATTTATTTATAACTTCCAGAACATCCAGAAAGGAAAGATCGTCTTTCTTCAAGCATCCTTTAATGAAATCGGTGGTGTCTTTAATCAGAAAGCTGGCCTGATTAAGCAGACTGGCAAAGCTATCGGCCCGCTGCAGGTAATCGCTTAAAAGTGAGTAAGCTAGAGCTTTAAAAAATTCCCGCTTTCCCGTGTAAACCGTGGTTGTGTGCAGATAGACGATATCGCCGGTTTTGTTTGATCTCAGATAATCTTCCAGAAGATAAGAAATCTCTTCAGTATCGCTGCCTAAAATCGCTATATTCTGACGATATCCTTTGGTGAATGCTTCTACTCTTTTATGCAACGCCGAAAATTTAATGGACCAGGGGGTCGGATTCATAACAGTCAATTAATATACCTTAAGGGGTCGTGCGGTATGTGTCTCTTGCGAATTTCAAAATGCAGAATATAATTCCCGTTCCGTCCGGAAGCTACTTTTCCGATAATTTGCTTTTCCTTGGTGACCAAGCCTTCCTTAACGGATACGCTATCTAAATTTGCGTAAATAGTATAGATATCCGCGGCGTGCTTTACGATAACGGTTTCTCCCCAGCCCTTAAGGTCGTTGGCGAAAACTACATGCCCCTCTCGGGACGCTCTTACCTGACGGTCGCGGCTGTTAACTTTGATATTAATCCCTTTATTGAACGAATTATCCACGGTTTCGCCGAAAAAGTTAACCACATTCCCTTCAACCGGCCAGGAAAAACTGCCTGCAGTTTTTCGGTATCGCTGCGGGATTGCTATTCGCTGCCCTACTTTTAAACTGGAAGGGAAACGGATTTTATTGGCCCGCATTAACGCTTCTACGCTAACGCCGTATTTACGCGATATCCTCCACAGCGAATCACCCTTTTTAACTAAATAGGGTAGCGTCCGCCGTGTCGAAGCTGCGTGGGGAGATTCTTTAGAAATTCGGGCCGGGGCACAGGAAAGAAAAAATAAAATGAGACATAAAGACGTGAATTTACGCATTAAAATAAAAATAAAGTCTTTATTAATAAGTTAAGTCTTCAGAGAAATATATAATACTCCAATTTCAAAATTGTGCAACAAATTTTTTATTTTATAGATGCGGATATACGCTGAAAACTACGCGGATTAACGCGCAAAACGTTCCGGGCGTTTATCCGCGTTTTAATCCGCGTTTTTCCGCTTCTATTAATGGAGCGGGCGAGCGGAATCGAACCGCCGTTACTAGCTTGGGAAGCTAGTGTTCTACCATTGAACCACGCCCGCGTAAATAGTGAATAGTCGTTAGTGAATAGTTAATCGTTAATTATTAATAGATCATCTACAACTATTCACCATTCACTATTCACCATTCACTAAATTAAATCGCACTTCTCGGCAATCTTTAAAGAACAAAACGTTCCGCACATGGTGCATAGATCTTCCGAAGTCTTTAGCTGCCTGCGGTATTTCTTGGCCTTACTTTTATTTATAGTCAAAGGGAAAATCTTATTCCAAGCCCTGCGGGACCGGTAAAGAGAAAGATTACGATCGCGATCCCATTCATCCTGGAAACGCAGAACATTGACGCTGTGTGCGGCAATCCTTGAAGCCAGAACACCTTCTCTTATATCGCTGACCGTAGGGTGCCGCAAGTGTTCGGCCGGCGTAACTACGCAGAGAAAATCCGCCCCGTAGAAAGAAGCTATCGCGCCGCCGATAGCCGATGTTACATGATCGTAGCCGGCGGCAATATCCGTAGGTAAAGGCCCCAGCACATAAAAGGGGGCGTGATGACAGATTTTTTTCTCTAAAATCATATTCAGCGCTATTTCGTCTAAACGAATATGTCCGGGGCCTTCAACCATCACCTGGACTCCCCTTCTGCGGCAAAGTTTAACCAGCTCTCCTAAAACCTTTAATTCCCCAATCTGGGCCGAATCCGTTGAGTCGGAAATCGCTCCCGGCCGCAGGGCATCGCCCAAGCTCATGGTGATATTATAGTCTTTAGCCAGCTGTAATATTTTATCGAAATTCTCATAGAGAAGATTCTCTTTGCGGTTCGCCGACATCCATTGTGCTAAAATCGCCCCTCCCCGGCTGACTATTCCGCCGACCCTCTTCTTCCTCTTTGCGGCGGAAACGATACGCTTAAGAATGCCGGCATGAATGGTAAAAAAATCAACACCCTCGTCGGCCTGCTTTTTGAGTACGTCCCAGATATCAGCAAAGGTCATCTTGTCGATACTGTTTTTGCGCCGCTTAAGCTCCAGCGCAGCTTCATAAATCGGAACCGTACCCAGGGGAACCGGGCATTTCTTTATCAGCTCATCCCGCAAGGTCTGAAAATTTCTGCTGACACTTAAATCCATGAGGGTATCTGTTCCGTGACTGACCGCACTCTCCATTTTCTTAAGCTCTTTTCTAACCTCGGTTTTTTGGGTCGATAGCCCGATGTTAGTGTTAATCTTCACCTTAAGCCCTTCGCCGATAGCGGCTGGTTTGGACAATTTATGCTTTTTGTTCAAGGGAATAACCACCCGCGCCCGATTCAGTTGCTTCTCCAGAAACTTAAAGGGGACCTTTTCGGCTTGAGCCAGATTTTTCAGGAAACTTTTTTTAAACATTCTTTATAGGTAAAAACTGTGCGTTTTACGCCTTCGGGCAGGACAACCCCCCGGCCCACGGCGACGTTACGTATGCCGACGTCAAACAGGTAGCGCAGGTTATGTAAATTTATTCCGCCGATAGCAAAGGTCGGCTTTGTCGAATGCTTGACCATAGATCTTAATTCCTTAAAAAATAAAGGTTTTAATTCCGGTTTTACCGCGGTATTAAATACCGGGCCCAAACTTAAATAATCGACTCTTTCTTTTTTGAAACGCTTTACTTCGGATAAAGAGTGGGCGGTTTTACCGACAATTGCATTCCGGCCTAAAATTGTGCGCGCTTTATTCACGTGTATATCCTGCGCGCCTAAATGCACTCCATCGGCCCCGGATATATAAGCGATATCAACCCGGTCATTTACAATAAACCATCTTCTCCGCTTGTGTATTATCCTGGATAAGTTCGCGGCCAGGCCGGATAATTCCATATCGGTTATGTTTTTAGCCCGGAGCTGGAATAAATCCGCGCCGTAATAGGCTAACTTATCGGCCAGCAAAAAAATATTTCGGTTGGCTTCTTTAACCGTTTTTCGGTCGAGGACTACGTAAAGAAGACCGGGTTCTAAAAGACGCTTTTTCAATCGTATATATTTCATAACGAACTTTTTTTATTTTTGCGACCTGGCCGGGGAGAATCAATTTGAAGAATTCCTCCAGCACCCGTAAGGATTCCTTTACGCGCTGAAAATTAATATAAAGGGTATCTACAGTATCTTTGCGCTTGAATTCTAAATAATCGACTTTCCGGCCCAAATCTTGTCTTGAATCCCGGCTTAAAATTGCCCGCTTTAAAACCTTCTCCTGGACAACACTGTCTAACGCGTGCCGGACTTTACGTATTTTTTTGCGTAAATTATTATCGGCTAAGCAAAAGCGGAAAATATCTTCGACAACTCTTAAGCCCTCTTTAGCCCGATTGAAATTAGCGTCGACCACCCGCAGGATTCCCTTATTTTCCATATTTCCCGATTTTTTTGATTAGCCCGGTAGATGAGTATCCGGGCTTAAGTTTAACCCGGTATATTTTTTTTACCAGCTTGCGCCCCACTATTCTGTCTTTTGGCCAGTCGCCCCCCTTAACCAGCACATCCGGCTTAAGCTCCTTGATTAAATTATAAGGGGTCTCTTCGGTAAACAAAATAACATAATCTACAACCCTAAGCGCGGCAACGAGTTCGACTCTGGATCTTTCGGACATCACCGGCCTTCCCAGGCCTTTTATCTTGCGCACGGAAGAATCCGAGTTTAATCCGACTACCAACACGTCGCCTTGCGACTTAGCTTCTTTTAAAATTTTAATATGGCCGGGGTGGAGTAAGTCGAAACAGCCGTTAGTAAAAACTATACGCTTACCTTTCTGCTTCAACCTGCGGATAACTTTTTTCAGCGATAATAGTTTTTTAGCCTTATCCATAAATTATAAAATTAGGGTTGTGTATTTTTTGACGCTAGGTTAGGTTTTCTTCGATTATCTCACAGATTATATGACCGATCAGGATGTGCATCTCCTGAATCCGGGGAGTATCGTTTAAGGGTAAAATCAAGGACATATCCGCTAAACCCGACAATTCTCCTCCGTCCTTTCCCAAAAGGGCGGCGGTTTTTATGTTCAGCTCCTTAGCCCGCCTGATTGCGGCGATAATATTGGCTGATTTTCCCGACGTCGAAATTCCGACGACAAGATCGCCGGAATTAGCTAAGGATTCGATCTGACGCACGAATACCTTATCGAAACCATAATCGTTTCCGATAGCCGTAAGTATGGAAGTATTGACCGAGAGAGCCAAGGCCGGCAGGCTTTTGCGGTCTTTCTTGAACCTTCCGACCAGTTCCGCAGCCAGATGCTGAGCATCAGCGGCACTGCCGCCATTTCCCATAAATATTATTTTGCCGTTGTTTTTTAAGGTAGTGACGAAAAGTGCCGCCATGTCTTCAATAAGCCGGCAGTTTTCGGCCAAAAACTTAAACGCCTTTGAATGCCCTTCTAATGATTGTTTAATTATTTCTTTCATCGCTCAACCAAAGAATTTCTTGGACATTTCGTAGAGCCCTAAATCCAGCGTTTTCAGTTTTGCCGTTGCCTCCTTAAGGGATACATCGGTAATCTGATTTCCTTTTAAGCTGACCATTCTTCCGAACTTATTTTCCCGGATCAAATCATAGGCTTTCGCCCCGAACCGGGTTCCTAAAACCCGGTCGAAGGCCGAAGGGGATCCCCCTCTCTGGATATGCCCTAAAACGGTCACCCGCGTCTCAAAGCCGGTTTCCTTTTCAATTATCTCACCCAAAGCATGCCCGATCCCGCCTAATCTTACATGCCCGAATTCATCTAGCTTCTTTTCCTGTAAAAATAAACTATCGTCTTTAAAGGCTGCTCCTTCGGAAACCACGACAATACTGAAATTCTTTCCTCTCTGGTGACGGCTTTTTATTGATCCGCAAACCTCTTCGACTTCAATCGGAACCTCCGGTATAAGTATATAGTCGGCCCCGCCGGCAATGCCGGAGTAAGCGGCAATCCAGCCGGCGTGCCGGCCCATGACTTCAACGACTATAATACGGTCGTGAGATTCAGCGGTAGTGTGCAGCCGATCGATACATTCGGTGACGATATTTATGGCGGTGTCAAAGCCGAAAGTAAAATCGGTGCCTGCTAAATCATTATCGATAGTCTTGGGGACTCCCACAATCTTTAATCCTTCCTGAAATAACTTTGTGGCTACACCCAGGGTATCTTCTCCGCCTATGGCTACTAAAACATCGAGCCCTAATTCTTTAAAATTACTCTTTACCTTTTCGCTGGCACCTTCTTTTTTATAAGGGTTAGTGCGGGAAGTCCCTAAGATTGTCCCCCCTTTGGGGAGGATTCCCGATACCGAACGTAAATTTAAGGGTATGACGTCTTTTTCTACCAGCCCCTTCCAGCCATGCTTAATACCGAAAACCTCATGGCTTTCCGGAACCGCTGATCTTACCACCGCTCTGATCACTGAATTCAATCCCGGGCAATCGCCGCCTCCGGTGAGAATGCCGATTTTCATGTAAAGCCTCCTCAATTCCCCCCTGATCTTACGTCAGGAGAATTGATCTCGAACCCCGACGCTAGTCGGGGTGAAAGATCTAAACTGTCATTCGTAATTTCTAAAGGGTATTTCCGGTTCCTTTTCCTCGGACAGCCCTTTTTTCCCTTTTAAAACCACCTTGCGGATCTCTAAATTAACCTTTACTTCCTTACCTTCCCCCAGAAGACTGCTCATTTTTCCTTTAACGCTCTCCTGAATTTCTTTGGTAAAATCAACCAGATTCACTTCGGACGTTAATATCCCCCGGGTGACTATTTCGATAAACTTCTTGCGTAAGAAAACTCGGGGCTTAACATGTGAAACTTCGGTTCGCTCCTCAAGCATCTTCCTCAACATATCCTCGATAGCGAATAAGGTTACGCTTACCTTCCCCTGTTCGGACTCAAAAGTTATGGCTTTATCTTTGCGGGAATGCCGAAAGATGGCAAAGACATAGCGGAGCCAAACCAGAATGATAATCATTCCGACTAAACACATCGATATCCGGGAGTAGACATCGACAAGAAGTTCTTTCTCGATATAGTTAAAAACTACGGGTAAAGCGATTAAATCAACCGACAACCCGATAAGCGTGGTCCCGACAAATAATGATAACACCATGTAAACTAGAATTGTTATAAATCCCATTGCTCACCCCCATTTCGTGAATCGTTATTCGTTATCCTGTCGCTCCAAGAACTTTTCCAAAAAGCCGGTATGATATCGGCCGGCTTTAAAATCGGAGTCATTTATTACTTTCCGACAGAAAGAGACAGTTGTTTTTATCGGTTCAACCAGGAATTCGCTTAAGGCCCGATCCATCTTTTTCAAAGCCGCGGCTCTATTTTTACCTTTAGTTATTAACTTAGCGATGAGAGAGTCATAAAAAGGAGGGATATGATACCCGGCGTATATGTGGGTATCGACACGCACGTCCATTCCTCCGGGAAAATAACAAAAATTTATTGCTCCCGGGGAAGGCAGAAATCCTTTCTCCGGATCTTCGGCGTTGATCCGGCATTCGATTGCGGCACCTTTAAGGCGGACTTCGTCTTGTTTAAGGCTGAGTTTTTCTCCCGCCGCCATAAGAATCTGCAATCGTACCAGGTCTACGCCGGTTACCTCTTCGGTTACGGGATGTTCCACCTGAATCCGGGTATTCATCTCCATAAAATAAAAATTTCCGTTTTTATCCAGCAGAAATTCGATTGTGCCGACATTGCGGTAATCAATAGCTTTTACCCCTTTGAGGCAGAATTCGCCTAATTTCCGGCGTAACCGCTCGTCTACTACCGGCGAAGGGGTTTCTTCAATAACCTTCTGGTGCCGCCGCTGGATACTGCAATCGCGCTCACCGAAATAAACGGCGTTCCCGTAATTGTCGGCGGCAATCTGAACCTCGATATGCCGGGGGTTGTCAATTAATTTTTCGATATAGATATCGGAACTACCGAAAGCGGCCTCCGCTTCCGATTGCGCGGTAAGAAGCGCGCTGATTAATCGGACATCGCTATGGCAAATACGCATTCCCTTTCCGCCGCCTCCGGCCTTGGCTTTTAGAATCAAAGGATAGCCCATTTTCCTGGCCACCTCAAGCGCTTCTTCTTTAGAAGCGAGACTTCCTTTGCTTCCGGGAATTAAGGGTATGCCGGCCTTTTGCATGGTATCTTTCGCCTGTACCTTATCGCCCATAAGACGGATGTTTTCGGCTGAGGGACCGATGAATTTTATTCCGCAGGATTCACAAACTTCGGCAAAATGGGGATTTTCGGCCAAAAATCCGTAGCCGGGATGGATGGCGTCGCTGTCGGTCACTTCCGCGGCGCTGATCAGGCTGGAAATATTTAAATAGCTGTCCGCGGATGCGGACTTACCGATACAAATCGCCTCGTCCGCGAATTCCAAGTGCAGCGAGTTTCGGTCGGCTTCCGAATAAACCGCCACTGTTTTTATCCCCAGCTCATTACAGGCCCGGATAATTCGAACGGCGATCTCTCCGCGATTAGCGACTAGTATTTTGGAAAACATCTTTCACTCCGTTCACACATAAATTACCCAAATTTACCACAGTAGTTTGTAGTTTGTAGTTTGTTTGAATCTTACAAACTTCTAACTACTAACTCCAAACTTCTATTGCTGCCAATCTCATCTATGGTTACCCATGTTAAAGGGGTTTTATCACCAATAAAGTTTGGCCGAATTCCACCGGTTCGCCGTTATCCATGGGGATCTGCATAATTTCCCCGCCCACTTCGGCTTTTATTTCGTTCATCAACTTCATGGCTTCAATAATACAGACCACATCTCCCGGCTTGATTACTTCGCCCACTTCCACATAAGGCTTTACTCCCGGCGAAGGGGCGCGGTAAAACGTGCCCACCATCGGAGACTTTATATCCACCGTATTTTCCTGAACCGGAGATGCTTGCGGAGCTGAACTTAAAACCGGCGGCACCGCTACCGGCTGTCCGGCGACGTTCTTCTTCAATTTGACGCGCCGGCCCTCCTCTTCGATCTCCAGTTCGCAAAGGTTATTCTCCTCCATAAACTCAATAAATTCTTTCAGTTTATCTATCTCCATATCTTACCTCCCGGTATCGATTTCCAATTACCTTACGCCCTTCCTAAATATTTTTTATTGCGGGTGTCGACTTTTACCATATCGCCGGTATTTATAAAAAGGGGGACCGCAAGGGTTACGCCGGTTTCCAGCTTTGCCGGCTTTGTGCCGGTCTTCACCGTGTCGCCTTTAAAGCCAGGTTCGGTCTCGACAACCATTAATTCCAGCGAAAGCGGTATTTCCAAACCCACCAATTCATTGTTATAAAAATGGCCTTCTAATTCTAAGTGATCTTTAAGCCAGCTAACTTTATCGGTAATCCGCGACCGGTGCAATATAAGATCTTCGTAAGTTTCCAGATCGAGAAAGTGATATAACTCATCTTCCTTATAAAGATACTGCAGTTTACGCTTTTCAATAAACGCCTGATCAATATTATCGGAATCCCTTAAAGTGCAGTCCTTAACCTGCAGGGTCTTTAAGTTTTTCAATTTTGCCCGGCAAAAGGCCGAACCCCGGGCAATCTTTGAATGTTCGCAGCTGACTACCGTATAGAGCTCATCGTTATAAATAATTGTGATCGAAGGCCTTATGTTACCGATTGATATCCCCACTTAAAATTTTCCCCTTACTCCGCTCTACGGCGACCATGTCTTCGATCCTAACGCCGAAGCTTCTTTTAAAATATATCGCCGGCTCGACGGTTACCACCATCCCTTCCTTAAGGATAGTTTTATTCCCCGGCCTGAGCAGGGGCGGTTCATGCACGGAAAGACCGATACCGTGGCCGGTCCCGTGTCCGAAGAACTTTCCCCACCCCTTCTTATCAATATAGTTCCGGGCGGCCCGGTCTACCGCTTCCGCTCTAACCCCGTCTTTGACCATCCCGATGCTCAACTCCTGGGCTTTACGCACCGTATCGTATATCCGTCTAAAAAGAAGGGGCATTTTACTCCAAAAAAACACCCTTGTCAAGTCAGCGCAATATCCGTAATATTTTGAGCCTAAATCAATTAGGAAAAAATCATTACCTATTTTTTTGTCTCCGGAAAAGTGATGCGGAAAAACCGTATTCTGGCCCGAAGCGACAATACTGCTGAAGGCCAATTCGTTATCGCCTTTAAGGCGCATGAATTTATCAATCTCGATGTTCAAATCTTTCTCGGTCATTGCGGCATCAAAGATCTCGGCGGCAAATTGCAGGGTTTCCCCGGTTATCCGGGCGGACTCCGCAATTAAGGATAATTCTTTTCTGGTTTTAACCATCCTTATTTTTTCCAGAAAATCCTCCGTCTTTACAAGACTAACTCCTTCTTTCTTAAAGAGGTTATGGATCGTTTTATACTCGAGAAAGGGAAGGTGTTTCGACTCGAAAGCAACCGCTTTATGGTTTAATTCCTTGACTTTATCCGCCAGAAGGTCAAATACGCTCTCGCTGAAATTACTTATCACCGGCTGCCATAAATTTATCTTTGCGGCCGCCTGTTTATAAAGAAAGCTGGTGAAATAAAATAATTCTTCGGCAGCGGTAATCAGGAGGTAGCCGTCGGCAGGGTAAAAGTCAGTGAGGTATCTTACGTTTATCGGGTCGGATACAAGAAGAGAGTCGTAATTATATCTCTTTAAAGCTGCGACACAGCTTCGGATCCTTTGTTTCATTTTACTTTTTCTTAGCTTTGATGAAACTAACGGCGGCGTCCAGGGCGAGAAAATAGCTTAACTTTCCCAATCCGCAAATAGTGCCTAAGACTACGTCACTGATCAAGGATTTCTTGCGAAAATCTTCGCGTTTATAGACATTCGAGAGGTGCACTTCGATCGCCGGCCGGCTGACCCCCAAAAGAGCGTCGCGTATGGCTACGGAAGTATGGGTGTAAGCTGCGGGGTTTATAATTAAGAAAGCGTAATCTTTGCCGGTTATGGCTTCCACGATCTGACCTTCGGAATTAGATTGAAAAATCTCGATGTCCACGGCGGCCTGGCCGGCCCGGCGCTTAAGTTGCTTATTGATTTCGGCCAGGGTAAATTTCCCGTATATTTTGGGTTCACGCTTGCCTAAAAGCTGCAGGTTGGGCCCGTGAATTACCAGGATCTTCTTCTTTTTATTACTTTTCATCGACTTCGGCCTCCTCGATCAACATGATCGGAATACCGTCCTTTACCGGATATCTCTTCTTACACTGCGTACAAACGATCCGGTCATCCTTTAGAACCACATCGGCCTTACAGGCCGGACAAGCCAGAATATCGAGAAGCTCTTTATCGATCATTGGTCCCCCCCCGGTTAATTTCGGCCGCTATTTCTTATGTTCGACGTACATCATGCGTAAATTAAACAGGTAGTCATCGAGAAGCGTTGTTTCCTGAACGTCCAGGTTATTTTTGGTCTTTTCTTTAATTATTTCCAGGGTATCGATTAAAAAACGGGCTTGGTCGAGATTCACTTCCGATTTTCCGGTTACCGGATTTTCCAGGCCGCCCATGGCAATCATGGCCTGCATGCCCAAAGAAGACAAGAATACGGTAAAGGTAGGCTCGCGGTAAGCTTCGTTCTTTTCTAAAGCTTCTATCTTCTCCTTAGCCACCTGTTCTTTCCACTTCTCGTCCGCTTTGCGCTTTTTTTCTTCACTCACTTGATTACCATCCCTACATAACCGACTACCGAACTGTAGTCGCCGCCGGTATCGCCGCTGGTCTGATACAGGGCCACGTAGGATTTGCGTGCCCCTAATTCTTTCAAACAGGCAATAAAAATTGCTACCGGAGCCTGACCGCACATACTTATATCCATCTGCCGCACCTTATCGATTAAACCTTTTTCGTCTAAGTTAACGATGGACTCAATAACCGCCCGGTCCTTTTTCCGCGCGGCCGGATCCGGCTCGTAATGAGTAAGATCCGTGGAAGCTACGAAAAAGATATCATCCTTAATGCTTTTAACCGCGGCGCATATCTGCTCGGCAACCTTCTGGTAAGCCTCAAGGCTTTCTATCTTGCAGGCAATAGGGACAAATTTAAAATCGCCGAAAAAATGGTGTAAAATCGGCAGCTCCACCTCAATCGAATGCTCGTCAGTGTGAGCCAGAATATCTTCCCGGATAAGATCGCCCCTGGCCAATATGGCTTTGGCCAGATCGGTATCGATGGCGACCGCGCCGGAAGGAATCTTCCAGGAACCCCCGGGCCAAAGCGCAAATTTTGCTCCCGCACCGGTGTGGTTCGGACCGAGAATCAAGATACGCTTTCGTGCCAAAACCTGGCTGACCGTAGCTACCGCTACCGGGCCGGAATATACATACCCGGCATGGGGGAGAATTATCCCGCGCGCGGCTACCGGCGCAGGAATCCGGGGCGTAAAACGCTGGATTATTTCTTCTAAATCTTTGGTCCGCCGGGGGTAAAATTGCCCGCTTGCTACCGGTTCACGTGTCATGCTAGTATAGGATAGCAATTTTCGGTAAAAATGTCAATTAGATATTAGTTATGCTGGAAGTGAATGGGGACAGTGAAAGGGATAGACGGACGTTCGCTCAATTCCGCGGGGAAGGGAGGAAAAGGTGCGGCGTCTTTTATGCTTTTTAGAACAATCCTCTTTAAGGCCGGGGCGTTAATCGACTCGCTATCCAGGCTGACGCTGGTTACGCCTCCGTCGTTCGAAATAATAAATCGCGTCAAAACCACTCCCTTTACCTTGCCGCCATAGTTACGATGAGCATTAGTGCTGATGGCATTGCGTACCCGGCGGTAATAATCCATATAGGCCGGATTTTTAGTCAGTTCCTTGCTGGGAAAGGGTATTTCCGAGAATATTACTTCCTTTAAGCTGTTCTCAAATATCTGCGGTTTTTGCAAGGGGGTTAAATTACCGCTCTCAATAAGGCGATTGAAAATATCTTCAACGTAAGGCAGAGGCTTTTGCTGGGGGAGGATTTGAATTTTGGCCACCTTCTCGATCTTCTGCGGTTCCATTTCGATAACTTTATACTTTTTTTCCGGGGCGCCCGGTTTTTTATTCCGGAAGAATCTGGCGTAAGGAACGCCAAAGACAACCAGGCCGTGGAACAATAACGAAATCACTACCGCCAAGCTCCAATAGTTACCCATACACTTTTATTATACCAAAGTAAAAAAAGTAAGTAAACCCCCTCTCTCTAACGGGGTAAACCTCATTATTAGCTTTAAAACTCTTAAAGGGCGGGGGGCCGAAAGTTTTTAACGCAGTCTGCAGGGCAGGTCGGTTAAAAAATCCTTTAAACTATAATACGCTTTTTTGGGCACTCTTTTATTGATACCGTCCGCTAACTTTTTGCTTAAGCTCACGATGCCAAACCACTCTTCGTTCATATTGAGATTATCCTTAACCCGGATATCGAAATAATAGGCGCCGTGGGACCAACCGGCCTGCGTATTGTGCACTTTCCAGTCCGGGCTATAGCCTTCGTTATGCTTCCACCACTCATCGTTCCATTCAAAAAGGCAACCGCCGATGACGTTTCCGTCTTGTTTTACACAAAGCGTACTGGCGTATAAATCCTTCCATTGGGAAAGTATGAATTCTGACTGCACTTCTTGATCTTCCTCTTCCTTGTAGGCATTATAGGAGTCGCACCCGAATTCGGAAACTAAAATCGGCTTGTCGAACGATTGCCGGACCGTATTAAATAAATTGCCGAATTTCTTCCCGCGATAAATAATTACGGCTAAAATATCGATGTTATCGCAAATCTCCGAGGCGATTTTAAGGTAGTTGGCTTCGCCGTTTCCTAAAGCGATTGAGTGCACTTTATCGATTTTTTTTATCTCCCCGGCTAATTCGTTAACAAAGGTGTAATATATTTCGGCACGCTTATTGATCTTATCGCCAGGCTCCTTAAGCTTTTCGATCTGGGCCGAAGTCCAGAAGCCAATTCGGCCGGAAAAAGTATAATTATTTTCATTGCCCAGAATCCACATCAAAAGGCCCTCTTCGTCTTTAAGGGCCTTTACGATTTCTAAAACCCGCTGTTTGGTTCTTTCCTGAAAGTCCCGATCCGAGTAATTTGCCCGCGGATAATCCCAAAGGCCCAGCCAGTCGCTAACGATAGTATATATTCCGTACTTCTCGTACATATCCCGGATGAACTCTCTGGTCTTTTCCAAATCTTTGCCTACGGAATAAATCCGGACGCAGTTTATGCCGGCTTCCTGCATGAGCTTGCCGTCAATTAACCAAGGCTTAGCTTTATCCGTAGAAAAATCGTAAGTATACCCTTCACCGATCGGTGTGGGGTTATAGCCGATTCCTTTGATCAAAAAAGGCACCCCCTTTACGTATAAGGCCCATCCGCCTCCAGGGGTATTTTTTAGATCAACCTTTTTAGCCGTAAGCAGTTTCGCCGCTTTTGTCTCTCCCTGACAACGAAGGTCAATTTCCTTCTGGAAGGCTTCATTAGCGGCAAGGAGGCGGCGGTGGGACTTGCGCAAATCGATAACGCTTAAGGCAATCCACCCCAAAAGGGATAAAAATACCAGGAAAATCAAGGCCGCTAAAAGGGCCCGGCGCTTTCTTTTCGCGTCCGCTTCCTTCTTCTTTCGCTTCAGGTCAATACCACTCACGTATTTATTTTTCATAAGCCTTTAGCGCTCAGCGGACAGCACATCGGGACAAAAACTATCCCTGCCTGCCGGCAGGCAGGCGCTATACGCTAATCATTCAATCTTTAAGTACGCTTACTTTTCGTAAGCAATTTCATCGAGATAAAATATTATGCCTTCGGGATTGTTCACGTCGATGTTGGTTGCCCAGCAGAAGCCCCCGATTACATAAGAAAGATCTTTACCGCGTAAATCGATTTCGTACTTCCGCCAATCCGTACCTAACTGAACCGGG
>CAYQUQ010000034.1:0-1146 GCA_964420965.1 uncultured Planctomycetia bacterium | reverse complement strand
GGCGCTGTCCGAGTCTACATATTCTCCGCTGGAAATTCCTCCGACTTTAAACTCGTTGATCACCTCGCCGCCCTTGTCGCCACGGGCCCAGAAGGTAAGTTTGGTTGCCCCCTGCAGGTCAAGCCCGGCTTTAGGCACAGTACCCCAGTTGTTAGCCGGCTCCTGCCAGTAAATTCCGGCCCAGCGGGTTCCCGACTCATTCTTGTATTCAATCCGGATGCAGCTTTCACCGCTAAAAGGGTAATTCTTCCAGTTGTTGTGCAGCCTTAAATCGCGCGCCGCCGATGCCGGCATCCATCCGCTGGGAATGAAGTGATTATCTAAAGAAACGGCGTCGGCATAAACGTAAAAAGGAAAATTTACGCCGGCCTCTTCCTTTTTCAAACCCTCATCGTAAGTAAAATAGACATCGTCTAAATAGACGGTCTGCCCATCCTCGGCATGGTCCGAATTAAACACCACGGCTAATCCGCCATTGATACTGGAAAGGTCTTCACCTACTAAATTAATATGGTACTCCTGCCAATCGTTGGTCAAACGTAAGGGGCCGATTTCGACAGTGACCGTGTCCGGAAAATCTACCGGTTCGCCGGTGGCCGCATTGGTAGTAATACCGCCTACCTTAACCGCGGTCAGGACTTCTCCGCCTTCTTCCCCTTTAGCTTTAAAGCTGAGTTTGTTAAACCCGGATAAATCCAGGCCGGCCTTGCCTCCCCAGTTATTTTGGGCTGATTGCCAGTATATCCCGGCCCAGCCCTGCCCCTGGGATTTCTTGGCGGTGTAAACAATCTTAATCGATGTTGCGCCGGAAGCATATTCAGTGGTGTTTTGATCGTTAAACTGCAAATCCCCGTAATCACCCATCCAGCCACTGGGAATAAAGTGGTTTGAGGGTGAATTTTTATCGGTGTAGATGTCAAACCGCTTCATTTGGCACTGGCCCGATACAGCGACCAGACTTAAAGCTACACAAAGTATGCCCGCCAGAACTCTTTTTCGCATACAAAACCTCCTTTTTTTAAATTATTATCCAAACAAACCCTTAAACCGCGACACCCCCTTTCTACCTTAATTCCAAAGCTCCTTGTAGGTATAATAAGACTCCTTTAGCTGCCGCAGATAGGGTGAATGTTTACCCTCTCCCTG
>CAYQUQ010000033.1:0-18584 GCA_964420965.1 uncultured Planctomycetia bacterium | reverse complement strand
AGGTAAAGCTTATATCCGATAAATACACCGGAAGGCCTAAAGGTTTCGGTTTTGCCGAATTCGCAACTGAAGAAGACGCTCAGAAAGCAATAGATACCTTGAACGACTACGAGTTAAACGGAAGAAAATTAAGGGTCAACAAAGCCCAGAAAATGAAGCCGCGCCGGGATAATTTCGGCGGCGGCGGTGGCGGTGGGTTCGGCGGCGGAGGCAGCCGGGGTCCACGTTACTAAAAGTCAACTCTGCAGACAATAAAAAAGGGAAGGTGCTTAGCGCCTTCCCTTTTTTATTCACCAGGGTAGAGTTACTCCCCATTCAAAAGCGCCGGGTAAAAGTAACCTCTAGGCCCAAATCTTTGCCGGCGCGATTGCGTAAGCTCAAAGCAACTTTGCCCTTTTTTTTAATCCGCACAAAGGCCCCGAAGCCAATGGCCTTTACCCTTCCCCCACCGTAGTCAACTACCAGGGATAAACCGGTCTTGCGGTGAAATTTCCAGACGCCGTAAAGGGAAACCGTTCGGGCTTTAAACAGAGGGTTTCCCTTTACACCGATTCCCACACGGTATTTTATAACCCCGCGCTTACCGATTAAATTCGGTGTCTCCAGATAAACCTTAAACTCAAAAGCGGAATCGTTGCGAGTATCTAGTATATAGGTAAGCCGGTGGGGTTTATTAATTTCCCAATAACCCTTAAAGCGCAGAGTCCGGGTAGATTTCTGTTTAGTTTTAAGCGACTCCTTCCGGTAGGTATAGATCAGGCTGTTTCTTTTAACCGCCCAGGCTCCCTGGAAGGTGAGCGCATCGGTGCGGTTCCTAAGCCGCTTGACCAGAAATTGAAGGCGGTTATGCTTATCGGCCCTCCATTTCCCCTTTAATTCTAAACGCTGAAGCCGCTGGGTGTTGGTTTTTCCCCGGGTTGCTAATAAAAAAACTAATGTATTAGCTTTAGCCTGGATAAGCTCGGTTTTTAAAGTTATACGTTCGGTCTTGGCCGCGGTTGTGCTCTTACGCAGGGTAAAAATAAGGTCGTGGTTGGGGCTTAAGCTCCATTTGCCTTCGGCTTCCCGGTGTTTTTTATCAACCTTGAATTCGGGCTTCATGGCCTTTTTAGGCTAATTCTTTTATCCGTGCGATTACCTCCCGGGTAGTATAGTCGGGAGTCGATGCCCCGGCGCTTATGCCTACTTTTCCCACACCCTTAAACCATTCGTCTTTTAAGTCCCGGCTGGACTGGACCCAGTGGCTTTTACGATTAAGTGACTTTGAAATCTCGTACAGGCGCCGGGTGTTAGCGCTGGTTTTCGAACCGATAATCACCATCACATCATTGTTAAGGGGCAGGATGCGTATTTCAGTTTGTTTTTTTCTGGTAGTAGCGCATATTGTGTTAAAAAATCTTAAGTCTTTAATGTCGCGCTTTAGAATCTTGACTATTTTATTTACTCTCTCTATATTCTGCGTTGACTGCACCACCACACAGGCCTTTCTTATCTTCTTTATTTTTTTAAGCGGTATCTGGCTCACAGCCTCGACGATTAAAGGCTTGGTGTTCAGCTGTCCGGCGATCCCCTTTACCTCCACATGATTCTTGTCTCCGATGATAATGATCTGGCGTCGTTGCGCCTCCATCCCCACGGCTATTTCATGTATTTCCTGAACCATCGGGCAGGTAGCGTCGATTATTTCGTACCCCATTTCTTTAGCCCGGGCCATGATTTTTAAAGGTATGCCGTGGGCCCTGAGCAATAAAGTCTTATTCTTACCCGGCTTAAGCTCTTTCGCTTTCTTTATTCCCACTTTGGCCATATCCCGGCAGACGTCTTCATTGTGCACAATGTCTCCGAGCATTTCGATGTTAGAATGCTCCCGGGCCGCCCGCAAGGCTATATTTATGGCTCTTCTGACGCCAAAACAAAAGCCGGCTGATTTAGCCAGAGTTATTTTAATTTTCATAATAAAAAAGGGGTCAACTCCCTTTTTTCTTTCTATTCCTTATTTTCTCTGTAACTGATCCTATCCAGATAATAAAAATGAAGGCGGTAAAGGCCACTATATAAG
This sequence comes from uncultured Planctomycetia bacterium, assembly GCA_964420965.1. Classification (GTDB taxonomy): domain Bacteria; phylum Omnitrophota; class Gorgyraeia; order Duberdicusellales; family 4484-171; genus CAYQUQ01. The sequence goes on along the minus strand of CAYQUQ010000033.1, from coordinate 16,525 downwards.
AAATACTGAATAAGAAAATAACGCCGGTTGCCCTGAATATCAACTTCAAGATAACCGTCACTCCTATGGATATCAGGAATACCTTCCAGAGAAGTTCTGTTAACATCTCTTTTTTGAAAATGTTCTAGCCAGGAAGGCTATGATCAAAATCAAGAAAAGACCTGCAAGGATAAACCAGAGCTTGCTTGAGGCAGGAGCCGATCTCACCGCTTCTTTGCGTTTAATTTCCTGTGAAATCTTAGACAGAGCCTTGCCCAATTCCTCTTCATCCCGGGCGAGAATAAATTCTCCCTTTCCGGCCCGGGCCAAAAGCTCTCCTTCCACCTGAGAATTCTGGTTATCCTCCAGATCAAAGCCGACCACATATACGCTAAGCGGCCCTCCTCCCATTCTGGAGGCGCCGACCTGGGAATCAGACAGAAAATCGAAATAAAGCTTAAAGGGAGTGATTTCTCTGGTATTGAGCGAGGTACGCTCCATGTTGACAAAATAGACCCCTTTTTCTTTGAGATGGATAAAACGTTCAATGTCGGATCGATCGTCGTGTAAACTCCCGATTACATTCCCGTCCGCATCACGTATATAAAAATGTATGCTAGTGTTAATAAAAACGCCCATCATCTCCTCGGCGTCAAAGACAAAAACCAGCAATTTGCCCGGTTCATCAACTTCGATCTTAAACCAAGCATCCTCTCCTTCCGAAGAAATTGCCACGTTATAACTTTGCCCGAATGTAACCGGTATAGCTTCGCCGCGCGTATGAGCCGGCGGTAAAACACCAGGCAATTCCACTAAATCTACTTTAAAATACAAGGGTAGCGCCGAGTTCCAATAGGAATTGTCCAGGGAAATATAATAATCCCCCCGGCCAACCCACCACTCCTTAAAAGCCCACTTCAGCCGTTCACCTTTATGGTCGTAAATACTAAAACAGAAACTGCTGTTACCGTGATCATCCTGAAGACGTGGTATGAGATAGCCCGGTTTTTTCACCTTGATTTTAAAATAGTCCTTATCACCGTGGGGCATAAGAGTAATTCTGTAGAATTCACCCGGTGTGATTTCTTTTGCTTGGGAAATGGAGTTGTTGGGTTCGAAGCGATCGGCCTTCTTAATGAAATTGATCGTGACAAAAAAAGGACTGGCGCTAGACTTTCCCTCGGCTTCTTTTATCTCGAGGTAATAATCTCCCTGTCCGGCAGAAATCGGGAATTTTGTCTCGATAGGCTTGCGGGTACTGTCATAAAATTTCAGGACAGGCTTTAATCCCTGGGGGACGTCAAAAGACTTTACGTCAAGATAACCATCTTCATCCAGATGTAGCTTAAAACAATCTCTATCCTCTTCGGGAGATATAAAAATCACATTCATCCTGTTCAGGTCTATTTCCTTCGCCTCGTCTAAAGAATTATTGGGTTCAAAAACATCCAGCTCTTCCAAACCGGCGTGCGCCGGCCCCGCGGCCAAGGACAAACAGACAAACACCGATAGTATTACTAAGAGAATTCTCTTCACCTTACCCCAACTCCTCTCTCGCTTAACTTCCTCATTTCCGCATAAGGATTACCGTCTTCGGTCTCTTCCCCGTCGCTTAAAACAACTAAAATTTTATTCTTATATTTTCCCTGCGACAAAAGATAATCGCCTCCATAGCGTATAGCCTTAGCCAAAGGGGTAGAGCCTTCGGGTTCACGGCGCATAATCGAAGCCTTGATATTATCCTTGTTGCGGGTAAAAGACCGGACCAGGCTAACGCTGCTCTGATAGAAAATCACTAAGGCTATTTCATCCTGAGGCTCCAAGCCTTCTAATAATTTATCTAAAGAACTGATTGCCTGATTGATTTTTTCGCCCCTCATGCTTCCCGAATAATCCATCACGATCATCACCGAGTTTCCGCCGGCAGGATTAGAATTAAGATAATGCCATCTGTCGGCGCCTCCGATGGCACCGCTTTTTCCTCCAATTGCCTCTTCATAGCAAGCCTCTTTCCGCCAGGCAATGGCTACCGTGCTGGGGTCAGCATCCAACCTCCGTCCGGTTTCGTCCCTGGCGTCAAAAACCATCGGTATTTCTTTATCCTGGTATTCACCGGCGTCTTTTAAGACAACCGTGCCCGACCAGTCTTCCTTGTGTTCAACGTCGGATTCAAACCATTTGATTGTCTCTTGACCGATCGTGCCCTGAGGCATGCCCACCGGCCTGGAAAACCACACTGACAGGTGAATCTTATACCCGTCTTCGATTTCTATTTCTTTGGTTTCCCTTCGCAATTCCCGCGTATCTTTCTCTTCGGCCTCGTGTTCTTTCGCCTCCAGCGTTCTGACTATTTTTATAAGTTCTGCCTCAATGAAATTGGCATAGGTCCGAAAAGATCTGTTCATATTATCGTATAATCTGTATTCCATCTCCTGCGCCAGTATGTTTCTTTTCATCTCTTCTTTAATGCCGCTGAAATACCAGCCAAGTGCCACATCTTTCGCCAGGGCCGCGCCGAAGCTAACGGCAAAACCTCTAAGGCCTCTTACCTCTATGTCCACAAGGCCTTTGGCAGGATAGTACCTGCCCATTGCCTTCTTGACAGCTTCGCCCCAGTAATAATTATCGCTGACCAGTTGTGAAGCCGCTGCGCTTGCAGCAATCTTTGCCTGCGGTATAAGGGGTATATTCTTGCTGGTTTCCGAGTCCACCAGGCTGTTGGTTATCATGTTAATGGCGTGCCCGGTTAGATACGGAAGCGATTTGGCCAGGATATTCCCGGCAAGGCGGGCTACTGTGGAAGCGCCTCCCGTAAGTATTATCTCTCCCATATCAGTATTCCATCCGCCGCAAGCGAGGCTACAAACTCATCGTCTTCGACCCCCTTGTACAGCTTATCGAGGTCTTTTAGGAGTTTTTTAGTTCTTTCGCAGACAAATGCCGTATGCTCGCATTTTCTTCTTGTTTTCAGCATCGCTTCCCGCGCTTCTTTCTGCTGGGCTTTCAAACCTTTGATCAACGCATCTCTTTTTTCCTCCTCAGCCGTGTACTCTTTCCAGACTCCCTTGTAGAAAGTTCCTTTACTATCGCCCGCATATACTTTTTTCAGGAAAGGCGGGGCGTCCCATAAATATCTTGCATTGGTGTCAATTATTTCAAGGTATTTCTGCCGGAGCTCCTCGGATTCATCGTTTTTATTTTGGCGTTGCGTCGTTAATTTTTCCAGCTCTCCTTTGTATTTAACTTCCGCTATCTTTGCATCCCAGTAATCATCAGTAACCTTATCCCTCTTCTTTCGATATTTCTCCTCCAGCGCGGCATACTCAGTTTTTTTCTCATTTATCAACCGCTTGAGGCGGGCTAATTGCTCATCTAGATCAGCTTTCTCTTGTTCGTTAGGGAATGGCTTTTGGGGTGGGAACCGCTTCTTGTGGGTAAGATTATAATTGAGGACATACGATTCCAGCGCTTTTTCCCTGGCCGCACTAAGCGCTTTAAGTTCACTTTTTGCGATTGTAGCTTCTCTGGCGAATTTATCGCGATTTTTAAGCGCTTTCTTGTAGCCTTCAGTGGCTGCCGCTTCCTGTTTTACTAATGCCTCGTATTCTTTCTCGCAGTTTTTCCATTCGCGTTTTGCCTGGGCCACTCTCTCCTTGGCCTTGAGAAATTCTTCTGACTCTCCGGCTGCGAAGGAAAACGGCAATTGGCTAAGAAAAATGGCCAGGGCCAGGATCAGAATGATTAGTTTCCCAAAAAAGGTTTGAGGTTTATTACCCATTTTATGTTAGCTTTCTATTCAGTTTTTAAGCTCCTGCAGTCTTTCGATATACTTTTCTATGTATGGTGAACGGGAATCGGCGGGAAAGTGCGTAACGATATCCTGATAGGCAGCAATAGCCCGGTCTGTAAATCCAGCTTGTTCGGCGGCCATGGCCTTAACAAAGTATTTATTGAAGTCTTCGGGTTCCAGGGCTATAGCCTTATCAATGTCGGCAAAACTTTCGGTATAAAGCTCTCTTTCAAAATATATCCGGCTGCGGCCCATGTAGCTGGTGGCGTGTTGGGGATTAAGCTCTATGGCTTTATTGTAATCGGCCAGGCTTTGATCGTAACGACCCCGAAAAAAATAAATACCCGCCCGCACCAGATAGGAGCCGAAATATCCGGGATTTATCTCGATCTCTTTATTAAAATCAGCTAAGGCTTTATCCAGCTGTCCCTTCCCCCGGTAAACTAATCCCCGGCCATAATGAGAATTTAATCTTTCCGGGTCCATAGCCAAAGCTTGTTCATAATCCTTAAGCGCCTGATCATGACGGCGCATCTTAAGGTAGGATAAAGCCCGGTTATGATAGTGGCCGGGATAATCCGGCTCCAGCTCAATGGCTTTGTTCAACTCAGCCAGGGCCTTAGTATAAAGCCTCTGATTCTTATAGATATCCCCTCTCAAGGCATAGGCCGAGGCGTAGCCGGGATCCAGCTTAAGCGACTTATTGACGTCGATTAAAGCCTGGTCGTATTCTCCTTTTTCGTTATGCCGGAGGGCTAAGTTATGATAAGCCCGGGAATGCCGGGGATTTAATTCTATGGCTTTATTATAATCAGTTACGGACCGTTCAGAAAGGCCCTGATCGGCATAAGCGTTTCCCCGGTTATTGTAGGCGTCGGCAAAACCCGGGTTAAGTTCTAAGGCTTTGGTGTAAACGGATATGGCCTGATCATACATTTTGCTCTCGGCATAAGCTACGCCGAGGTTGTAGTAGTAATTAGCCTGATTCGGATCCAAGGCAATAGCCTGCTTGTAATCGGCAACGGCTTTATCGTTGAGGCCTTTTTCGTAGTAGGCGATGGCCCGATTGAAGTAGTACTTGGACGTACGCGGCTGCATCTTAATGGCCTGATTATAATCAGCAATAGCCAGGTCATACTTCTTCTGCCGGGCATAGGTATTGCCGCGATGGTTGCAGTAATTATCCGCGTGTTCGGGGTCGAGCTCAATGGCCCGGGTAAATTCCGCCACTGACTTATCGAACAAACCCTGATTACGGTATTGAAGTCCGGCAGCATCGTGCCGGGCGGCCGGGCTTACCCGGATTCGGGATAGAAAACCGTAATCCCGGGTGTAGAAAAAAAGGATAACCGCGGCCACAAAAATAAAAAACAAAACCAGGGTTCTCTTATTATTGGACAGCTTCATCTTTTACCTTTCCTGTCGCGCGGGCGAATGTCGGTAGAGAAAACGACAGGTTATTGCTTGAGGTAGGCTTTGATGATTTTCTGCTCCTTAAGCGGCTTATCGGCCGGGCCCACGGATGTATTCTCGATTTTCTGAACAACCTCGTATCCGGAAATCACTTCCCCGAAGATAGTATGGCGCATATTAAGCCAGGGGGTTTTAACCGTGGTAATAAAAAACTGACTCCCGTTGGTATTGGGCCCGGAATTGGCCATGGCCAGCAAGCCCGGCTGGTCGAATTTAACTTCCGGGGTTACCTCATCTTCAAAGGGCTCACCCCAGACCGATTCTCCGCCGGTACCGGTTCCGGTAGGGTCGCCGCCCTGAATCATAAAATCCTTGATCACCCGGTGAAAAATCAACCCGTTATAGTAACCCTTCTCTACCAGCCGGGTAAAATTCTCACAGGCCCTCGGCGCTGTCTCGGGCTTAAGCTTAATTTCGATCTGCCCCTGGGTAGTCTCCAAAAATACACTCATGTCGCTGTCTCCTGATCCTTGAGCCAGACCGCTCAAGCTTAATCCCGCCATTAATAGAAAAATAACCCAGAATTTCATCGTCCCTAATATTATAGCATTGAGCCTGAATAATTCTACTGTTGATTCAGGCGGATACTATCGGCCGGGAAAAGCGAATTAGATTCAAGACAATCAACACCACTAAACCGTAAAAACTAAGCGAAAACAGGTAGCGGGAAAGCAGATTGGCCCTCTTTAAAACCTGCACATCCTCAACATAAATCACTTCGCAGGCCCCGGCGCCCTGGTCGGTCCGGTTGGTGCTGCTATTCCAGGAAAAAGTTTGCGGTTCCCACTTGTCGGCTTTACCGACGAGCTGGGCTTTAACGTTTACCAGCTTCCCCTTGATGTTAACCTGATCTCCGGCTACCAGCTTCTTAATCTTACGTTCCAAACGCTTGTCTTTAATCAACAGGTGGCTGTTGGCTATCTCGGAGAAGTTAAAATCCACATTCCCCCGCCACTTTACCCAGCACCAGCGGCAATCCTGCGAAAACTTAACCCTTTTGTTTTTATGTATTTTTTTCTCGACATTGCCCCCCCAGATCAAACATATATCCAGCGGAAATAAGTTGTCATACTTATGCAGGCTGAACAGGCGGTAATTCATCTTGCTTACCAGCAGCCCGTTTATCGAATAAGAAAACAAAGGGGTGAGCTCATACTCATAGCCGTCTTTGGCAAATTCAATCAATTCCTGATCGACCAGACTTTCCTGCAGGGGCGGCTTTAACACCGCCGGATCGATCCGGCCGGCCCCGCGCACGCTATTGCGGGTGAAGAAAGTTATGACCAGCAATACCAGTAACCCCGGGAACAAATACTTATTTATTTTATTCATCTAACCTATTTCCTCATTGCGACTTCCGGAATCTATAGAACAGCCGGGCCGCGGCCGGAAAGCTTAATTTTCTTTCTTTCTTGTACCTTAAAAACAACCCGGCCCGATCCAGCAACAAGAAGAGCGGCCGGCACCTCAGCCTGATTAAAACCTTAAAAATCTTATACAGCCGTGGATAAGCTATAAACAAGTGGGCGCTTTTGATATTTTCCAGGATTGGCACTTCCGGGTGTTTAAAAACCGACCCCGAGAAAAATGATTGCGGCAGAGATTCAAAACTTACCGGCGCATCCAGCCAGTCCAGCTCAAGGGCCTTCTTTTCAATATTGCTACCCGGGAAAGGCATGAGCATGGCGGCAAAAGCAAAGGATGTCCCCACCTCCATATTAAAGCGCACTGTTTCCAGGGCGTTTTCTACGGTTTCCCCGGGGATACCGAACATATTTGACGTCTGCAGGCGGATATTGTTCTTCTTAAGATGCCTGGCGGCGCTGCGTATGGTTTCGTTGTCTAAATCCTTATTCAAAGTATTTCTCCTGATTTCCTCGTTGCTGGTTTCAATCCCCATGCTGACCGTATGGCAGCCGGACCGGGATAATTCCTGAGCGACTTCCCTGTCGATTTCGTTTGCCCGCACTATACACATAAACGGTATTTGTACCTTCCTGCGGTATATGTCCAAAAAATCCAGCAGCCAGCCCTTGTCGATGGCAAAAGTATCATCGGAGAAAAATAGCGTGTTTATCCCGAAGTCGGTTTTTATCTTTAGAATCTCCTGGATGCATAAATCGACGGGTTTTTTTCTTAGGTATTTTCCTAACCCGCTGTATTTTTCCTGCAGCTGCGCGTTAAAGCAAAAATTGCATTTATACGGGCAGCCCCTTCCGGTCAGGAATTGTTTCTGCTCTTCACCGGCCAGGCTTTTGTATCTTCGATAATACACATTCCGGTCTTCCGGCCAGTCGAACTCCTGCCGTAATCCGGGCATTTTATTTTTGACTATCTTCCCGTCTTTTCTATAGGCCAGGCCGGCGATACCGGAAAAATCAAGATCGGCAGCATTTATTTTATCGAGCAGATTTTTAACAACGGCCTCGCCCTCCCCCATGCAGAGTAAATCCGCCTCAACCGTTTCCAGTATTTCCGGATAGAGAATAGCGTGTATTCCGCCGATGATTACGGGGGTGTCCGGAACAACCGCCCGTAACTTCCGGACTGTATCCTTCAACCACCTGTGTTCCACGGACAGAACACTTATGCCGATAATATCGGCCTGCCGGAGTTCTTCCGTGTGCCGGTGCGCCAGATCTAAGTTATCGATTAAACAATCACAGATGTGACCATGCCTTTTAAGATAGCCGGACATAGACATTATCCCGTAATAAGGAAATGTCTGCTTTTGAATAAATAATACTTTCATTTACCCGGCAATTCGGTAAAGTGGCGTTGACCGGTTAATCACAGATATGCAGGGCGGTCAGGGCATGCTCGCCGACAAAACAGGTAATAGCCATTTCCGGAAGGATAAATTTGCTTAAGTACCCGTCGTAAACGTATCCGGCTAAGCTGACCTCCTCGCCTATGCGGTGGCTGAGACCGGAGTAGGCCGGAGAATTCCGGCTGACAAAAAAAGTGATGATTCTTCCCCTATCTTCTACATCAAAAAGTAAAGCCTCGAATTCTTTTCGGGAACCCTTACACCGGGCTTCCTTTCTTAAAGTACCAATCAGGTATGCGGGAGGCACCCACTGATACTCCTGAACCTCCATCGAAGCGGATCTTTTACCCTCTATTCTCCGCCCAATTTTACCCTTAAACTCCCCCACATACCCTTTTACCTGTTTATCCAACTCTATTCCTTTAAGCTTAATCAAGAAACCGGGGGAATTCGCCGGGCGGGTATGCCGGTTATAGACTACCGGTCCGTCGGATTGGAAACTAACCGGCCCGACAATGCTATTGTTCGTATAAGGAGTCCCCGTGGCATCACCGGTGCAGGAATATTCCAGAGCCTGCAGGCCGCCACAATTTACCAACCGGGCTACGCCGCACCAAGTCGGGATGCTTTTTACTTTTATAAAATCGCTATCGTTTATAACTTGCGTGCCGAAACGGCCCTCGCCGGTAATATTCCACTTTTTACGGGCCAGAGCGTCTTGTCCGGTAACGACAGCCAATACCAGTACGGCCGGGAAAAACAACATGAAAAATTTATGCAAAGCTACCCTTCTCATCTCCTCCACCTCCGTTTTAAAAATTAACAATTTCTCCGCGCAGCATAGGTAAAACTTAAAAAATATTTTTTCCAGGATTCTTCAGTGGACATAAACTGGTTTGTTCCCCAAAAGTAATCCACTATCGCTTCCCGAAGGCGGGCGACCTCCTTAAGGCGGGAAAAACTCGTAAGACTATCCAGTGTTAAATCCACCAGCTCCAGGGCCCGTTCAAAGGCCTGTTGACAATAAACAGCATTGTGTCTGGCTCGCCAGTTGACAGCGCGTTCCACTTCGCTCCCGATATTAGCCATTTGCTCCATAAACGACAGGTCATTCCAGCGTCCGGCTGCCAGGTCCTTATGCTTATAATTCACCGTTCAATCCTCTTTCCTGCAACTTCAGAAATTTTTTTACGTAATTCTTCGCTCTCCACCCCGCGGCTCCTGTTGCCTTGAGAAGGGCGCATATTGATCATGGAGTCAAACTCAATGAATTCATCACCCGGTAAATCCGGATAAAGGTTGATTCCCCAAAGGCTATTCTGCTTTGACCCATCCTCGATAAGCAATGCTTCCAAGTCAGAATGAAGTTCCGCGTCGACCGCTACCAGCTCTCTGTCGACATCGATAACCGCTTTTACCATACCCCCGAATACCACGGCCATCTCTCCAAGCTCACTAAATTTTAGGGTGCCGGTTATTATCTTCATAGCCATAAAATTAGATACAAATCATATTATATCAATAATTATTCTGAATACAATATGCGTAAAATCGGGGATGGATAGCGGGGATCATAAAAGGGAAATTACGCCTTTAGGTATATTGCCAGTCTCCTGGTTAGTCGGTAAAGGTAAAACCTTTCTTGCGGAAGAGACCAAGGCAGGCTTTTGCTGCCAGCGGATCATAGAGGGTGCCGCTGTTTTTTTCCACTTCTTCCAAAGCCGCGTCTATCCCCAGAGAGTCCCGATAGGGCCGGTGAGTAGCAATGGCTTCCACCACATCAGCCACCGCCAGTACTTTTGACTCCGGGAGGATCTTATCTTCCTTTAATCCCTGCGGATAACCTGAGCCGTTGATTCGTTCGTGGTGCTGGAGGATAATTTGAGCGATCGGCCACAAAAACTCGGTTTTTTCCAGAATGGAGTGGCTCACCTCGGGGTGAAGCTTGATGATGGTGAATTCGGAATCGGTTAATCCCCCCGGTTTACTCAAGATCTCCGCGGGAATGGAAACCTTGCCGATATCGTGAAGAAGGCCCGCTATCCGAATGCTATCGACCCTTTCCTGGGGTAAATGCATCTCCCGGGCAATGGCCGTAGCTAATTTACTCACCCGCTGCTGATGGCCGGCAGTGTAGGGATCGCGTATCTCCACCACCGAAGATAGGGTGCTGACTACCTGGGTTAGAATGCTCTTGTGTTTCTGAAGACTTTTGTTTAAGGCTTCTTCGGTCATTTTTAAATCGGTAACATCCACGGCGGTAGCTAAAACGCAGGTCTCGCCCTGGTACTTGATTAATTTTGTGGACATGGTAATCCAGAGCGTTGCGCCGTTTTTGGCCACAATTTTTACCGTATAGCGGTCGGGTATGGGCTTTCCCTCCAGGCGGTCATAGAACCGCTTTTTAGCCGCTTCCCGCATGTCGGGATGGACCAAATCCCAGGGGTGCAGTTTTTGCAGATTAGCCAGGGTATAGCCAGTAACGCGGGTGGATTCAGGATTGAGGTAGCGGAAGGTATCGCTATAGACGAATACTGCCGAAGGGGTAATATTGCAAACCGCCTGAAAAAATTCATCTTTTTCAGGACCGTTCAAATTCTCCGGGCCGTTACGACTATCCATAAGAACTTAAATATACCCTATTTTGGGGCAATTAACAAGGGTATTTCAGAGGGGGACGGTTCACTTTGATGTAACTACATGCCAATGAGCAAGTTACAACACGCCATTTTCTACCAACGACAAGGGTAGATTTAGAGAACTGGCTACGGCGCAAAACAAATGTTTTTGCGAAGTACTGTATTGGCTGAAAGAACCTGGTTTATGCAGTCTTGCTGAGCACAGGGATTAAGGAAAGTGTTCCCGGGATTCCGATAATAGCTATTTTCAAAATATGCAGTCAGGCTGCATTCTTTATAAACATACGCTTTAGAGTATCCCGGAGACGGCCTCTTTGTATTTCTCTAAGGAAAACCTGTCTCAGCAGCAAAGGTAGATTAACGAAAAATAATGTCAGGTCCTTCAAGGTGAAGAATCTTATCTTGATAAACTTTTGTAAAATCTTTATAAACCTGGCCGGCGTATAAAAAGAAAATTTTATCCCCTTGCCTATTTTCTTTAAGTCTGCGTAGCTGTAGGCATCGGAATAAAGGACGCTGTTGCTGCCGATATGATATCCCGGAGTCTTTTCGACAACTTCTCTCAGCGGTGAAAACTTCTCTATCCTCAGCTTAAGGAAAGTGATCGAGTCAACCCCTATTTCCTTTGCGAATTCTGATATATAGAGCATTTCCTCTTTGGTTTCGCCGATATTGCCATAAATGAAATATCCATGGTAATAAATAGGATAATTTTTAAATACCTTAAAATACTTCCTTACCGCGGCTGAATCAAACCCCTTATTAAGCTGGGCGAGTATGCGGTCGTGGGGAGATTCTATACCGATTAAAAGGGCCTTAAACCCGGCCCTGGCCATTTTCTCCAGCAATACGGGGTGCCGGGCTATGTCAATACGGACCTGGGCGGCAAAACGTTTTCGTATTTTATGTGCTATTATTAAATCACAGATTTCTTCTGCCCTTTTGGGATTAACCGAGAAGTCTTCATCGCTAAAAAGTATCACATCCGCAGACATCCCTTTTATCTCGTTAACAACAGAGTCAACGCTCCGCGCCGAATAAATTCTCTTCTGCCCCAGGGGATTCAGGGTAAAGGTGCAAAATTTACAATTGTAGGGGCATCCCCTTGCGCTCAATACTGTGTCGAAAGTAAAGTTTGACACACTAATGCCCTTTACGGTCAAGCGGTAGTCATTACGCCTTAAGGTGCGATTCGGGCAGGATATGTCAGAAACATCAGGTAAAGGCCGGTTTTTATTATGCTTCAGCTCCCCGTTCCTGCGGTAAGAAATACCTAAAATACTTTCAAGCGGTGCATCTTTAAGTATTTCTTTTATGCTTTCTTCGCCTTCTCCCCGGACCACAACATCTATCTTAGGGCAGTTTTCAAAAAGCTCTTCAACTTTTTCCGTTGCCGTATATCCGCCCAAGACCAAAGGCGTGTTATCCGGCATTTGGTTCAGGAGGCCGCAGATTTCCTTAAACTGACGGTCCCACCCGATACCAACGCATACAATATCTATCTCCCGACGTATAAAATCTATTAATTTACCGGCATCGTGTAAATTTCTTTCATATCTTAAATCCAGGAGGGTTACTTTACCCACACAATCCTGGGCGCTGGTGGCTACATATTCCAGCCCGGTGGGCGGAAAAAGCATCATGGCGCTGGTTGCGGAATTCTCAATGTATGGATTTAGAAATAAAGCGTGATTGTATTTCATAGAGAGGGGAAAATTACGGGGACACAATACTTATCTATCAGGAATCAAGTAATGCGTCCCCGGAATTAATTCACTATAAAAGCTGGTTCTGCTGGCAGTGGGGCTGCCAGAGACAGCCCCAAAACACTACCTTAGCGATTCTCGTTTCTGCGCTTCGAAAAGCACTCACGGCAATATACCGGACGGTCTCCGCTGGGCTTGAAAGGAACTTCACATTCTTTCTTACATTCGGCACAAACCGCCTTATGCATCTCCCGCGGGCCTCTGTCGTATCCGCCGCCACCTTGTTGATATCCCATGATACCTCCTTTGCTAACAACTTCCATTATACTACCTTCTGAGATATATTAAAGAAAAAGCATTGCTGCTTTTTATAGTTTCTATACATCTTTTCCACATTCTTATTATTAGCATGATCATGATGCCTGAACCCTCCGCCGAAATTCTGGGGGATATGCATTAACTCATGGATGATTACTTTAATCTGTTCTTCCTCGGAAAGTCTGTCAAATTTCTCGGAAATAAATTCAATCGCGTAATGAGCCGGACAACCGATAGTTTTCTGCATTATCTTCGCTAATCCGTGGCACCGCGCGACAGTGCGCCTTGAAGCGGAACCGGAACTTCGAAAACACTTAAAAAATCCCGGCTTAACATGGGGAAATAATGCCTGGCAAATTCCTTCTGCTTTCTGCTGTAAATCTAGAGCGAATTCATAGCCGATAGTTTTTCTTTTTCTCTTTCGGGACATGTCTATTTATCTTTTTCAATAATTTTGAAACTTAACCCTTATATCTATCCATGCCAATTCTACCGCCATAGTTCTCCGGCGGCAAGGGTAAAGGAACGAGACCTTTTAAAAAATAGGCTGACGATGACGATCGACAGCGCACCGGCCCCCAGATTGGCCAAAGACAACCCCGCAAACAAACCCAATAGACCCCCCAGCCGGCTGCCGATTACCGCCAGGGGGATATAGAATATAAGCATCCGCACTAAATTTAATCCGATGGCCGCCAGGGGTTTGTTTATCGCATTAAACACTGAGGCTATTAAAAAGGTGCAGCTGCGCAGGCCGTAGCTTATCGGTATAATCCATAGATACCAGGTAATATACCTTGCAACCTCAATCTCTTTTGCAAATAAACGCCCCAAAGGAACTGCCAGGGCCAAAAATGCAGCAAAACTGCCCAGGCCCCACCAGAGAGAAAAGGCATTTGCTTTTTTTACGGCAAGTTTTACCCGGCTGAAATTCTTTGCGCCCCAGTTCTGGCCGACGAAAGGAATAAGGGCTGTGGCCAAAGCCATAATCACCAGAAATATAAACATCTCAATCTTTATGGCCACGCCAAAGGCAGCCACAGCGCAGGGGCCGAACCCGGCAACTAAACGCATAACTACTGCCATGGTTACCGGCATAAGCAACCGGGATGCTGCCGAAGGAATACCGATATAAAAAATCTGCTTTACGGAATCAATCAGCTCTTTAATCGGCGGCAGAGCAAAATCAAGTATTTTTTCTTTAAAATGCAAAATCAACAAGGAAAAAATCATAGCTGCGCCGCGGGCAATCACTGTAGCAATTGCGGCTCCTTTTAATTCCCAACGCGGAAAACCGCCCAGGCCAAAAATCATTAAAGGGTCTAAAATAATATTAATCAAAGTTGATATGATCATAATCAGGCTGGGAAAAAGCGTATCGCCGCAGGCTCTGATGGCATTATTTCCCACCATCGGAATAACCACAAATGCCGCTCCCAGATACCAGATATACATGTACTGTTTAACCAGAACTAAAATTCTCCCTTTAGCCCCCAGTAAACCAAACAGCCAATCCATTGAGAATAAACCTAAGAGCGAAAAAATAACCACCACAAAGAGCGAAATGCCAAGGCTGTCGGTAGTAAGCCGTCTCACCCGATGGTAATCTCCTCCTCCGATCGCCCGTGAGACTACTGAAGCAGTTGCCACGCCAAACCCCAAGGCAATGCTTAAAATAAACATAACTACCGGAAAAGTAAATCCCATTGCCGCCAATTCTTCTGTGCCCAGCCGGGAAACAAAAAAAGTATCCACGAGGTTAAACACTACCATCGAAAGCATACCGAAAACCATGGGGATAGTGAGTGAAACCAGTTTTTTTACTACCGGCCCTTGAGTAAGATGGTTTTTTTGATTCATGACAATGGGATTTATTATACCACAGGGGGTGAAAATGGGGACAGCGACTATTTTTTATCTACGAAAATCAAGCGCTGGTTTTATGAGGATATCACTTTAACAAAAAAAATTGGATAATTTGTAAATACGTAATATGCTGTAGGACAATAAGTTATGAGGCTATATCCAGAGAAAGGAAAAAATTTCTCAAAAATACTTGATAAGTCAACAGTTGTATGGTAAACTATTGATAAGTAAACAAAAAAAAAGGGGGGGGTCCAATGAATATATTCCATGAGTTAGGTGTTCGTGAAGGTAAAGACAGGATCAATGAAGAGGTTATTTATAACATCGCCAGCGTCTATTCCCTGACAAACAGCTTCATAGGCAGTTTTCTTTCCGGTTATGGCCTAAGCCCGGCAAGATTTAACATATTACTTATGGTTAAACATGTGGGAAAAGAGCGGGGCCTTCCGCAAAATAAGATATCAGGATTGCTTCTTGTTACCACGTCCAATATGACCAAAATGATCGATAAGCTTGAAAATGATAGGTACGTTGAGCGTATATCTCAAAACGGTGACCGGCGCATCAAGCTTATAAAGATAACAAAAAAAGGCTCTGAATTGTTAAATTCCATATGGCCGCATTACAGGGAGAATATCGATTTATTGATGGAAACAATACTGTCAAAATCAGAAAAATCTCAAATGAATAGATTATTAGAAAAAATTAAGGACAGGGTTAAGAAAGTAGATAAGAAAAAAGAGCGGTAAAAATGGAAAGCATTATCAGCAAAAAGAGGATCGTTGACTCCTCAGAACAAATCGGTCAACTTATTATTTCCATTGCAACAGCAGAAGAGCGTGAATTAATTTATCAACTGCGTCATGATGTTTATGCAAAGGAACTTAATCAACACCCCCCAAACTTAAAAAGGAGGCTAACAGATAAATTAGATAAATTTAATATTTATATTGTAGCGAAAGCAGATGGCAGGTTAGCCGGTTTTATTAGCATTACAACTCCGGAATGCCAAGGCTATTCTATCGACAAGTATTTCTCAAGAGATATTTTGCCTTTTGATTTCAATAATGGATTGTATGAAATCAGGCTTTTGACTGTAACTGCTCCCTTTAGAGGCACTTTGATCGCAGGCCTTCTGATGTATGCGGCATTCCGCTGGATTGAAGAAAACGGAGGAACTAGAGTTATTGCCATAGGGAGACGGGAAGTCTTAAACCTTTATTTAAAGGTAGGCTTAAAGTCTCTTAATCGGCATACTAAAGCGGGCGCCGTTACTTACGAGCTTTTAAGTGAGACCACCGCCAATATGGGTGACTATTCAAGTAAGTGCAGGAAATATCTCGAGCGATTAAGGGAAAAAGCCCATTGGCAGATTGATATTCCATTCTATAGCCAAAGTGCCTGTTTTCATGGCGGCTCCTTTTTTAAGGCCATTGGTGAAGAGTTTGACAATCTTGACCGGCGGCACGATATTATCAATGCCGATGTACTTGATGCCTGGTACCCGCCTTCACCTAAAGTGATTAAGGCGTTGCAAGAAAATGCCCCCTGGATTCTGCATACTTCTCCTCCAACAAACTGTGAAGGGATGATTAGGGCAATCGCCCGTGTGCGCAATATTGGCCCAGCATGTGTTTTGCCGGGAGCAGGTTCGTCCGACTTGATTTTTTTGGCCTTACGGCAGCGGCTTGATTCTAATTCAAGAGTTCTTATTTTAGATCCGACATACGGTGAATATACGCATGTGCTTGAACGAATAATAGGCTGTCAGGTTGACCGCTTCGTTCTCTATCGTAATGATAAGTATATACTTGATTTAATACGTTTAAAGGAAAGGCTCAATGCTAATCGTTACGATATGGTCATTATTGTAAATCCCAACAGCCCTACGGGGTGCCATGTTAACAAGGAAGACCTTGAAAGACTATGTAAAGAGATTTCTTCAAATACTATTGTTTGGATAGATGAAACATATATAGAATAC
>CAYQUQ010000032.1:0-18652 GCA_964420965.1 uncultured Planctomycetia bacterium | reverse complement strand
ATTATAGGAGATTTTCTCCTAAATTGCACGTGTTAGCTTAACGGGGAGCAGTATATTTGGTTATTGGATATTGGAATTTGTTTGTATCTTGTTTCTTGATTATTGGTTATTTCGTCTAATAATGGAGATTAGAAAGTATTCTTTAGAGGTGCAGGTATACAAGACGGGGGAGATGGTATTTTTTTCCCAGCTCGACTTGCTTAAGGTTTTATCCCGCGCCTTGCGTAGGACCAACCTACCCCTTTATTTTACCCAGGGGTTTAGCCCTCATGTTAAAATAAGTTTTCGTAACGGATTGAAATTAGGCGTACAGGGAAGGGTGAGTACGGTTTTTTATTTCAGCCGGCCGATTTCCTTTCCGCAACTTTCGGAAATACTTCAGCCGCAACTTCCCCGAGATTTGAAAGTTCTTCCCGCCGATTGATTTTCGTGAATTTCTTATCGTGTTTAAGCGGCAGGCGTTAGCGGATTAAAAGCGTAGATTTTACCTTTTTCGCCTTAAAAAACTGATGGGTGAATTTTTCGGCCAGTTTGTGGCTGTATTTTTTGCAGGAGAATATATTGATATAGGCCGTACCCCAGAAATCCGAGAAATGCCCGGTTATCGAGCTGGTTTCGATTAACTGGACCAGGGAATATCCCTTGGTAAATTCTTCCTTTTCGCCGAAAAGGGGCAGAAGGGTTTTTCCGTATTTTTTCATTTTTATCAGCCGGCACAATTTATTGGTATAAGTTTGCAGCTTCCCTTTAGAAGTGATTATACTTTTATCGCACCCGTAAAGGTCCATAATTAACTCATAACCAAAAATCTTTTTAGTCATTTTTGGCCTCCTTTAAGGACTGCGGCAGTTCTAAACTATTATTATCGGGAGCGAATGATATTTTTTTGGTTTGCGAAAGGAAGGTAAAGTCAGGCGTGTAAAATAATTCACGTGTCCAGTGAATTATTGTGTTGTGCGTATTTCCGTCAGCCAGGCGAAATCTTTTCGTTCCCATCCCCTTTTCGTGTTTCTTTTTTCTTGTATAGCATAAACGCTAGTCGATCCTGTCTTATTTAGTTTTTTATATCACAAATTTGGCGATTTGGCAATAGTTTTTTTATGTTTGCTGAACCGCAACTTTAGTTTCTCTAATTTGTGTCGGAAGCCCAATCGTATTTAATAATTCAATAAACGGGTCCGGATCCAGCTCTTCAACATTGACCATGGTCTTTACGTCCCAGATATCTTTGGCGATGAGCATGGCCGCGGCAACCGGAGGAACAGCGGCCGTGTAGCAGATTGCCTGAGACCCTACTTCTTTATAGCATTGAGCGTGGTCAGAAACGTTATAAATAAAAATCTCTTTATTTTTCCCGTCTTTTTTGCCCTTAACCAGATTTCCGATGCAGGTTTTTCCGGTGTACCTCGGGGCCAAGGAAAGGGGGTCGGGGAGGACCGCTTTTAAGACCTTTAAGGGAACTACTTTGAGGCCTTCGGCGGTCACCACTGGATTTACGGAGGTCATCCCCAGTTTAGTCAGGACCGTAAAAACATTTATATAATGGTCGTTGAAACCCATCCAGAAGCGAATCGTATCGGCGTCGATATTTCGCGATAAAGAATGGATTTCATCGTGGCCGCTGAGATAAACAGTTTGTTTTCCGACCACCGGAAAGTCATAAGTTATTTTGATTTTGTGTACATCTTCCTTGACCCATTTTCGGTCAATCCAGGTCCAGACTTTTACGAATTCCCGCAGGTTGATTTCGGGATCAAAATTAGTGGCGAAATATTTGCCGTGGTCCCCGGCATTGACATCCATCATGTCGATAGCATCGATAGTGTCGAAATGGTGCTTAACCGCCAGCGCGCAGTAAGCATTGACTACGCCGGGGTCAAACCCCACGCCTAAAATAGCGGTAATGCCGTTTTTCTTACATTCTTCCCGGCGTTTCCACTCGTAGTTCGCATACCATGGAGGGTTTTCGCAAGGCTTGTCCGGTTCTTCGTGTACGGCTGTATCCATATAAGCGGTGCCGGCTTGAATACAGGCAGTCATAAGAGGCATATTTACATACGGTGTAGCCAGATTGATGACGATCTGCGAGCCGGTTTCGTTTATCAGTTGGACCGTAGCCGGAATATCCAAGGCATCGATCCGACGGGAGTAGAGTTTTTTGGTTTTATCCTTGAGATTATTCTTTCTCCGTACGCTTTCAATGATTTTATCGCATTTTTCCTGTTTTCTAGAGGCGATACAGATATCACCTAAAAGGTCATTATTCTGGGCGCATTTATGCGCCGCCACATGGGCTACGCCACCGGCCCCGATAATTAATACATTTCTTTTCATCTTTATCTGACCCCCATTATTTTGCAGGGAACGGTCGCGACCGTTCCCTGCATTGTGTCGTTACGATAAATTGTTTAAAAAATCTTTGTATCCAAAGCGGCGGATCAGGCTTACCGATCCGTTCAGTTTTTTTACCACAATCGAAGGCATTTGCAGCCCGTTGAACCAGTTTTTTTTAACCATGGTGTAACCGGCCGCATCCAAAATCCGGATAGTCGCACCTGTTTTGAGCCGGGACTTAAAGCGATAAGTACCGAATACATCTCCGGCCAGACAGGATCGCCCGGCGATCATGTATTTAAACCGGCCCCGGCCGGCAGTCTCGATTTTGGCTCTGGTCCGATAGACCAGTAAGTCCAGCATATGGGCTTCGGTGGAAGAATCGACGATGGCGATATCGATCTCATTGTGCACAATGTCTAATACTTTAGTCACCAATTCCGCGGATTGGGTGATTACGGCTTCGCCGGGCTCCAGATAAACCTGAACGCCGAAGCGGTCCGCGAACTCCCTTATTTTCTTGCAGAATTTTTCCAGCGGGTAACCGTCTCGGGTGAAGTAAATCCCGCCGCCCAGGCTGACCCACTCCAGAGCCTTTAAGTGCTTTGCGTAGGTGCGGCTGATGGCATCAAGGCTGGATGAAAGATGTTTAAAGTCGTCATTCTCGCAGTTAAAGTGAAACATCAGGCCGTTGATTAAGGGCAATGCTTTTAAAAGCGTTTTCTTATCCATTGCCCCCAGCCGGGAAAAGCGGCGGGCCGGGTCAGCCAGATCAAAGCGAGAAAAACTTAAGCCCGGGTTTACCCTTAGCCCGATGCTTAACGGGCGAATATCTTTATAAAACATTTTCAGTTGCGATAAGGAGTTAAAAATAACTTTATCCGCATAGCGCCTAATTTCTTTTATATCGCTTCGGGAAAAGGCTACGCTATAGGCGTGCACTTCCTTTTTAAACTTCTCCCGGCCCAGACGGGCTTCGTACAGGGAACTGCTGGTTGTACCGTCTAAATATTCTTTCATCAGATTAAAAACACACCAGGTGGAGAAGCACTTAAGCGCCAGCACGAGTTTTCCACCCGTGCGGTTTCGGACGTACTTTATCCTTCTTAAGTTTTTTAACAGCTTGCGCTCGTGAATCAAGTAGTAGGGGGTGGTCAGTTTCATATTTATAGAGAAGTGGCCAATTTTTTGTTATATTACCAATATTTAATTATTCTGACAAGACTTTTTTAAGGTCTTGTTAATCCCCATTATTTCTGTTAAAATTTCTTAAACATAAGATTTTTCTGCCGAGATAGCTCAGCTGGTAGAGCAGGGCATTCGTAATGCTCAGGTCGAGAGTTCGACTCTCTCTCTCGGCTCGGTAGTCTTTAAAAGAGCGGGGCCGCCGGCTTAAACTAAAGAAGGTTAGGGAGTGACTTTTCGCTATTTTAAGATTCTGGCCAATAGGAATTTTTCCTTACTCTGGTTTGGCCAGATTGTCTCTCAGTTTGGTGACCGCCTGACCCAGATCGCCCTGGTTGGTCTGGTGTCGGCGGCTTCCCAATCTGCGTCCCACCTGGCAGTGGTGATGAGCCTGTCCATTATACCGGTTTTTATTATTTCGCCGATATCGGGGGTGTATATTGACCGGTGGGACAAGCGCAAAACCCTTTATCTTTGTGATCTGGTCCGGGCCGCCCTGATCCTTATAATACCTTTCGTTTTTATCAAATCGCAATCGCTTATTCCCATTTACGCTTTAATTTTTCTTTCGTTCAGCGCCGGAAGGTTTTTCATTCCGGCTAAAATGGCTTTTTTGCCCCAGGTGGTAAAAAAGGAAGATATTTTCATGGCCAATTCACTTATATCCAACACAGCCACCATCGCTGCCATTTTAGGCTTAGGCCTGGGCGGAATTCTGGTTGAAAAGTATGGTTTAGTCGTTGCCTTCGAAATCGATGCCGCTACCTTTTTTGTTTCGGGAATAGCCATTTTTTTAATTGCCATCAAAGGTAAGGGTGAGTTCTTAGCCAAGGATATTTTTGATATTGGAAAAAATATGGTAGCCAGTGTAAAAAAATCATTCCTGCATGAGTTAAAGGAAGGTATTGGCTACATTTTTAGGTCTCACGAAACAAAGTACGCCTTTAAGATATTTTTCTTCCTTTATTCGTACATCGGGGCTTTATACATAGTTTTTATTCGTTTTATTCAAAGCACCTTATCTTCGGTTACTAAAGACGTGGGATTCGCGGCAGTGGGCTTGGGGGCAGGGATCTTTTTAGGCAGTATGGCCTACGGCAGAATCGCCCATAAATTTTCGGTAAAAAAAGTTATTAATTGGGCAGTTTTACTTTCCTCGCTTTTTATCATATTCTTTGTTGTTTCCTTAACCCGTTATCCGTTTACGCTTTATGCGGTATTGCTTTCTTTTGTTCTGGGGATGCTTATTTCTCCGGCCTTTATCGGAGTCAACGCTTTAATCCACCGCGAGAGTGATGAAAATTTGTTGGGCCGGATTTTCAGCGGCTTAGAGTTTACTTCCCATTTCGGGGCTTTGGTGGCTATGTTTTGCGCTACGCTATTAGCCGATTATGTATTCAACCCCTTTACAATCATTATTGCCGTTGGTATAATTGGGTTTCTTCTGTCCTTAATTTTTATATTTACCGATGATTAAATTAGCCGAATACAAGAAGCCGCAGCACGACTTAGCCAGCGAAAGGTTTCTTAACCCTAAGAAATTATTCTTAGCCCTATCCCAGCATACCGGCAAGCCCGCCCTTGCTTGCGTGAATAGAGGCGACAGCGTAGAGGAAGCGGCGGTGATTGCCAAGGAATCCGGATATATTTCGGTACCCCTGCATGCCCCCAAAAAAGGGACCATTTTAAGCCGCGATGTTTTTAACCACCCCAATTTACAGCGGGCCGAGGGCATTGCGCTTCAATGCTCGGATGAAGAGAAGGAATATACTTTAAGAAGAGGTGTAGACAGCTTAGGGGGCGAAGAGCTATTGGCGATTATCAAAGACAGCGGTATTGTGGGTATGGGCGGAGCCGCCTTTCCCACCCACGTTAAATTAAAGCCGCTGAAGAAAATCGACGCCTTGATTATTAACGGCTGCGAATGCGAACCTTACTTAGCGGCTGATAACCGCCTCATGATCGAAAACTTAAAAGAGGTCTTTATAGGGGCAGAGATTATTTGCCGGTTGATTGCGCCGCAACGGGTGATCTTCGCCGTGGAAGATAATAAACCCGAGGCGATTAAAAAAATAAACCTGTTTATCAATACCAAGCGCTTTAAGTTTTCCCGAATCAGCTCTCATGTTTTAAACGCCGCTTATCCCCAGGGCGGTGAAAAGCAGCTGATTTACGCGGTTACCGGAAGGAAGGTTTCCGGCAGTATGCTTCCGCTCGATGCCGGGTGTTTAGTGCATAACGTGGCCACCTGTTTTGCCGTCTATGAAGCGGTTTACCGCGGCAAGCCTTTGATTGAACGGATGGTCAGTTTTTGCGGCGATGCCCTGGCCGCGCCGAAAAATATCTGGGTTAAAATCGGGACTACTTTAAGCGAGCTTTTCGACGCCGGCGTACTGGAGCTGGCGGATAAACCCCGGAAAATTATCTGCGGGGGGCCGATGATGGGGATAAGTTTAGATAACCTTGATTATCCGATTCTTAAGGGCAGCGGAGGGTTTTTATTTTTGGGCGCAGCGGCGGAGGAATTTCCGGAAAATCCCTGCATCCGCTGCGCGCGCTGTGTTGATGCCTGCCCGATGGGCCTTATGCCTCTCGAATATGCTAAACGGGTGAAAAAAGAAGAGTATGGGTTGTTAGAGCAATTTAATATAAGCGATTGTATTGAATGCGGCTGTTGCAATTATTCCTGTCCGGCCAGCATTCCCCTGGTGCATTATATAAAGATCGGAAAACAATATTTACCCCCGGAAAAATGAAGACATCCATAAGCAGTTCACCGCACTTGTATTCCCGGCTTAAGACTCCCCGGATCATGCTGGAGGTGATTGCCGGCCTGCTGCCGGCCGTGGGTGCTGCCGCCTACTTTTTTGGTTTAAGAGCCGTTCTGCTGATTTTAAATTGCACCTTAACCGCGGTAGCTACCGAGCATATAATTGCTAGAATCAGAAAGAAACCTTCGCCGATAAAAGATTTTAGCGCCGCGGTCACCGGAATTCTCCTGGCCTTGATTTTGCCCCCGACCATAAAATGGTATGCCGCTACCCTGGGTTCGGTTTTTGCCATTTTGGTCGCAAAGCATATCTTCGGCGGCCTGGGAGCGAATATCTTTAACCCGGCCTTAATCGCCCGGGCCTTTCTGATGGCCGCATATCCCCAAATGTTGACCAAATTCATCCCGCCGAACTCCCTGGATGCGGTAACTGCGGCTACCCCCCTGGCTTTAAGAAAATTCAGCCAGGTGATCACTCCCAATCCGGAGTTGTTTCTGGGCAATGTTTCCGGGAGCCTGGGGGAAACATCAGCGCTGTGCCTGCTTATCGGCGGCGCGTATATTTTGATCCGTAAAGTTGCTGACTGGCGAATTCCTTTAAGCCTTATTTTAAGCGTAGCGTTGATTTCCGCTGTCGGATTTTTGGTAAACCTCCTAAACGGCTCGGCATTATTCCATTTACTGAGCGGAGGATTGCTTCTGGGGGCTTTTTTTATGGCTACCGACCCGGTAACTACGCCGGCTACTAAGAAAGGCCGGTATATTTTCGGTGCCGGCTGCGGCCTGTTAATTATGGTTATCCGGTACTTTAGCGGCTTACCGGAAGGGGTCATGTACGCCATACTTTTTATGAACGCGTTCACTCCCTTAATTAACCGCTATACAAAACCAAAACCTTTCGGGAGATAAAAATGCAGGAGTCAATTAAAATTACCGCTGTTCTTACGCTGGTCTGCGTTCTCTGCGCGCTTTCGCTTTCCTGGATTTACGGTGTGGCTGAAGAAAGAATTGAACTTAACGCTAAGCAGAGGATTGAGAAGGCCATCGCTATTCTTTCCCCAGAGGCCAAAGAGGTAGTCCTTGGGGACTACACTGACGGCGCGGTTTATAAACTTAGCGATAAAGAAGGAAAGTTGATCGGTTACGCTTTTTTGGCCGAAGGGCAGGGCTATCAGAGCACGATAAAAATGCTGGCCGTAGTTGACCCTTCTCTTAAGCGCCTCGAAGGCATCGAGGTTATCGAATCCGTGGAAACCCCGGGGTTAGGGGCAAAGATTCAGGAAGATTCTTTTAAAAACCAATTTAAACGGTTAAGCCTTTGGGAACCGATAGAGTGCGTAAAAGAAAAACCTTCGCGGGACAATCAGATTACGGCTATTACCGGCGCTACTGTTTCTTCCCGGGCCGTAGTCAACATTCTCAATAAAAAAATCGCGGAGCTGCGCCAAAAAATAAAATGAAATCCGACTTCATAAAAGGCCTATGGACAGAACATCCGGTCTTCCGCCAGCTTTTAGGAATGTGTCCAGCCTTAGCCGTTACCACCTCGGCTTTAAACGGAATGGCCATGGGGCTGGCGGTAATTTTTGTGCTGTTCTTTTCCGCTCTGGTGGTTTCGGTAATTAAAAAAATAGTCCCGCACCCGGTACGCATTGCCGTTTATACCGTAATTATCGCTACCTTCGTGACTATCGTGGATATCTTTTTTAAGGCTCAGTTTCCGGAGATCAGCCGGGCCCTGGGGCCATACGTACCTTTGATCATCGTAAACTGCATTATTCTGGGCCGGTGCGAGGCTTTCGCCTCTAAGTATTCTCTATCACGTGCGCTCATTGATGCTTTAGGTATGGGTTTAGGGTTTACCTGGGGAGTTTTTCTTTTAGGTTCGCTGCGCGAGCTTTTTGGTGCGGGCACGATTTTAGGGTTTCCGCTGATGCCTTCGGTTTACAATCCTTTAGTAGTGATGATTCTGCCGGCCGGAGCCTTTTTAGTTTTAGGATTTCTGGTCGCGGCTATGAACCGGATTGAACAAAGATGACAGATTTAATTCTCATATTCATCTCTACATTATTAATTAACAACCTCGTCCTTTCCTACTTTTTGGGGATTTGCCCCTTTTTAGGAGTTTCCAATAAGATCGAATCTGCTTTAGGGATGGGCCTGGCCGTTACTTTTGTGATGACCTTAGCCACCAGTATCGGCTGGCTGATTTATAACCTGATTCTGGTGAAATATGATTTAATTTTTCTGCAGTACGTGATTTTTATTTTGGTCATCGCTTCTTTGGTGCAGATGGTGGAGATGTTTATCCGTAAGTTTTCCGCCCCGCTTTACCAGTCCCTGGGGTTATACCTGCCGTTAATTACCACTAATTGCGCTATTCTCGGGGCGGCCCTGTTCATGGTTACCCGCAATTACGGGTTTAGAGAAGCCGTTGTTTTTGGGTTTTCCGGAGGATTGGGGTTTTCCCTGGTACTTTTACTCATGGCCGGAATAAGGGAAGAGCTTGATTACGCGGAGATTCCGGGTGCATTCAAGGGGGCCCCGCTGACCCTGATTACCGCCGGATTGCTGGCCCTGATTTTTATGGGCTTCTCCGGCCTGGTGAGTTCTTGATATGGAGATAGTGAAGATTGCCGTAGTCGTTTTAGGGGGGACCGGACTTTTATTCGCGGCGGTACTGGCGGTTTTAAGTAAGAAGTTAAGCGTTTCCGAGGATCCCCGGGTGGGGGAAGTGCTGGCGGCGCTTCCGGGGTTAAATTGCGGCGCCTGCGGTTTTAGCGGCTGCCGTCCCTATGCCGAAGCAGTGGTTAAGGGGTGCAATTTATTCCAGGGGTGTCTTCCCGGGGGAGAGGACGTTAATTCTAAGATCGCGGAAATATTAGGGATTTCCGGATGCACCACGAAAAAGAGCCAGGTGGTGGTTTGCCGCTGCGGCGCCGAGACCGCAGAGAAAAAAGCGTCCGTAGATTATTCCGGCCCGGCTACCTGTCGTGCCGCGCACTTAATCGGAGGGATCATTGATTGTAAATATGGGTGTCTTTTCCTGGACGATTGCATCCGGGTTTGCCCCGTGGCCGCTCTGGCTTTAAAAAGCCAGCGCATAATTGTCGACCACGAAAAGTGTATCGGTTGCGGGCAGTGCCTTAAAGCCTGCCCGCGCAATCTTTTTGTGTTGGTTCCCTTTAAACCGAAAGCCCCGATTTATTACGTGGCCTGCAGTAATAAAGAAACGGTTTTAAATGTGAAAAAAGTCTGCAGCCGGGGGTGCATCGGTTGCGGCATCTGCGCCCGGGTAGAAAATTCACCGTATTATTTAAAGGATAACCTTTCTTGCGTTGATCCGGCAAAAGCAGAACATCGGGGTTCTCTTGAAGAGGGAAAAGCTAAGTGTCCGACCAAATGCATTTTTGTAGGGGCCGGACATATCCGGTCCGATGTCGAGCCTGCGGCATGGTAAAAAACCTTAAAAACATATGTCTAAAGAAATCGTAGCTGTTGAGGAGGTTTTAGGAAGCAAGGTTAAGATAAAGTTCGAGCGGCAGAAGATGTGCGGCTGTTGCTCGTTGCATTACTTATGCGGCGGCAGTAAGGGTAAGGTAATGATTGACCGCCAAGGTTTATCGCTTACGCCGGGTGACCGGGTAGAGGTCGCGGTTAACAGCCGCCAATCCTTACTGGCCGCGGTGGTTGTTTTTTTTATCCCGGCCGCACTCTTTTTAACCGGCGTACTTACTTTACGTCGGCACGGAGAGTTGTTAAGCTTTTTCCTTGCTTTAGGCTTGGTTTGCCTTTATTATATTGCTGTCAAAATCGCCTTAAGAAGGTGGGGCCGGGAATTTAATTTACGAATTTTACGTAAGATAACGTAATTATGTAGGGAACGGTCGCGACCATTCCCTACATAAGGTGTTTGTAGAGAAATCATGAACCCCGTTAGACCTTTCTAACGGGGTAAACATGGAGGAGGTCTAACGGGGTGAATATTGCCGTGTTAGCTTCGGGAAGCGGGAGTAATTTTGAGGCCATCGCCAGGGCCGTAAACAGGGGTTATATTAAATCCCGGATAAAACTTTTACTTACCGATAAAAAAAACGCTTTTGTCCGTCAGCGGGCCAGAAAGTTTAACATAAAGGATATTTTCGTCAGCCCGACAAGGTATCCCTCGCGCCTGGCTTTCGATAAAGTCGTAGTAAGGATTTTGCGGAAAGAAAAAATCGACCTGGTTGTCCTGGCCGGGTATATGCGTATCTTAAGCCCTTATTTTGTGCGCTGTTTTAAAAATAAGATTTTAAATATCCACCCGGCGATTCTGCCCGCGTTTAAGGGTACGGCTGCCATAGAGGACGCCTTTAGCTACGGCTGCCGGGTAACCGGGGTAACGGTTCATTTTGTGGATGAAAAAGTGGACCACGGCCCGATAATACTCCAGGAGGCAATAAAGATTAACCAGGACATGACTGCTAAGACGCTGGAGCAGAGAATCCATGCCTTGGAGCATAAATTATACCCCTTAGCCGTTAAGTTGTTCACGGAAAAGAGGCTGAACATAAAAAAGCGCCATGTCCAGATCGCTTAAAGCTTTCCTGGTCGTTACCTTCTGCGTATTTTTATTAGGCCAGGTTTCTGAGGATAAGGACAATCCGATAACAGTTTCCGTGGATAAACAGGAAGTCGAAACCGGCGAGGTTTTTACCTATAAAATAAAAGTTAACGGTGAATTCACCCAGCCTAAAGTTACCTTACCCCGGTTTAAGGACTTTAAACTGGCTTCGCAGTCCCACTCCAAAAGCTACTCGGTTGGGAATACCAAAACCGCAGTCAAGATCAATCTGGTTTTCTATCTTTTTGCTACCGAGCCGGGTACATTCACTATCGAACCGGTAGTTCTAAAATCCGCAGAGGGCCGCTACGAAAGTAAGGCCATCACCATTAACGCCAAAGGCGAAGCCCTTAAAGATAAGCGCAAAATCCTTCCCTACCTTAAGCGCGGCACCAACCTATAGGTCAGCAAGATTAGCAAAACGGGGACTAGCAAAACGGGGACGGTTCTCAATTCTTTAAGGCTTTGTTGAGCAACAGGTTACAAGTATATTCATTATCTAAGGAAAGCAAAGGGAGAAATTTATAATTGTCTGCTCATAAGACATTGATGTGCAGTAGCTTAGTAGCAAGAGAACCGTCCCCTCTGTTATTAGTAGGGGAGTTTGCGGATGTTTTCCTCGGCTGCCAAGGCATTATCATAATCGCCGAGTTGGTAAAAGAGATCCCGGGCCGCTAAGAAGTATTCATAGGAGGTGTCGTAGTCTTTAAGGAAGAAATAGACGTTGCCGATAGTAAAATAAGCATTAGCGTTGCGAGGGTTAATAGCTAAGACCTGCTGAAAGTACTCCAGGGCTTTCTGGTAGTTTTTTAATTGGAGGTAAATGTCACCCATGCGATAGAGGACCCTTTCATTTTGGGGGGCGATTTTTAAAGCATCTCTTAAATACTGGAGGGCTTTATATTTGAGTTTCTTATCGTTTTTGGCCATGCCTATCTCGCGATAAATGCTAGCCAGGTTGATATAGGTTTCAACTGCGTTCGGCTGTATCTCTATAACTTTTTTGTAGGCAGCAATAGCCTTTTTATGTTGCCCTAAGGATGAATAGATATTACCTAGATCGTGATAAACAAGGAAATTATTAGGTTCAAGTTCGAGAGCTTTTTGGTAATTTTCAATGGCCCGAACCGAATCTCCTAAGATCTGGTAAATTCTGCCTAGAATACGATGCGCTCCGGGAAAGTCTTTTTTTATTTCCAGGACTCTTTGGGCATGTTCTAAGGCTTTTTGGTTGTCATCAAAGTCAAGATAAACTTCAGCTAAGTTTAAATTGGCTTCTGGGTCATCGGGATTTTTTTCCGACGCCTTTTCTAAATACTCCAGGGCTTTCTTTTTGTTACCCAGCTTGACATGGGTTTTGCCGAGGCGGATCAGAATTTTTGGATAGTCCGGCTTTAAGGCCTGTACCGATTCAAATTCTTTCAGGGCTAACTCATAGTCGGGCCGGGATCGATGGGTTTCGCCGATGTTATAATATCGGACCCCTAAGCTAAAAAGAGCATGGGTGTTTTTGGGGTCGACGTCCAGAGCTTTTCTAAGATAGGTTATGGCTTCCCGGGGCTGGTTTAAATTAACGTAGGTAGCGCCAAGCTCGATAAGGGCATAGACATACTTGGGGAGTATGTTTATAGTTTTTTCATAAAACTTCTTTGCCCGTTCCAGGTCCTGATTGTTGCGGTGATAGCCGGCTAGTTTCATGTAAAAACTGGCCAGATATAATTTCGCTAACGTGCTGGTAATTCCTTCGCCGTAAGATGTGGATCCGCCGCCGCCGTCGTGTTTAAAATCCAGGTAGCGGGTTTTCTCGTTAAACTTATCCACGATCCTTACGGTAGTAATATTGCTAAAGGCAGTGTATTTACTTACGGTGTCTTTGGCGATTTCTTCGGCGGCTTCCAGCGGGCGCGGCATCCCCGGCTCGTACTTGACGATCATAATATCAAAGGTGATGGTTATAGTGTCGCCGGAGTGAGTGACTTCTAATTCGTCTATTTGGTAGTTACTGGCTATTTCCGGATCCAGAAGAGTGCCGAGCATAGCCTGGCTGATTAAAAGGGTAATAAATTCGTCGATGGAGTTTTCGTATTTTTCGATATGGGCCCCTTCCTTATCGCCCAGGGCTTGGGAATCCCAAAAGTCGAACTGAACGATTCTTTTTAAGGTTTCGGCTTGAGATACATGTCCGATGATCCGGGCTATCCTTTCCAGCCGGAGCCGGTCAGGAACAAAGGTAACCATGTAGTAGTCTATTCCGCTTTTTTTAGTTTCGGCGATGATCAGGCATAAGAATTGCGGCGGTTTATCCATGTTAAGCAGGGCCCGGACGGCTATCCGGTTTATCCGGCGTATATTTTTGATGAGGTCATCGTCGGATTTGCCTTCCGGATCTATTTTTATATTTCCTTCATCGTCGAGAATGTCTAAAGGGGCGTAAACCCAGAGGGTATTTCCCACTACCCAGGCGTTAACCGCAAGATCGAACTCTTCTTGACATATTTTTACAATCGTATCGTCGATGTCCTCGTAAGAGTATTTAGGGGCGATGGAGCAGGCTGCGGCTAAGAGAAGAAGGGCGCTAAGCAGCAGGTTTTTGCAGTTGATTCTGATCATGCTTGGTAAATATGGCTACAATCTCGTCATATTCCAGCTCTTCTTTTTTGAGCAGCTCCTGGGCAAAGTATTCTAAAAGGACCTTGTCTTTAGTTAATATTGCCTCGACTTCTTTAATACACTGGGCGATTATTTTCTGGGTATCTTGCTCCAGTTTCATTTTCATGTTTTCGGATACATTAAGGGTGGTTCCGCCGGCGGGGCTTTGAATGGCCAAGGCATAGAAATTACCCAGGTGTTTACTTTCACCCATTCCCCAGCGCCAGACCATTTCGTTGGCCCAGTAGAGGGCTTTGGAGAAGTCGCTGTCCACGCCGGAAGAGGTAGTACCGAATTTCATCTGTTCGGCCACATAGCTGGCTAAAGAAGTCTTGATGTTAGCCAGAAACCAGTTTTTGGTCCGGATATGCACTTCTTCCCCCGAGCGCTGGCCGATAAAGCCGTAGGCGCCCCGACGGGGGACGATAGAGGCTTTGATCACGTCGTCGGTGGGGTGGGTGCGGTAAGCCACAATGGCATGCCCGGCTTCATGGTAAGCCACCCATTTTTTCTCTTTTTCACTGAGCGTTATCGGGCTTTTCAGCCCGAACATCACCCGGTCGTAACCTTCGGAAAGGTCTTTGTAGGTGATTTTCTGCCGGTTATTGCGCACGGCAATCAGGGAGGCCTCCCGGATCATGTTGGAGATTTCCGCCGGAGAAAACCCCACAGAGCGTTTAGCCAGGGCGCTGATGTCTATCGCGGGATCGTATTGGGTTTTTTTAAGATAATAGGTAAATAACTTTCCGCGGTCGGCCAAGGTGGGGAGGGTGACGTAAATTTTGCGGTCAAAACGCCCGGCCCGCATCAAAGCCGAATCCAGTTCGCTCTCGTCGACGTTGGTAGCGGCAATGACCACGATATTATTTTCGGTCTGGCGCATCCCGTCTAATTCGGTAAGGAGCTGGTTGATAGTGGCGTTATAATCCATGCCCGCGCCGCCGCCGCCGATGTTTCCGGTGCGGGGACGGGCAATAGTATCGATTTCGTCGATAAAAATAATACAGCCGCTGTGGACTTCGGCCAGCATCCGGGCTTCTTTAAACAGGCCGCGCAGTTTTTCCGAGCCGGTGCCCACAAATTTACCCATGAATTCACTGCCCACGGCCGCTAAAAAGGGCAGGCCGGTTTCGGTAGCAATAGCTTTAGCCAGGTAGGTTTTTCCGCACCCCGGCGGCCCGACCATGAGTACACCCTTGATTATCTTTCCGCCCACCCGGTTGAGCATGGCCCGGTCTTTAAGCAGGTCGATTACCTCCCAGACTTCTCCTTTGGCCCCTTCCATCCCGATTACATCACTCCACTTCACGTTGATGTCAGTAGCTTTGGCCGGCTTTTTACCTAGTTTGGTAAACCCGCCGCCGTAAATGAAATAGACAAAGATCCCGGCGCTGATGGCCGCCGAGATAGTACCCACCACTAAATAAAGAAAGATATTGAAGGGTTGAGAAGCAAGGACTGATCTGCGATAGTCAGCGTCCATCTGGGAGAAAGTATTAGCCCCGATAATGCTAAGTACGATAACGCTGATGGCGATAACACTGGCCACGGTAATCAAAGTTACCTTGAACCAGTGGTGTTTTAAGTATTGCGATAATGACGGGCCTTTCATATTTTTACCTCCACAGCATAAAGAATACCATATATTCTTATACTTGTCCATATTTTTTAGGGCGCTAACCCCTTTTTAAAAAATAACTTGCCAAAACAACTTCTTATGCTACAATACCCTGCCTATGGATTTCGAGAAAAAAACTCCCGATGAAATTTTGCAGGGGCTCAAGGATAAGTTTAAATTCCGCGGCCGCAAGCCTTCTTTTCTGCCGATGCTCCTGGGAGTTTTGGTGGTCCTGTTTCTTTTATCCAACGCCGGGATATCCTTAATTCCTTTCTACACTATCCAGCCCAGCGAGGTGGGGGTGGTTTTGCGGTTTGGAAAGTTTGTAGCGGCAACCAAGCCCGGATTACACTTTAAGTGGCCCCTTATTGAAAAAGCTATACCAGTCAAGGTGGAGAAAGTCTATATCGAAGAGTTTGGCTTCCGGACTAAATCACCGGGGGTAAGAACAGTATACAGTGAGAAGTCGTATGCGGATGAGTCAATAATGCTTACCGGCGACTTATATGTTTTGGATTTAGATTGGATTGTTCGCTATAAAATAAAAGACCCTTACAAAGCTTTGTTTAAAGTGAGAAACGTGGTTAAAGCTATACGCGATGTTTCCGAGTCGGTAATGCGCAGCGTTGTCGGCGACCACTCTTTCAATGAAGTGTTAACTACCAAGCGCATCGAAATAAATGGCCAGGTTCAAAACCAAATGCAGGAAATCCTTGATTCCTATGAGACCGGTATCCAGATAGAGCAAGTTAAACTGCAGGATGTTAATCCGCCTGATCCGGTGAAGCCGGCCTTTAATGAAGTTAACCAGGCCAAGCAGGAGCGGGAAAAATTAAAGAACCAGGCCTGGGAAGTGTATAATGAAAAAATACCGCAGGCAAAAGGTGAAGCCCTCAAAATAATTAAAGAGGCCGAAGGGTATGCCCTGGAAAAGGTGAATAAAGCCCAGGGAGACGCTAAAAGGTTCTTGCTCCTTTATGAGGAATACAACCGGGCCCGGGAAGTTACTTTAAGGCGCCTGTACTTAGAGAATATGAATGAAATTCTCAAAAAAACCGGCAAAAAATATATAGTAGACCCTAAGGAAAAAGGAATTTTACCTTTATTAAAATTAGAAAATAAAGATGAATAAGAAATTTGGTTTAGCCGCGTTGATTGTAATCGTAATAGTGATACTCATTGGCAATCCTTTTTATATTATTACCGAGGGTCAGCAGGCAATTGTTACTCAATTCGGAGAACCGATGGGCGACCCGGTCGTTGAGGCTGGCTTGCATCTTAAAATTCCTTTCATCCAGAAGATAACTTATTTTGAGAAAAGAATACTGGAATGGGACGGCTATCCTAACGAGATACCTACCAAGGATAAACGTTATATCTGGATTGATACTACAGCTCGTTGGAAAATAATTGATGCTTTGAAGTTTTTTAAGAGTATGTCCAGTGAAGGTGGAGCTCAGACTATACTGGATGGGATAATTGACGGTGCCGTGCGTGATGCGGTTAGCGCCCAGATATCAACTGAAGCTGTACGCTCTTCAAACCGCCTGTTGGAGAGTCTAAAAAATTTACAAGGCCAGCAGGGATTCGTTGACGAGGGGGCTTTGGAAGAAATAAAGATTGGCCGGGAGAAGATCAGAGAGGAAATTGTGGAGAAGGCGAAGCAAGATTTAGGTTCGCGTTACGGAATCGAGTTGATCGATGTCCGGATTAAACGGATAAATTACATCGAAAAGGTCCAGCGTAACGTTTATGAACGCATGATTGCCGAACGCAAACGGGCGGCTGAACAATACCGCTCAGAAGGAAGAGGTATCCGAGCTGACGTAGAAGGCCACACGGCAAAAGAACTTAAATCGATACTTTCACAAGCCTACAAGGAGGCCCAGCGCATTAAAGGTGAAGCTGACGCTAAGGCCACCAAGGTTTACGCCGACGCTTATAATAAAGATCCTGAATTCTTCTCGTTTTTAAAGACTCTGGATACCTATAAAAATACCGTTGATGCTAACACTACCGTGATTTTGACTACCGAGGGGGAATATTTTAAGTATTTGAACGCAATCTCCCCGTAAGATAAGCCCCTTTTACCCGATTCGAAGACGATGGCTACGGCAATTCTTCTCATTTCCTGTCCCGACCAAAAAGGTATTACCGCTGCCATTACCGATTTTATCTACCGCAATAACGGCAATATCGAGCACGCCGATCAGCACATTGATACCCAGGACAATATTTTTTTTATGCGTATCGAGTGGTCTTTGGATGCGTTTAAGATCGCCCCCAAAAATATTGCCGGAGAGTTTATTCCCTTAGCCGATAAATTCGGAATGAACTGGAACCTTTACTCCAGCGCGGATATTCCTCGGGTAGCTATCTTTACTTCCCGCCACCGGCACTGTTTATACGATTTACTGTTTCGCTTCCGCCAAGGCCAATTTAACTGCCGGATACCTTTAGTAGTCAGCAACCATTCCGCGGGAGCGACCATCGCCCAAGATTTTGGCCTGAAATTTGTGGAATTTCCCAAAACTGCCCAGAATAAACCGCAGGTGGAGAATAAAGAAATTGCGCTGCTGAAAAAAGAAAAAATTGACCTGATTATCCTGGCCCGTTACACCCAAATCCTCACCCGGCAGTTTGTAGCCGAATTTCCCAATCGAATAATTAATATTCATCACTCGTTTTTACCGGCCTTTGTAGGGAGCAGCCCTTACGGCCAGGCTTACCGGAGGGGAGTAAAAATCATCGGCGCCACCAGCCATTACGTGACTGAAGATCTGGATGCCGGCCCGATTATCGAGCAGGACATCGTCAGGGTGAGCCATCGGGATACTTTAACGGACTTAAAGCGCGAAGGCCAGGATTTAGAACGTATCGTGCTCAGCCGGGCCGTGCGCTGGCATCTGGAGCGAAAAATTCTCGTTTACGGCAACAAAACCGTCGTTTTTGATTAAATATTGTGTGATTTTGGATTTTATGCTAAAATACGGGTTCGTTTAGCAGGATAGCCAACCCAGTGAAGGAGGAGCAATGAAGCTTTCACCTAAAATCCCCAGTATTTTTATGGTTTTAGTTTTATTAAGTATTCCTATTTTGATACTTTCCTTAACCAGTTGTACCCCCTCAAAGAGAGCCGAGAACAAGATAATCATCTGGCATTGGATGAATGACCGCAAAGACGCTTTCCGGGAGCTGGCCGAAAAATACCAGGCCGAATCCGGAATCGACGTAGAATTTAAACTTTTTTCACCCCCGGATATTTACGGCCAGAAGGTAATCGCCGCGGCTCGGGCCGGCCGGCTTCCGGATATATTCGGGATTCTGGGAGAGAAGAAAACTCTAGCTTCGTTCATCAAAGCCGGCCACATCCTGGATTTAACTCCGGCTATGCGGGCCGAGGGCCGGGTCTGGGAAATAAGCTTTTACCCTCAGGCTTTGGCTGTGAGCCGTTTTAAAAAAGCCAATACTTATGATGTGGAGCCGGGAATTT
>CAYQUQ010000031.1:0-19629 GCA_964420965.1 uncultured Planctomycetia bacterium | reverse complement strand
ATTTAAAAGCCACAGGAAGGCCTGGGACGCTTTGTGGAGGAAGTTTGACATTCAGGTTGAGGGCGATTCTTTCTCCCAGCAAATCCTAAGGTTTCATACCTTCCATCTGCTGCAAACCGCATCTTTCCACAATACCTCAATAGATGCGGGGTTTCCGGCCAGAGGTCTTCACGGAGAAGCCTACCGAGGGCATATCTTTTGGGATGAATTATTCGTTATGCCTTTATTTGATTTTCATACGCCTAAGATATCCAAAGCATTGCTTCTTTATCGCTATTTACGTCTGCATCAGGCCAGAAAAGATGCCTACAAGAACGGTTATGAGGGGTCAATGTTTCCCTGGCAGAGCGGTTCGACCGGCGAAGAGGAAACTCAGACCGTTCACTTAAACCCGATGTCCGGAAGGTGGGGGTCGGATTATAGCCACAACCAGAGACATGTTTCCTTTGCCATTGCTTATAATTTTTGGAGTTACTGGAAAAGAACGCAGGATTTAAAGTTTTTAAGCCAGTATGGCGCCGAGGTTCTGCTGTCTATAGCCCAGTTCGGAGCCAGTATCGCAAAATACAGCAAGAAAGATAAAAGATACCATACCGAAGGGCTTATGGGGCCGGATGAGTTTCACGAGAGGCTTCCCGAGACTTCTAAGGCCGGATTTAAAGATAATACCTATACTAATTTACTGATCGCCTGGACCCTGCAAAGGGCCGAAGAAGTTCTTAGAATTCTGCCCCCTGCGTCTAGAAGGCGGATTTTGAAAAAACTTGAGCTGGATCAGAAGGAGCTTACCCGCTGGCGGGATATTTCCCGAAGAATGAATATTTTTATCAACAGAGAAGGGATAATCAGCCAATTTGAAGGATATTTTACGCTGCGAGAGTTGAACTGGGAATTATACCGTAAGAAGTATGAGAATATCGGGAGAATGGACAGAATATTAAAAGCTGAAGGTAAATCCCCCAATGACTATAAAGTGGCCAAGCAGGCCGATGTCCTGATGATATTTTACCTGCTTTCTTTTTCGGAGATAAAAAGGTTATTCAATAGCCTCGGCTATGAATTCAACCGAGCGGTATTGAAAAAGAATTATCAATATTATATCCGGAGGACGTCTCACGGGTCTACCTTGAGTAAGGTCGTTCATTGTTATGTATCCTCTTTGCTGGGCCGCAAAGTCGAAGCATGGGATTGGTATTTAGAGGTTTTAAAATCGGATATTTACGATACCCAGGGCGGAACTACTCCCGAAGGCATTCACGCCGGGGTTATGGGGGGGTCTATTAATATCGCCATCAAGGCCTTTGCGGGAGTAGAAATAGTAGGCAACCGCCTTAAAATAAACCCCAGACTTCCCGATAAATGGAAGAGTATTAAATTTAATTTACGCTACAAAAAAAGGTGGATTGAGCTGTCAGTCGACAGAAAACGCCTTACGATTTTTATTCCGGGGCCGAGATCAAGGCGGTTCGTTACCCCCATAGAAATCGGTAACAGAACGCGCTGTCTTTATTTTGGGAAGGTTTATACTATACCTTTAAAAATGTCAAAGCACAGGGGGGATAAGTAATATGGCGCGGGAAAAAATACTGGTGGTGGACGGCGACATTACTTTATCGCAGATGTTACAGTCAAGATTTCAGGCCCAAGGCTACCTCGTTGAGTGCGCCCACGACGGCGCAGCGGCTTTAAATATTTTAAACAACGAATGGGTGGATTTGGTTATTCTGGCCGTTACGCTTCAGGAGGGGATGAACGGGTTCCAGTTATTTAAGGAGATCAAGAAAAGCCGGACATTATCTAAAATACCGATTATTATCCAATCCAATAAGGCGGCCATGAAAGTGATGTTTGAAGAAATGGGGGCCGATGCTTTTTTTGCCAAGCCTTGCTCGGTGAATACCTTGCTGGGTAAGATAAAGGCGATGTTTGAAGATAAGGATTGAAGGAGGTTTGAATGGCTAAGAAGTCCAAGAAGCGGCGTTTACACGATTTGGTGGTAGCCTTAAGGGCCGTTAAGGCAAAAGATATCATGACCAGAGATGTTATTACCACTACCGAGGATACAACTCTGGCTGATATCGCTCACCTTATGATCGAGAAGAGAATAAGCGGTCTTCCGGTAGTCGGAAAGAAAGGGAAGATAACCGGAGTGGTGACGGCAACTGACTTGTTTATAGTCATGGATATGATAAAGTCCGGAGATGTAGCCGGAGATAAAACGATGTCAACTTGTAACCCTACGGTAAGGTTCGCCATGTCCACCGAGGTGGTTAAGATAAAGAAAAATACGACCTTAGACGAGATCATCGCCATAATGAAGTATAAAAATATTCATACTCTGCCCGTATTTGAAGAAAATAAAATGGTGGGAGTGATCGGAAGGCGCGATGTTTTTAAGAATTTCTATTCGGCGGTAAAGGATATCGCCATTTGAGGCCGCTTTAAGTTCTTTTTACCCTCTCCGATAGCGGAATATTCTATTTTTTCTTTTTCCAGAATTTCTTTCGCCATCCTTACCCTTTTCTCAATAGTCCGGAGGTCGATTTTATTGTCCATCCGCGCGGCCGCGGTATCCTCGCGGTCGCAGTAGGGGTGAAGGATCGCGGTATTACATCTTGACTTTTTAATCAGATTCAAAGTGTCCGTAAAATCCGCATCGGTTTCCTGCGGGAATCCGACGATGAACTGGCCGATTATAAATAGATCGGGGTTTATTCTTTTGAATTCACGTAAGCCAAATTCGACTTCCCGGCTTGTGTATTTTCGATGCATCAGCTTCAATATCCGGTCGCTTCCCGATTGTATCGAACACTCCATTCTTATGATTTTTCTTTCTTTCATCAGGCCATCGAGGGTACTTTTATATTTTGCTATCCACTCGGGATTAAGCGGCATTAATTCCCAGGTCACCCTTAAATCCTTATCTGCCGCGGAAAGTTCCCGGACCAGCTCAGTAAAATCGCTGTTTATATCTAAGCCCCAGGCGCAGGGGTCTTCACCCCCGATAAAGAAATGCCGGTACCCCCTTTTTAGAAGCGTTCGATACTGTTTAAGACAGGTATCCAGGGGTTTACTCTTTAATTGCCCGGTAGCTTTTTTAATCGCGCAATAAGTGCAGTTACTCAGACACCCCGAAGAGAAGACCATAAAGCCGATCGGCCAGTCTTGGTTAAAAGGAGATTTTACTCCGGCTATAATATTTCTTACCTTAGCCATTAGCTTTTGGACGGGATTTCCGGTTACCGCCGGGTCCGACCGGAAATTATTCATTTTTGAAATTTCGGCTGAGTATTTTTCATATGCTGGAAAAAGGCTTCGGGGCAGAGAAGAGAAATCGGGAATTTCCGAAAATTTGGTTTTAAAATTTTTGAAGAAATCATCGATTGCCAAAAGATTTTTGGGCGAAAGGGTTTTCCCTTTAAATACCCGGCTTAATCTGGCCGGGGCCACTTCGGGCAGGCAGCCGATGATTATCAATTCTTTTTTGTGCCGTTTTAATCTATTTATTATCCGGAAACATTCATCCTCTCTTATTTTATGCCAGGCACAGGTACTGATAATGATATAATCTGCATTTTTAGGGTTTTTGGTAAGCAGACAGCGGTTTCTCCGGAAATACTCGATGAGCTTGACTGTCTCCAGTTTTCGGCGGTAACATATGATATTATGGGCTATGAATATTTTCTTTTCCCTTATCCTCATCCTAATAATTATATTAGCTTAACTTGTTTCTGCCAAGAAAAAATTAGACAGCGGCATTCGGATATATATTTAACGTTTACAGAGAATTTGCTTTATAATAAAATAGAGATAAATTTATATAGCCATGATTAAAGGTAAAGGGGTTTTCGATAATAAGACGGGATTACTCATTGTTGTAGCCGTTCTGGCTTTAGCGGTAATAGTGATATTTGATTCGTTTCAGAGAGAGCCTTTCGTCGACGAAGGCAGTTTCCTGCAGAATGTCGCTAATTTTGTTAAGACTAAAAGCATCATTCCTTCCTATACCCGATACCCGACATTCTACAGCTACCTTATATTCATCCCCGTTTCTTTAACTTTTTTAATTTTTTACGGGGCAAAAGGCTTACCGGTTGAGGGGCTGTCCGATTTAGCTTTTTTAAAATTTATCTTTCATGAGAATTTTAACGTCTGGATAAAGGCGGCCCGGATAGTCACTTTGCTGTTTTCCCTGGCCATTCTTTTTCTGGTTTTAAAAAGAATTGCCAAGAAATGCGGGTTTCCCGCAGTTTTGATAACCGCCCTGGTATTTATCCTGGATCCTTTCGGTATTTATCTCACGCTTTCCGGATACGGGCTGCCGGATATTCCCATGACCTTCATGGCGACTTTAGCCCTGCTGTTGTGTTTTGATTATGTGGAAAATAAAAATTCCCGATATTTATACTGGGCTTCTTTTATTTCCGGCCTGGCCATGAGTACGAAACTTAATGCCATCATGATGATTTTCCCTTTATTTACGGTTCCCTTGCTGATTAATAAAAGGAAAGCAAAGAGTAGTAAACATTATGGCCGGATTGTCTGTTTAGTTATTTTGGGATTTCTCCTGGGTTCACCGGCATGCTTATTTGCTTTCGGGACTTATTGGGAAGGTTTTTCCCAGGAAGCCGATATCTTATTTAAGTCCGGCGCCTTTGGAAACTGTGGTCTTAACTGGGCCTGGGTGGGAAAAGTACTTTGGGCTTTAAACCCGGTTTTTACTTTATTGATATTAATAACTATAGCCTATATTGCTTTTAGGCACACCCAGAAAGACATTTTATTTTTATCCCTGCTCATTCCATCTTTTTTAATCCTGGGGTTTATCCAGAAGAAGCTTATCTGGTATTTTATATTTTTATACCCCCTTTTGGTTTATTACTGGGGCCAGCTTTTTGGCGGTATTTTTAAAAAAATAAGCCGCAAACGTCTGGGAAAGCCGGTAATGTACGGGATAATGATCGCTATTTTTATTTTACCGGCACAGAACATGTATCGCAGGTTATCAGTGAGTATCTTACCGGACAACCGTTCGGCGGCCCGGGAGTGGATTTATGAAAATATACCTGCGGGCACAGCCATAGCCGTGGGGACTTATCATGTTCCTAAACTGCACGATGTTGAAAAGTTGAATCAGAGAATAGAAGTTACACTTTCTTGCTCGCGGTTTATTGAAGAAATCAAGAATTATTACAGCCGGTTTCCAGTTTATCAGATCACTAAGCTGGGGGTTGATAGCGATTATAATTTCGATAACCTCCTGGAAGCCGACGTAAAGTATGTGCTTATTGCCGATTGGAACTATATGAAAATGTTTCCCCGTGATCCGAGTTTCATTCCCCAGAAAGGTCAGCCTCAATACGGTCAATTCATCAAAAGACGTAACTTTTACAGAAAGCTGTTGAGCGAGGATTCACCTTTTAAGCTGAAAAAAAAGTTTTCTTCCGGCTCCGGCCCTAAAATTGAATTGCTTAGATTACGATAGTACTTTCGAAAACCCGGCCCGGGGTTTCCTTTTTCTTGTCTTGAAACAAAGACGATTAGGTAATACAATGTATTTCGCAGTTATTGCGTCTTAAGAGCGAAGCAGATAAAAAACAAAATGGTGATAATAAAAAAAAGGGATGCCTATATTGAACAACTAGAGAGGAAGCAGTTTTCTCGGGGCCGGCCGATTAACGGCCAGATTGATGTTACCTACCAATGTAACCACAAGTGCCAATACTGTTTTATTATTTCGGAAGAAGACAAACCAGAATTTGAATTTGACCAGATACTTCGTATCATAGATGAAATTTATAAGGCCGGTTGCCTCTGGCTTTGCCTTAGCGGCGGCGAGCCTTTTTTAAGAGAGGATTTCCTAAATATTTATACCTATGCCAGAAAGAAAGGTTTCCTGATCAGCATATTTACCAACGGCACGCTCATCACGCCCCAAATAGTAGATTACCTGGCTAAATTTCCCCCTTATTCTATTGAGATTACCTTAAACGGGATATCCAAAGAGGTCTATGAAGAAATAACTCAGATTTCCGGTAGCTTTGCAAAAGCGGTTGCAGCCATAAATTTGATTAAAGAAAAGAAGCTCCCTTTAGTTCTCAAAACTAACGGCATGAAGATAAATGGTGATGAAATTCTAAAGATAAAGGAGTTTACGGAAGAGTCTTTAGGCAAAAAGTGCTTCCGCTGCGACCCGGTACTTTATCCCGGAATGGATGGCTCAAGGAGACCCTGCAATCTCAGGCTTACACCCGATAAAATCTTAGATATCCAGTATTCTGATAAAGATATGCTCTCTTTATGTCAGGAGCAGTTCCTTGCATCTAAGGAGGACCGGCGGTTAAAAGCAGGTTTCTTATTTACCTGCGGCTTAAGTTCGTTTCATATCGACCCTTATGGCAGGATGAGGCTCTGTTCCTTTCTTAAAGACGAATATATAGATTTAAAAAAGGAAGAATTTCTTCAAGGATTTATCAGGCTCTACTCAAAACTTACTAATCTTAAGGCTGAAAAAGAGACAAAATGCAGCAATTGCCAGATACAATACTTATGCCGGCAGTGTCCGGGCCGGGCATTAGTAGAGAATGGTGACATGGAAAGCCCGGTGGAATTTTATTGTGAATTGGCGCATAAGCAGGAGGGGATGAAAAATAAAGTACTAGGCGAAAATTGCTAAATGGCTATATTGCTATATTATTGGGATGAAGAAATATTTAGAGTTAGATTAAGGAATCCTTTAAAAAACTTTCAATATAACAATATAGCAATTTAACAATGTAACAATGAAAAGAAGGGGGGGGATTGAAATATGCTAAAGCCAGACGATGTCTACAAGAAAGTAGAAGACAAGTGGGTGAGCCGCGCGATCATGGATGAAGTGGTAATCATGCCGCTATGCAGGAGCGAAGAGGACATGCGGTATATCTACTCCATCTCCAATGAGACCGGTTCACGCATATGGCAGTTTCTGAATGGAAGCCATTCAGTAAGCGATATTCAGGAAG
Source organism: uncultured Planctomycetia bacterium (assembly GCA_964420965.1). Taxonomy (GTDB): domain Bacteria; phylum Omnitrophota; class Gorgyraeia; order Duberdicusellales; family 4484-171; genus CAYQUQ01. The sequence goes on along the minus strand of CAYQUQ010000031.1, from coordinate 12,625 downwards.
CACTCAAGGCAGAATACCAGGGCAATGGCGAACTTATTGAACGGGATATTCTTGAGTTCATCGCCGACCTGTGCGAAGCAGGGCTCGTTACACGAGCATCGAGCATCAAGAATCGAGAATCGAGAATCGAGCATCCAGAACGCAAGAAACCCTACGCGAGCCCCGAGATTGCCAAGGTAAAGATGCAACCAGAACAGGCGGTCTTAACATGCTGCCAGGTAACGACTAACCCAAAGATATCAGGAGATTTTGGGAAGTGTGCGGTAACAGGATGCGGCTCCGAAGAATCGTGCACTGCACCCAGCTTTGCTGCCGAGGACAGCGAAACACAGTCCTAGCCCAGGCCAATTTGAGTATTTGGTTATATAGAACAATAGGATATGATAAAGCCCTTCGATTACCATAAAATGCAGCTGCGCTTGTTTAAAAAAGCAGGGAAGAAGAAGTTTCCTATTAAAGCAATGTTTGAGCTTACCTATCGGTGCAACTTGCGCTGTCAGCATTGCTATGTAGTAACAGGCGTAGACGAGGGACGAAAGGAATTAACCACAAGGGAGGTTTTTAGTATTTTGGATCAACTTGCCGATGCAGGGTGTCTAAATTTAGGCTTTACCGGCGGAGAACCATTCTTGCGGAAGGATATTTTGGATATTTTAGAATATGCTAAAGGCAAAGGGTTTAACGTCATAGTTTTAACCAATGGCACCTTGATTACACCGGAGATAGCAGGCAGGTTAGAAAGAATCGGCTTGAATAAAATTGATATTTCTTTTCATACTACAGATGAAAAAAGCTTCGATTGGTTTACTCAAGTTCCCGGCACCTATAGAAAAGTTTTGAATGCGGCTAAGCTCCTCAGGGAGAAAGGGGTTGAGGTATTTTTCAAGATTACGGCTATGACCATAAATAAAGATGAGATAGTAAAAATAAGGCATTTTGCGGCAGAGAGATTTGGCGCGCATTTCCGCTGGGGGCCTACGGTTACTCCCGGCTGGTATGGAAGAAAAGAAAATCTAAAGTTTCGCTTAAAGCCCGATGAAATTAGTCAAATAATGAATGAATTACAAGGAGATACTGAAATAGAATTCGGGAAACTGGATGCCTTGGAGAGGAGGAAGAATTTGCCAAAAAGAAGAAAAAGGCGGGAGAGCAAGATAAATCATAACCGGCTTTTTCGCTGTGGTGCAGGCAAAACTGAGGTAACCATAAATCCCTACGGTGAGATGAAGCTGTGCATAGACCCCTTAGAGCCTAAATACCATATCTTAAGCGGGAGTCTCAGCGAGGGGTGGCAGATGTTAGGCAACCATGTGAAGAAAGCGCGTCCCGGACCGAATTATGAATGCCGGGAGTGCGAACTTATCCAATATTGCCACGTTTGTCCGGTACATCGCTGGCTTGAGTGTGGGGATTTAAGCGCCTGCCCGCCTTATTATAGGGAAATGGCAGAATTGGCGAAGATGAAGGCGGAGAAGAACGAGGGATGATGGACGATGGCTGAGAGACGAGGGATGAAGGGTGAGATGTCAGGTGAAATCCGGGTAGAAATTGGTGGAATCGGATTTTTATTCCGTTATAAAAATTGCCGGATTAAAGAAGACAAAAATAGCGAGTTGAATATTAAGGACTTTATTCAGCCCGGGAGGAGTGATTTCATTATTGATGTTGAGGTGGGTAAACTTCCTAATTATTCTAAGGAGAATATGTTATTTGAGGCAAAAGAAAACTGGCGTTCCTATAATTATGATGGAAATTATATCTTGGAGACATACAAATCTCAGGAGGTTGAAACAAACCGTGTTTGTGTCATGGAAAGAAGCCTGCTAAAGGCTAAGCTCTATATTTCACCCAAGGCAGACACCCCTTATAATGGTAAGGCATGGTCATTAGAGCAGCTTATGCGGATCATGGGTCAGCTCATTGTTATTAGTACCTTGCATCGCTATCAAGGATTACTTCTTCATTCTTCAGGGATAATACTTAATGGAGAGGGGATAATCTTTTCTGGCATATCAGGAGTCGGCAAGACTACCTTGACTAAGTTATGGCAGGCAAGAGACGGAATTACAACCCTTAGCGATGACCGGCTGATTGTGCGTAGGGAAAAAGGAAGATATTTTATCTATGGCACGCCCTGGCCCGGGGAGGGCAAGGCGGTTTCTTCTATGCGGGCACCGTTAAGAGAAATTATGTTTCTTACTAAGGCAGAACAGAATGAGGTAGTCCCTTTAAATAGGAAGGAAAGCTTCCGCCAGATTATAACACAGTGTTTTCCAGCGCTATGGGATAGAGAAAACATAGACTTTTCTCTTGGATTTTGCAGAGACTTTGTTAGAGATATCCCCTGTTTTGAGTTTGGGTTTGTGCCGGATGAAAGCGCGACAGACTTTATCGAAAAGAAATTGTTAAATGGTTAAATCGTGATTAAAGAGCTCGATTATACCAAAGAGTACGGAGAAAGATTAAAACAAAAGCGGGAGAAGACAGGTTTTCCCCGCGGTATCTTGTTTGAGCTTACCCATCGGTGTAATCTGCGCTGTAGGCATTGCTATGTTGTGCCGGAGGCAAATAAAAGAGAGCTCTCCACTGAGGAGGTAAAGTCTATCTTTGAGCAGTTAGTTGAAGCTGGATGTTTACATGTAACTTTAACCGGAGGAGAGCCCCTGGTGCGAGAAGATATTCTTTCCTTAATAGACTACGCCCGAAGAATCGGGCTTTTTATTCATCTTTTTACTAATGCCAGCTTAATTACTCCTCAAATTGCTGATAGGCTTGCAGAGTTTCAACTTATCTCTTTAGAGATATCTTTTCATAGTCTTAAGAGAGAACGTTTTGACTGGTTTACGCAAGTAAAAGGCTCTTTTGACAGGGTAATGGAGGCTATTAAACTTCTTGGCGAAAGAAAGCAAAAATTATGTCTAAAGATTAATATAACCAAGGCAAATTTTGATGAGATTGAGGACTTAAAGCAGTCTGTAAAAGATTTAGAGGCAACCCCTGAGTGGGCAACTGTACTTATGCCCAGGTCTGATGGCTCCAAAGACAATCTTTTCTTACGGCTTGAGCCTGAAGAGATATTCAAGATAAGAGATATACTTTCCCCTGAGCCTATTGATGAGGGAGAGCTATCGTTGACCGGGGTCAGGGAGGATGAAGGGCCGGGAAGAAATTGGGTAAGGGGTAAGCTATTTCAATGCGGGGCGGGCAAGAAGGGTTTAGCCATTAATCCTTACGGAGTATTAAAGCCCTGCCTGGAATTCCCTTTTTCCTGTTATAGTCTTTTGGGAGGCAGCTTAGAGGAAGGATGGAAGAGGGTAAAGGATTATGTCGGGTCGTTTAAGCAAGGTCCTAAATATAAATGCCTTGACTGCAATCTGAAAGATTTCTGTTCTATCTGCCCGGCTAAAGCTTGGCTTGAATGCGGAGATTTGAATACTTGCCCGGATTACTATCGGAAACTGGCGGAGTTGACTGCGAAAAAGGAAAGATGAGAGACCAAGAGTATAAAGATTTCAGTTTACGGGTGCACGAGAAAGGTGGAAGGAGGCCGATTGTGGGGCAGTTTGAACTCACCCATCGTTGCAACCTCTCCTGTCAGCATTGCTATATTGTGAATGATCCCAAAAGGCAGGAGCTCACAGGTGAGGAATGGCGCCACATTATTGATGAAGTCCACCGGGAAGGGTGTCTATGGTTATGTTTTACAGGTGGCGAACCTTTACTACGGGAAGATTTTCTGGATATCTATTTTTATGCCTATAAAAAGGGATTTATTATTACTCTGTTTACCAGCGCCACACTTTTAAATGAGGAAACAGCAAAGTGCTTGAGGATGTTTCCTCCGTTTTGTATTGAGGTGACTTTAAATGGCGTTACCAAAAAGACATACGAATTAATTACTCAAGTACCAGGTTCATTTGAAAGGGTAATGCAAGGTATCGAACTTATCCGCAAATACAATCTTCCCTTAAAATTAAAATGTCAGGCCATGACCTTAAACTTCCACGAAATTCCCTTAGTACGAAGGTTTTATCAAGAGATGGGGATGAAATTTCGCTGTAGTATATTAATTAACCCGCGCATGGATGGCTTGACTGAACCCTGTTCTTTGCGTTTGCCAATGGAGAATGTATTAGAACTCGAAGGCCGCAGAGAAGTAATTAAAGGTAGAGATGAGATTGAAGATAATTTTGAAGAAAAAGCTATGGTTGAGAAGGAAAATGAAGCTTTGGCCCCTTCGGACAATCTCTTTCGTTGTCCCGGGGGAACCTGGGCATTTTATGTTAATCCGTTCGGGGAACTTTTTTTCTGTAGCTCGGTAAGAAAGCCATCCTGGGATTTACGTAGGCATTCATTCAGGCGGGGTTTTTATGAGTTTTTCTCCCGGATCCGCTCTCGTAAATTCAATACCGATTCTGAATGCCGCACCTGCCAGCTTAGGTATTGCTGTCGTAGTTGTCCAGGAAAAGCAGAGCTTGAGTGTGGGGATCCTGAGGCGGCGGTGCCGTATCATTGCCAATTAGCAAAGTTGACTAAGAGTAGGCGTTCATATTGAAGAGTTGAAGCTAAAAGAGAAGGATTTTTTTGAGCATAAATACTAAAACTTTAACTGCTTGCGAAGACAGCAAGCTTAAGTTGCTATGTGAGGAATATTCAGATGCTCTGCCGGGCTGCAGTGTCATTATACCAAGAAGTAGACGGCGCCGAGACCAAAATAAGCTAATGCAGGGTAGAGCCAGTTTCCTTGATTTTTTTGAATTGAGAGAGGGGTTATTAAAAACTAATCAGTTCAAATTCATAACTGCAAGCTGGTGTATGTTCCCAGTATTTAAAAAAGGGGATATCTTAAAGATTATGCCCGTTGAACCTGAGGAGATAAAACCGGGAGATATTCCGGTCTATAGGGATAGAGACAGATTGTATGCCCACCGCATTATAGATAAGAAAATTATTAATGGAAAAATATATGTGTTTACCCGGCCGGACACAAATAAAGAATCAGACGATATTAAAAGAAGCCATAAAATTCCGGCAGAAGAAATACTGGGCATAGTAAAGGAAGTAAAACGAGGCCGAAAGGTGCGTTCGACAGAGAAGAGAGAACCGACGATTTGGGATAGAATTTTATATATTAAATCAAGAACACTTTTGAAACTGAAGAGTTTAGTATTGACAGTTCTAAAAGCTATCCTAAAGAAGGCGCAAACGTTTAAACTCTACAAAGCACTTGGGGGCAGGTTTGCTAAGAGGATAAAGGCCTGCTTAATCTTTGAAGCAGCTTTTCCACTTGCTAATGAGAAATTGAATCGCATATACCGCTATCTGCCAATCAGGGATAATAAAGAAGCTGTTCTTTTAAGAATTAAAGAGGTTGGGATTTTCCATGTTGTAATAAAATATAATAATATATTTATAGGATACGCAAGTTTTTTCAAACGGCCCGATAGCTGTCCTTATAAGGGAATTTGGCTGAGCGATGTTTATATAAGATTAAGATACCAAGGCTTTGGTTTCGATTCAATTTTACTGGAAAAGATAAGAGAATTTTCAAAAGAGATGAAGATGAAAGATCGCCGCTTATTTATGAAATCCAGACCGGTCATCTTCGGGCTTTAACCCGTTTAGGGATTTTTCATTGTCTTGAAACAAAGACGATTAGGTAATAGAATATATTTTAGATTATGGAAAGATTAGCGCGAAGTCCTAAGTGTGGCCGTAATTTGAAATACACGGCGGATAAGGTATTGGCTCTGGTTTTACTTTGGTTTTTCAGCCCCCTGCTGGTAGTGATTATAATCGGGATAAAATTGGAAGGGCTTATTTTTAAGGAGGCCCGGGGTCCGGTATTAGTTTCCGAGCCCCGGATATCCGAAGGAAAAGAATTTCGTTTTTATAAATTCCGCAAAGTTAAAAGAAGCGTTTGGGAACGCGTAAGCCATAAAAGGCCGGGTTCGTTTAGTTTCAGCGAACTTCAGCATGACCCGGCGAACTTAACTCACATGGGCAAGATACTTAAGAAGTTCTATCTTGATGAGTTTCCCCAGATATTAAATGTGCTTAAAGGCGATATCAGCTTTGTCGGACCCCGGGCCCATCCGCCGAAAGTGCATTATCGGGAAATAAAAGAGGGTATAATGTATAGAAATATAATGCGCTGCGGTTTAACCGGCTTAGCGGCGGTAAATAAAGGCCTGGATAAGGACTGGAACCTCCTCGATGCCGAATATTTTAAGCGGTATTCCACGTACTCCCCTTTAAAACTTTTGTTTTACGATTTGTGGGTTATGGCTAAAACCGTGGAATTGGTTTTTAAGGCCAAAGGTTATTAAAACAACTTACATGATTTTACGACGATTTTTAAAATATATCCGAAAATACTGGAAGCTGCAAGCCGTAGCTATCGGGGTCGGGCTGATAGTAGTTCCCCTTACTTTAGTCAATCCCTACCTGACTAAACTGGTTATCGATAAGGCTTACGGAAACCGGGACCTTAAACTTTTCTTTATCCTGGCAGTTATCGGCGGATTGGTGTTTATGGTTAACGGCATCATCGGTTCTTTTGGCCGTTACCTTTCCCGGAGGATATGTTTCCGGCTCAATGCCGATATCACCCGGGATGTGTTCGCGCATCTGCAGCGGCTTCCCTTTAGCTTTTTTGCCGAGCGCTCCAGCGGCGAACATGTCTATAAAATAAACCGGGATGTTTCTTCGGTAAGCAACTTCCTTTCTCAGAATATACCCCACGCCGCAAGATTGCTTCCCCGGCTCATATTCACTTTAATCGTGGTTTTTTATCTTAACTGGCGCCTGGCCCTGCTGGCGGCTTTGATGGTTCCCGTGGGTTTGATCCACCCTTATTTTTTCGGGAGATTATTCCGGGAGATGACGGTCAAGGTATTAAGGCGTTCCCAGGATGTCTTTAAGCGCCTTTGTGACGTACTCCGGCATATTTACCTGGTTAAGGCTCTCGGCCGCGAGGATTTTGAAATAAAAAAATTTAATGAAGGTCTTTCCCGAAAGATAGATTTTGAAATCCAGAATGCCAAGCTTAAGACTTTAAATAATTTTTCGGGGACGGTAATGAACCGGGTAATCAGTGGAGCCGTGGCTTTATACGGCGGTTATCAGGTTATAAAAGGGACTATTACTTTAGGCAGCCTTACGGCAGTGATGATTTATTTAAACCAGCTGATTAATATGGTCCGCTCTATCGGAAGATTGTATCAGGAGGTTATAGTCAGCTCCGTATCCGCGCAGAGGCTGGGGGAGATTCTGGAAACAAAGCCCGAAGCCGAAGGCGGGGGCAAGGTTATCGACCGCCACACCCTTAAGGGTTCAATAGAATTTAAGAATCTTTACTTCGGATATAAGAAAGGCGAATTTATCTTAAAAGGTGTAAATTTTTCCATTGAACCGGGTGCAAAAATAGCCCTGATCGGCCCCTCGGGCTGCGGAAAAACTACCCTGCTTAATCTGGTTTTGGGTCTTTACCGTATCGAGAGGGGGTCTATTCTAATTGACGGTTTAGATATTAAGGATATTCACCTGCGGTCATTGCGGAAAGAGATCGGCATAGTTTTTCAGAGGCCGTTTTTATGGAATGATACGGTGGCCAATAATATTGCTTACGGCGTGGACGACGCCGGGCAAAACGAAATAATCCGGTCGGCCGAGCTGGCTACGGCTGATGAATTCATCCGGCAATTTCCCCAGGGATATAATTCGGTTATCGGTGAAGAAGGGTGCAATATCTCAGCCGGACAAAAGCAGAGGCTTTCTTTAGCCCGGGCCTTTATTAAGAAGCCTAAAATCTTAATTATGGATGAGGCCATGTCTTTTTTAAACCCCATGGATGAAAATAGAATCGTGGATAACGTCCTGCGGGAATTCGCGGATTCGACTGTGCTGATAGTATCACACCGAGTCCCGACCTTAGAGAAGATGGATGAGATCTACACTTTTCGTAACCACTCTTTCGTTAAAAAAAGCCGTTACCAAGAGATTCTGATCAAGGATGCAAAATCGCTTACGTTAAATAAAGACCGTTTAATATGAACCTTTCTGTAATTAAGCGCTGGCTGGACAAAGCTTACTATGATTGTACGCCTTACCTGCCGCCGGTAAGACTGGACGTAATTACCACCACAGCCTGCAATACCAAGTGCGCTTACTGCTGGTGGCAGGAGCAGCGGTTTAAGAAGCAGCGCCGCCGGCATCTTAAGTTTGATGCGGTGGCTAAACTAATCGATGAATTATGTTCTTTGAATCCTCCCAAACTGAATTTAACCGGGGGTGAGCCCACAATCTGGCCCGATTTGGAGAAACTTTTAATCCACGCTAAACAATCGGGAATAAAGAGCATCCTTTTGTGTACTAACGGCCGCCGCCTGGCTGATTTTGACTTTTTTGAAAGAATAGTAAAATTGGGCATAACGGCCATTAGCTTATCCATAGACACCCTCGATCCCGATAAGTTTAAGTATTTGCGCGGCTATGATTTCTCCGAAGTTGAAAAGACCTTATTTAACTGCATTCTACTCAAGAAAAAATACCCTCATTTGCTTATAACCTTAGCTTCGGTAGTATCAAGAGCAGTTACGCCGCAGGAGCTTTCTACCCTTAAAAGATTCTGTAATGCGCATGATTTTGAGTACTTCATGCAGGGCTTCGATAGAACCAGGCATCCCTGGATAAATAAAAAATTTATGCTCAGTCCGAAAGAAAGAAAGGCATACAATAAAGAGCTTCCTTGGCTTGCGGGCAGAGTGGGTGAAGTGGTAAAAAGAGAAAAAAACCCTCTCACCGAGGCCGATAAGGCTAAGTGCTATAAGGGGATTACTACCGTAAAGCTGTTCAATGACGGTTCGGTAAAATTTTGCTGGAGAACTAAACCTGTCGGGAACATTCTAAAAAATAGTTTTATGGACATCTGGACCTCGCCTAAGGCGAAAAGAGTCCGCAGATTTATCCGGGACAAGAGGTGCCGCTGCGATTTTGACTGCGATATATACGAGAGCGTAGAATTGTATGAAGATGGGAGTAAATGGATAAAAAAAAGTTTAAAAAAATAGTTTCGATATTCTATTTTCTTTTAATGCAGCCGCGCCGCCTCGCTTTCGGATATTCGCCACCCTGGATTTTGTCCCAAAGATTCCGTAACGAAATTGCATTGCTGAATAAGAATCATGCGAATCGCAGCCAACAGCAAAGTATACTGGTTTTTACCCTGGAAAAGAGCGCTTCGGTATACATCAGCGGGATTTTTAAGAGATTAACCGAGCACGCGGGTATGACCCACATTGATTTTGGCTCCTACTTCTGGCGTAAAGGAGATCCCCCGCAAGGGGTATACGAACCCCCGGGGTCAGGGGGAGATATATATAAAACAAAGGGATACTGCTTTGGCCCTTTCCGGATATTGATTAATGCCGTGCCCGATTATAATAATTACAAGATAATTTTACATTTAAGAGATCCCCGGGATGTGTTAGTGTCTGCGTACTTTTCTTATTTTTATAACCACTATTTTCCACTTGCTAATCGCCGGTATTCAAAGTTTTTATGGGAGCAGGTTAAAAAGGCCTGGCGTTTAAAAATTGACCGCTATGTTTTAGCAGCGGCGCCGCAGATGTGCAAGCGCTACCAGGCCTATTGCCGTAAATTTCTCGGTAAATCCAACGTGCTTTTTGTAAAGTATGAAGAGATGGTTACTGATTTCTGCGGCTGGATAAATAAAATTATAAATTTTAGCGGCCTGGACATAAAAGAAGGATTTTTAAAGGCTTTAATTGCAGAAGCTGATTTCGGGGTCGGCAAAGAAGATATTTACAGCCATCGGCGGCAGGTAACGCCCGGGGATTATAAACGAAAATTAAAACGAGAGACCATCGCGGAACTGGACGGAATATTTGCGGAGGTGTTGAAAGACTTAGGTTATGAATCTGCGGCAAAGCAGCCGGCAACGGTATATGTTTGATGTTATTATCGTTACCCATAACGCCCGGGATAAGCTAAAGCTTTGCCTGGATTCCGTAAACAGGCATACGCAGAATTGTGCGGTTACCGTAGTCGACAACAACAGCCGTGATGGGACCAGAACTTATCTTAGATCTCTACGGGGGGCGGGCCCCGTTAGAAATTCTGTTTCTAACGGGGTAAATACTATTTTTGCCAAGACGAATCTGGGGTTTTGCGCTGCGGCTAACCGGGCCTTAAAACATACGCGGAATAAATTTATTGTTTTTTTAGACGATGACGCCGAAGTAACTGCGGGGTGGCTTGTGGGCCTTTACCAGGCGATGAAAAATAAACCGAAGGTCGGGATAGTCGGTTGTAAAATAGTTTCCCCGGATCAGAGAATAATGGCTGCCGATTACCGGGTCAAGCCTTTATATCTGGTCGGCTCCGGAGAGATCGACAGAGGGCAGAAAGATTACATCAAGGAGTGCGATGCTTTAGTCGGGGCCTGCTGGCTGATGCGCAGGGAAGTGTTTAACAAAATCGGCGGATTCGATGAAAGGTTTTTTCCTTCCCAGCATGAGGATATTGATTACTGTTTAAGAGCGCGGCTGGCCGGCTATAAAATAATTTATAACGGTAAAGTAAGAGTTATCCATCACCATCTTTACCGGGACGGAGGGGAGGCCTACGGAAGAAAGAACTGGCACAAATTCCTGCGGAAATGGAAATCCGTTCTGGATAAGTTTCCCTTAAAGGACAGCCATCCGGTCGATAAATGTATGGCTTACGGTGATGCCTATCTTAACCAGAATAAACCGCAGCAGGCCCTGGCCCAGTTTAGAAAAGCCGCCGCCTACAACCGGAAATTTCGGGAACCTTTCTATGAGGGGGTTGCCTTAACCGGCATGGGCCGATATAATGAGGCCATAAAAAAATACAGCAAAGCCCTGCTGTCAAATCCGCTGGATATGACCGTGCGTTATCACCTGGCCCTGGTTTACCGAAGAGCCGGGCTGATCAAGGAGGCCAAAAAAGAGTCTTTAAACGTGTTGCCCCATCTTTTATCGTATAAAAATAAGTGTTTTGTCGAGTGAGCCATGCAGTATAAATCCACATTTACAAATTGGTATGTGCGGTTAAACGTTTCCACGAACAGCCGGAAAATCCGGCGCCTGGTAAACAATTATCTGGATTTTAAGCGCAACACCCGCGCCCGCCCCAGGATAAAAATCGATTTTTATCTTAAGGAGGTTAACTTTAAGTATCCTGAAGATAACCGCAATTTTATCTATGACCGGTGGCTGAGCCGGGATGTTTTTTATGAAAACATTTTGACCATGACCGCCGATTACCGTAAACGTAAAATCCGGGCAACTATTATTAATTATAAAGACGCCTTGAAAGAGCGCATTCTGGATCTAGTCTTCAACAAGCCTTTACGGACAATTTTGGCTTACCGGGGGTTGTTTTTCCTGCACGCTTCCCTGGTCAAAAAGGGCGACGAATGCATTTTGATTAACGGCCCCCAGTATAGCGGAAAGAGCACTCTGGCCTTAGCGCTTATGCGCTCTGGATTTAATTTTCTGGCTGATGATGACTGCTTCATCAAGGAAGATCGATCCGTTAAGGGTCAGGCCCGGGTGCTCCCCTTTACCACCAAAATGGGCTTGTCTAAAAACACGCTGCGTAAATATCCTGAATTTAAGAAGTTAATGGTCAAAGATTACTGCTACGGCAATAAGCCGCGGGTTTCCTTAAAAGGTATTTCTAAGTTTAATAACCCCGAAGGGTATAAGTGCAGGATAGTATTATTTTCCCGATATGCCCCGAAGGAGAAAGCCCGCCTTAAGAAGATATCTAAAGAAACAGCGCTCAGCCGATTGTCGGGAAAGGATATTTCCGAAAAGAAGCTTACCGACGAAAGTTTTGTCAAAACCCACCTTTTCTGGGTTTTTTATAACCTTATCGATAAAGCCCAAGCTTTCGAGATTACCTATAATGATTCCCAGCTGGATAAAGCCGCCATACTCATCCAGCGGGCCTTTTAAATATGAAGCCGCGCTTAGGGTTACTTTCCCTGTATGATCACCATGCTTTCTCCACGAGAAGCCTGCACTCTCTTTTAAAGAAGAACAGCGTTGAAACGAGCTGTATTTTTTACCGCTATTTTACGTTTAAGATGGAACCTTCCTCGGAAGCAGAATCAAATTTGCTTACTGGTCTCCTTAAGGATTTATCTCTCGACGCTGTTTTGATCGATGTTGTTCCTTCTTTGCTGTCAGAGGCTAAGAAAATAACCGGACGGGTGAAAAGTATTTTTAATATGCCGGTAGTATGGTTCGGAGCTTACCCCACCTTAAGGCCTGCGGAGTCGCTTACGTCCTGCGATTACATTTTCAGGGGCGAACCGGAACCGGGAATTATGAAATTCGTAAATAATTTTTACGCAGCGCGCGACAGCGAGATTCCCGGATTGTGTTCCCGTAAAAAAAGAAAAGAGGCTGAGAAGTGTTTCCCTCAAATTACGGATAATTTAGACCAACTACCCCTTTTAGATTATTCCGATAATGATAAATATTATATTGAAGAGGGTGAGCTGTACCGCGGCGATCCCGTTTACGGTAATAATAACTTTTGCCGCTTTTATGAATATACCTATCGTGTT
>CAYQUQ010000030.1:0-19877 GCA_964420965.1 uncultured Planctomycetia bacterium | reverse complement strand
TAAACGGTTTGGTATTTTGAGAGTAGATTAGTTATTTACAATTATCATAGGAGGAGCTATGAAGTTGTTTATCGACACCGCCAACTTAGATGAAATAAAGAAAGCACATTCTTATGGCGTTTTAGACGGAGTTACCACAAACCCCACTCTTCTCTCCAAAGAGAAAGAAGAGCCCGTGGCCCAGCTGAAAAAAATATGTGCCGTAGTAGAGGGCCCGGTTAGTGCGGAAGTTACCAGTTTGGGTGCAGAGGAAATGATCGCTGAGGCCAGGGAGCTGACTAAAGTTGCTGCTAATATCGTGATCAAGGTTCCCGTGACGGTCGAGGGGCTAAAAGTAACCAAAGCTTTAAGTTCCTTAGGTATAAAGACGAACCTTACGCTTTGTTTCTCGCCGGCGCAAGCCCTTTTAGTGGCCAAGGCCGGAGCGACGTACGTTTCTCCTTTCGTGGGAAGGCTGGATGATATATCTACGGAAGGGATGAATCTGGTAAGGGATATAAGGTTAATTTATGATAACTACGGGATGGCCACCCAGATAATAGTCGCTTCCATCCGGCACCCCATTCATTTTTTGGATTCGGCACGCCTGGGGGCTGATATTGCCACCGTTCCTTTTTCGGTTATCGAGAAGCTCATGAAGCACCCCTTGACCGATATCGGCATAAAAAGGTTTCTTGACGATTGGGCCAGGTTAAAAGAAGGCTTAGGAAAATAAGGTGAAAAAAGTAATTTTATTGCTGGTTCTTTTTATTCCTTTGATCGCTTCCGGCGAGAGCGCAGAAAAAATCCCGGTTATTATAGACGCCGATGAGGTAAGCTACATGCAGGCCGAAGGCAAGGTGGTGATGAAGGGAAATGTAGTCATCAAGCACAAAGAGGCTGAGCTTTTTTGCGATGAAGGCGAATTCGACACCGCCTCAAACCTGGCCCATGTAAGGGGACGCGTAAAAATAATAAAGGAAGATACCGTTTTATACGGGGAAAACGTAATTTATAATTTTAACACCTATGATGCTGATATGATAAACGCCCGGGTTGAAGACGCCCCGATATACGGTGAAGCTCGGGACGGGGATAAATACGGGCAGGAAAAATATATCCTTAAAAACGGCTTTATTACCACCTGCGATTTAGCTAAACCCCACTATCGCTTGGTTTCTAAACGAATAACCATTTATCCTAACGAAAGAGTGGTAGCTAGAAATATGGTGTTGATGATCGGCCGGGCCCCGGTTTTTTACATCCCCTATTATACCCAACATTTTGACAGCGAAATTCCCCCCATAGAGGTGGTGCCGGGTAAAAATGACGATTGGGGTTATTTTTCTCTAAACGCTTACCGCTACGAATTGGATAAGGGCAATAAGGGGCGGTTTCATTTCAACTGGTACGAGAAAAGAGGCTGGGCTTTCGGCGTAACGCATAAGACCGAAAGCAAATACGGTAAAGCTCTGGCCAAATATATTGCCCTTCAGGATAAAATGCACCGTTTGGATAAACGCAACAGCTTTCTTGTCATGTACGGCTCAAGGTCCAGTATAGCCGATAAGTATTTAGAGGATGATCGCTACCGGGCAAATCTTACCTATGCCTGGAAGCCTCTTTCGGATTTATCGATAACCAGCGAATTCCATAAGTTTTCCGATGAGAATTTCTTGAAGGATTTTTTCGAGGAAGAGTATGAGATTAATCCTTCTCCCTTAAGTTATCTTCTGGTGACCAAGGCTTTAAGGAATTCTTCTTTATCTTTTCGGGCCCAGAAGAGAGTCAACCGCTTTTACAGCCAGACCGAGTATCTTCCGCAGCTGGAATATAGCTTCTTCCAGCAGGAAATCGGCGATTCTAAATTTTATTTCGACTCCAGCGAGAAATTGAGTAATTTAACTTATAAGCGGCAGCATTCGGGTACCGATGACGACGCCATAAGGTTAATTTCCGACAGCACTTTGCACTATACCAATAAAATAAAATGGCTGCACGTAAATCCTTATGTGGGCACCCATGCCAACTGGTATTCCAAGAACAAATTCGGCGATGAAGACGTATGGAGGATCGCTCCCAAAGCCGGAGCTAATTTGAGTGTAAAATTATATAGATTATTGGATAAGAAGGGGAGCGTTTTCGGAGAGGACATCGATAAAATGCGCCATGTTTTGACTCCTCAGGTAAGTTACAGCTACGCTCACGACCCTACGGTTTCGGACAACAATTTATTTCAGTTTGGCGGGGACGACAGCTTATCCCGAAGCGAGACAGTTACCTTTACCCTCAGCAATAAATTGCAAGCCCGAAACAAAGAGCGAACCTGGGATTTTGTATATTTCAGCCCTTCCTTTACCTATAGGATTCATCCTGAAGGGGGAGTTAGCCGTTTTGAAAGCATAAGTTCAGATTTGGAAATTTATCCCAAGGAAGGACTCTCTGTAACTTCCAATGTTAATTACAACGTTCCTTCAAGGAGAATTAGTTCTTTTAACCTAGATTTTACCACCAAAGGCAAATATAAAATCTTGGAAGCCGGGAAAGAAGTGGAAAAGGAAAAGTACTCTTTTACTTACGGACATCGTTATTCCCGGCAGAGCGATACCCAGGGGACTATTGATTTCAGCTATCAGCTTACTCCCAAGATAAAGACCAGAAGTTACTGGCGTTATGAATTTAACCGGGGCGATTTAGAGGAGCAGCAGTATCGAATAAGTCTTGATTTACACTGCTGGTGGATGGACTTTGGCGTCGATTCCAAGAAGCACCGCGTCGGAGGGAAAAACTTTACTTTCTGGGTTGAGTTTCGGCTTAAGGCCTTTCCCAATCTAAGCGTATCATTTGATGAGATGCAGGAGAATGCAAAGAGCGAGTATTGATCAGAGATGACGGCTAAGCAGGATAAACCGAGCAAAAAAGGCGTGAAGAAATACCGGATTTGTGTCGTCGGCGCCGGCCATGTGGGGTTAGTGGCCGCGGCTTGCTTTTCAGATCTGGGGCATAAGGTAATTTGCGTTGACAGCGATAAGAAGAGACTGCAGGGGTTAAGAAAGAATACCCTGCCCTTCTACGAACCAGACCTAGAGCCATTAGTAGGAAAAAATCAGCGGCGCGGTAATCTGCAATTTTTATCTTCTTTAGCTCAAGGGGTCAAGAAGTCAGAAGTTATCTTTATCGCCGTAGGAACTCCCCCTCAGAAAGACGGGTCAGCTGATTTAAGCTCCGTGGAAACCGTAGCCCGGACCATCGCCCAGAATCTTAATTCTTATAAGTTAGTAGTCGGAAAGTCTACCGTTCCGGTTCAAACCGGCCGCAAGATTAAAGAGACTATTTACCGCTATCGGAAGATAAGCAGCGATTTTGACGTTGCCTCCAATCCCGAATTTTTAAGAGAGGGAAAAGCCATATGCGATTTCTTTCATCCCGATAGAATCGTTATCGGGGTCGAGTCGGAAAGAGCCGAAGGAATTCTAAAAGATATATATGCGGCCATTGAAGCTCCGGTAATAGCTACCGACATAAATACCTCCGAACTCATAAAGCACGCATCTAATTCCTTTTTAGCCACGAAGATTTCTTTTATTAACGCCGTTTCGCGCGTCTGCGATTTAGCCGGCGCGAATGTGGAGAAAGTCGCCGAGGCAATGGGGCTGGACCGCAGGATCGGTAAAGAATTCTTGCAGGCCGGCTTAGGCTACGGCGGTTTTTGTCTAAATAGGGGAGAAAGAGTAATTGTGAAAGACAGTGAAGATCGTATTCTCATTATTAGTGTAGAGGAATTGTTTGAAAAATATAGCCCAGGCAAATTAGAAGTCTTGAGTTTTAATCTAAATACAAGAAAAGTGGATTTTCGAAGTTTGAGCCTCATGTCCAGAAGAGAATATAAAGGTAAAATGATTGAATTCAAAACAGCCATGAATAGAAGAATTGTCGTCACCGCAGATCATCCCATGATAGTATCTAAAAACGGTGAGTTAGTAACTATTTGTGCCGATCAAATTAAAGAAAATGATCGTTTCCCTCTTTTTACTGATATCCCTTCTCTAGATAAGACAATCAATATCGATTTATTCAGCCTCATTCAAGACAAGGAGTTATTGGCTTCTATAAAAGTGAGGCCTTTAAATAGTGATTTTCGAAACATTCCTTCAAGAGCTTTTAAATTACTAAAAGAAAGAAAAAGATATCCTTCTTGGAGAATCCACGATTTTAAGCGAAAGAATTATCTTATGATGAAGGATTATCTATTTTTAGAGAAGAATGGATTACTAGACGGCTTTTCGAGAGAAGAGTTACTTTTATTTACAACAAAAGGTAGGCCCACTTATATTAGGGCAAAATTTGATTTAGATAGAAGAGTTTTGAAATTGCTAGGGTATTATTTGAGCGAGGGACACATTACAGCTGAGCAAACAGAAAGAGGCCGAAGAGAGAGAATAGTTTTTACTTTTAACGAGAAAGAAGGTAGCTACATTAAAGAGGTAACAAGCGCCTTAGAATATCTACACATCCGGTACAGTCTAAGAAATATAAAACAAGACAGAGCACTTAGGATTACAACTAGCTCCAGAATTTTTGCTTATCTGTTAAAAAACATATTAAAGTGTGGCGGCAATTCTTATGATGCTTCTATACCTTTTCATATATTCTCCTTGCCCAAAGATGATAAGCTGACTTTTCTTTCATCTATTCATCGGGGCGATGGTTATGTATATTTCCCATCTTATACTCCTAGTGTGAGTTATGAGTACGGAACCGTGAGCAAGGACTTAAAAGACGGCTTAGTGGTTTTGTTTCATTCTTTAGGCATAGTCCCTCATTTAAGAACTTTTCGTTCAGCTAAGTCAAAAGCCCTTGCTTATGGGATTAGGGTTTCCGGCCATGATCAGATAAAATTATTGCCCTTGTTTAAGGATGAAAAAGTTCAAGAAAAAATAGATTTAAGATTACAAAGTTTTAAAAGATACATCAGGCCTACAGGTTATAGAAGAATTAGTAAAGATTTCTGTACAGTAAAAGTTAAAAAAATCAATAGTTATTACAGTGATGAAAATGTATATTCACTCGAGGTTAAAGACACAAATACTTTTATTACGTCCGAGGGTATAGTTGTTCATAATTGCTTTCCCAAAGACATCGAGGCCTTTACTTATATTTCAAAAAAGTTAGGGTATAATTTTGACTTGCTCAAAGAAGTCCGGAAGATCAACGATGAACAACGTCATTGTTTTGTGGAAAAGGTAAAAGAGCATTTATGGGTTCTTAAAGATAAAAAAATCGCTGTTTTGGGCCTTTCTTTTAAGCCGGATACCGACGACATGCGGTTTGCTCCTGCAATCGATATCGTGGATAGTTTCTTAAAGCAGGGCGCGAGCCTGGCTCTCTACGATCCCCAGGCTGAAAGTGAGGCCAGAGAAATCTTTAAAAATACAACGAAAATAAAATTTGGCAAAACTGCATACGAGACGGTGCGCAATTGCGATTGCCTGTGTGTTCTTACCGAATGGGAAGAGTTTAGGAAACTTAATTTACGGCGAATCCAAAAGTTGATGCGGTACCCTTTTATAGCCGACGGCAGAAACATATTTGATCGAGACCATATCCGCAATCTTGGGTTTGAGTATATTGGAATGGGAAAGTGAACAGCTATAAAATACTCAGGAAAAAAATAGAAGAAAAGAAGGCTAAAATTTGCATTATCGGTTTAGGTTACGTAGGCCTTCCTTTGGCTTGCGCTTTTGCCAAAAGAAATTATTTTATCTATGGTCTCGACAGTAACCGTACTAGAATCGACAAGTTAAAGACGGGCCAGCAATATATAGTTGATGTTGAGCCCAAGGATATTCTGGGGTTAATTAAAAAGAAAAAGTTTCTGCCGACTGCCGACGAAAGGGTCCTCGGAGATTCAGACGTAATCATAATTTGCGTCCCCACGCCTTTAAGAAAAGTGAAAATTCCCGATATTTCCTATGTGGTCAGGGCCGGCAAGACGATAAAAAAACATTTAAGAATCGGGCAACTGATAATTCTGGAAAGCACTTCCTTTCCGACCACGACCCGCGAAATTCTCTTGCCCAATTTAAAAAAATCCGGATTAACTGCAGAAAAAGATTTTTTTCTCTGCTTTTCCCCGGAACGCGTCAATCCCGGCGATAAGAAATTTACCTTAACCAGAATACCCAAAATTGTGGGTGGCTTTTCTGTAAAGTCAACGCAGCTGGCCAGGATATTATATTCAGGCATCACCAAGGTTTTTACCGTTTCCAATCCGGAAGTAGCGGAGAGCGCAAAACTCCTGGAAAATACCTTTCGCCTGGTAAATATAGCTTTAGTGAACGAATTCGCCATGGTGGCGCATAAATTGGGGATAAATATCTGGGAGGTAATTGCCGCCGCAAAGACAAAACCTTTTGGATTTATGCCGTTTTACCCCGGCCCGGGCATTGGTGGGCATTGTATCCCGGCCGACCCGGTATATCTCTCCTGGAAAGCAAAAAAACTGGGATTTAAGACCAAAATGATTGATTTAGCTTCTTATATGGATCACTTCATGCCGCGATATGTGGCGGACCGCGTAGAAAAGCTTTTGAAAGAACGCCGGATTCCCGTCGAAAAAGCGCAGGTATTAATATTGGGAGTTACCTATAAAAAAGACGTCAAAGATTTAAGAGAATCTCCGGCTCTGGATATAATCGAAGAGTTAAAAAAAAGAAGAGCGAAACTGCATTTCTTCGACCCTTTGATCCCTTATTTAAAGATCGGAAATATCAACCTAAGGAGAGTTAATTTGATCAAGCGCAATATCCAAAGATACGATTGCCTGATCATTGCTACCGACCATTCGGGAGTTAATTATGCCATGCTGCAGAGAGAAGCCCGGCTCATTTTTGATACCCGCAATGTTTATAAAAAGAATTATGATAACGTAGTAAAACTGTAGGGGCCGCAGATCTGCGGCCCCTACTGAGAATTTCATGTCAGATAAAATTAAAGGAAAAAAAGTATTGGTAACCGGCGGAGCCGGATTTATTGGCTCTCATGTTGTTGATCGGCTGATAGCTGAAGGTACAGAAGTAGTTGTGGTAGACAATCTTATAACCGGAAAGATAGAAAATTTAGAACCTAATTTAGGAAAAATAAAATTCATCAAGGGTGATTTTACTAATCAGGCTATTTTAGAAAAAGCCCTAGAAGGGGTCGATTTGATTTCTCATCAGGCAGCCTTAAGAAGTGTTCCTAAGTCTGTAGAGATGCCGCTTGAGTATAATCGAGTTAATGTTAATGGAACCTTAAATCTTTTTTCTAAAGCTAAAACAGCCGGTGTTAAACGTGTAGTTTTTGCTTCGAGCAGTTCAGTTTATGGAGAAACTGATAGTTTTCCTGAAAAAGAAAACGATCTGACTAGGCCGATTTCTCCTTACGCTGCAACTAAGCTCATCGGGGAGCACTATGCTTATATTTTTAGTAAATTATACAATTTAGAAGTTGTATCCCTGCGCTATTTTAATGTTTTTGGTCCACGCCAATCCTTAGAGAATCAATACGCGGTTGTAGTTCCTAAATTCATAACTTGCTTGCTCCGAGGGAAGCAACCGCCAATTCATGGAGATGGTAATCAGGAAAGAGATTTCAGCTATATTGATAATGTAGTGGATGCTAATCTTTTAGCTTTAGTGAAGGAAAATATCGCCGGAGAGGTGTTTAACATAGCCAGCGGTAACCCTTACTCTGTAAATTATCTCCTTAAGTTGCTTAAGGAGATAACTGCCAGAGATATAGAGCCAGTCTATTTAGAGCTGCGTCCCGGTGACCTGCGAAAGACTCAGGCTGACATTAAGAAAGCAGAAAAATCATTAGGCTTCAAACCTAAAGTTGATTTTTACCAGGGATTAAAAAAAACCGTGGCTTGGTTTACGGAGGTTAGTTGATGAAAAAAGCATTTATTACCGGAATTACTGGACAAGACGGTTCGTATTTAGCTGAATTTTTGCTATCGAAAGGTTACCAAGTCCATGGACTCATCAGACGGGCCAGCACTTTTAATACCGGTCGTATTGATCATATCTATCGGGATCCTCATGAGAAAAAGAATCGTTTTTTTCTTTATTACGGAGACTTATCAGATAACGAAATAATTGCAAGTGTTATTTACAATATTAAGCCTGACGAGGTGTATCATCTGGGCGCCCAGAGTCATGTACGGGTAAGTTTTGATATACCCGAGCATACAGGAAAGATCACAGCTTTAGGTACTGTACGTCTTCTTGAAGCTGTACGTAGAAGTGGATTAAAGGCAAAGGTTTATCAGGCTTCTTCGAGCGAAATGTTTGGATGTTCTCCTTCTCCCCAGAACGAGGATACCCCGTTTTTACCCCGTAGCCCTTATGCAGTGGCAAAGGTCTATGCTTACTGGATGACCAGGAACTATCGTGACGGCTACGGTATCTTTGCTTCAAATGGCATACTTTTCAACCACGAGAGTCCTCGTCGAGGTGAAACCTTTGTTACTAGAAAAATTACCCGGGCAATAGCCGCTATTTTAGCCGGAAAGCAGGATTGTTTATATCTGGGCAACCTCAAGGCAAAAAGGGATTGGGGTTATGCACCTGAGTATACTGAAGTAATGTGGAAAATGCTCCAACAAGCTAAGCCCGACGATTTTGTCATCGGCACATCTCAACAGCATGCGGTAGAAGAGTTTGTAAAAGATGCTTTTTTATATGTTGGTTTGGATTGGGAGAAGTACGTGAAAATCGACGAACGTTATTTTCGTCCTACTGAAGTTGAGGAGCTTCTTGCCGATACAGCTAAGGCCGAAGATGTCTTAGGCTGGAAACCAAGAGTTACCTTTAGTGATTTAGTTAAGATTATGGTTGATGCTGATATGCGCGCAGCAGGCATTGATCCGGTTGGTGAAGGCGATAAAATTTTGCAGCAGAAATTTCCCGATAAATGGTGGAAAACAGATTAGCTATAAAAAATGAAATATCTAATTACGGGAATCTCTGGTTTTGTCGGCGGTCATTACGTTGAATATCTTCTCAATAGGGACTTAGACTCAGAAATTATCGGTGTTGATATTTATCTTCCGCAATTCTATTTTTTAGAAAATCGCCTCAAAAAAAAGGTTGAATTCTACCGCAAATCCATTTTAGACAAGAAATTTATATTAAAGCTGGTAAAAAGAACTAAACCAGATTATATTGTCAACTTAGCTTCTTACAGTTCCGTCGCCTATAGTTGGGTGAATCCTGTCGAGTGCTTTGTCAATAATACTAATATTTTTTTAAATATAATTGAGGCAGTGCGGGAATCAAGCAAGGAAACAAAAATTCTTTCGATAGGGTCTTCTGAGGAATATGGAGCAGCAGACGGGAAAGACATTCCCTTAACCGAAAAAGTTTCTTTCAATCCCACCAGCCCCTATGCTGTGGCCCGAGTTGCCCAGGAGCAAATTTCCGGAGTATATTCAGCTGGCTATGATATCGGAGTTATTTGTACACGTTCCTTTAACCATATAGGCCCTCGTCAAAAAGAGGTATTCGTGGTAAGCAGCTTAGCCAAACAGATCGTAGAAGCAAAGAAAGGAAAGCGAGATAAAATCGTTTGCGGCAATCTCGATGTAATAAGAGACTTTATTGATGTCCGCGATGTTGTGAGAGCTTATGATTTGTTATTACATAAAGGAAAGGTTGGTGAGGTCTATAATGTTTGTTCTGGTGAAGGTCATAAATTGTCAGCTGTCCTTGAACTATTACAGGAAAAAGCAGAGACAAATATCTTTGTAGAAGTCGATCCGGTTCTTATGCGTCCGGTTGAAAACCCCGTGATTATTGGTTCTTATGAGAAATTACAAAAGGATACTGGTTTCCAAAAAGAATATACGTTTTCCCGCTCACTTGCAGAGGTGTTGGATTATTGGCAAAGGCAGGTTTAAAGACCGGTTGGATTTTAATGGACTCAACTAGACAATTTTGGCAGAGTAAGAAAGTGATGGTAACTGGCGGCGCCGGGTTTCTTGGCTCTTATGTGGTTGAAAAATTAAAACAGCAGGGATGTAAGGATATTTTTATTCCCAAAAGAAAAGATTACGATTTAGTTCAGCTGGAGGCGATAAAGCAGGCCTACCGGGATGCTAACCCTAACATTGTAATACATCTAGCGGCAAAAATAGGCGGAATCGGCGTTAATAAAGAAAAACCCGGTGAATTTTTTTATGATAATTTAATGATGGGCATTCCGCTTATGCATGAAGCTAAGGAGTTTGGTGTAGAGAAATTCGTAGCCTTAGGGACTATTTGTTGTTATCCTAAATTTACACCGGTGCCGTTTACCGAAGATAAATTGTGGGATGGTTATCCCGAAGAAACCAACGCCCCTTACGGCTTGGCTAAGAAGATGCTTTTAGTCCAATCTCAAAGCTACCGGCAGCAATACGGATTCAATTCAATATTTCTCCTGTTGGTTAATTTATATGGCCCACGAGATAATTTCAACTCCAAGACTTCACACGTTATTCCGGCCTTAATAAAGAAGTGTTTTGAGGCTATAGATAATAATGATCAAGAGATAGTTGTCTGGGGTACCGGCAAACCAACCCGGGAATTTTTATATGTTGAAGATGCTGCCGAAGCTATAATTTTAGCGGCTGAGAAATATAATAGTCCTGAACCGGTAAATTTAGGTTCAGGTTTTGAAATTTCGATTAAAGATTTAGCCGATTTGATTGTTAAACTTACTGGTTTTAAAGGTAAAATAATCTGGGATGTTTCTAAACCTGACGGCCAGCCAAAGAGAAATCTAGATGTTAGCAAAGCTTACCATGCATTCGGTTTCAAAGCCCAAACTCAGTTTAAAGAAGGGCTCAAGACGACAATTGAATGGTATAAAAGGCTGAGGTATTCAAGGTGAATATTTTAATAACCGGCGGAGCCGGGTTTATTGGCTCGCATTTATGCCGCAAGTTTCTTAACCGGGGGGATTCTGTAATCTGTGTGGATAATTTTATTACCGGTTCCAGAGATAACGTCGCAGATTTATCCGGAAACTCTAAATTTCAACTCATTGAGCATGATATATCCCTCCCCTTGTATTTAGACGATAATTTAGACTGGGTTCTTCATCTGGCTTCCATTGCTTCCCCTAAATACTACCTCACGCACCCCATAAAAACGCTTAAATCCGGCCTTTTAGGTACTCATAATTGCTTAGGCGTAGCTAAAAATAAGGGTGCAAAATTCTTTCTGGCTTCTACATCCGAAGTTTACGGTGACCCCTTAATCTGCCCCCAGGTCGAAGAGTATTGGGGAAACGTGAATTGCGTCGGGGTACGGGGATGCTACGATGAAAGTAAGCGCGCCGCCGAAAGCCTGACTTACGCTTATATGCGTCAGCATAATTTAGACGTAAGAGTGGTAAGAATATTTAACACCTATGGGCCGGATATGCAGATTGACGACGGAAGAGTGATTTCAAACCTTATTGTGCAGGCTTTAAGACGGCAAAACCTTACCGTATACGGAAAAGGAAGCCAGAGCCGCTCTTTCTGCTATATCGATGATTTGGTCAGCGGCATTTCCGAGATCATGAATATCGATTATAAACTTCCCCTAAACTTGGGGAATCCTTCCGAATTTAAAATCATCGATTTAGCGCATTTAGTTTTAAAATTGACCAATTCAAATTCGCAGATAAAATTTTTATCTTTACCCGAAGATGACCCTAAACGCAGATGCCCGGATATATCCAAGGCCAGCAGATTGTTGAATTGGCAGCCGCAAATCCCTCTTAAAGAAGGTTTGGCAAAGGCTATAACCTATTTTAAGGAAAAACTTAAGGCACAATGAAGATCCCCATTTTTGACTTGAAAAAGGAATATGAATTGTTACAAAAGGATATCGGTCAGCAGATTGAAGATTGTCTGCGGTCGCAGCAGTGGATTCTCGGCCAAAAAGTTATTAAGTTTGAGGAGGATATCGCCGGATATCTGGGGCAAAAATATACTGTGGGCGTGGCCTCGGGAACCGACGCCTTGATTCTGGCCTTAAGCGCTTTAGCTTTAAAAATTAAGGGCAAAGAATACTTTGACCGGCAAGACGAGATTATTACCACACCTTTTACTTTTATCGCTACTTCCGAAGCTATTTTAAGAAGCGGTGCGACCCCGGTATTTGTGGATATAGACCCCGATACTTTCAATATTGATCCGGATAAAATAAAAAAAGCCCTGACCAAAAATACGGTGGGAATTTTACCGGTTCACCTCTACGGTCTGGCCTGTGCCATGGATAAAATCCTAAACATAGCCAAAGAGCACGATTTATTTGTGATTGAAGATGTGGCCCAGGCTTTCGGAGGCGCTTTTAAAGGAAAGAAATTAGGCACCTGGGGAGATTGCGGGAGCTTTAGCTTTTTTCCTTCCAAGAACTTAGGAGGATTCGGTGACGGGGGGTTAGTTGCTACCGGTAACCTTAAGCTAGCCGAATCAATAAGGTACTTAAGGAATCACGGCGAAGTAGAAAAATATGATGCATCTCTTCTGGGTTTCAATTCGCGTCTGGATTCAATGCAGGCGGCCGTTCTTTCGGTAAAACTGACCGCGATTGATAAGTTCAATGCTTTAAGGAGAGAAATAGCCAAAGAGTACGGCGTGGGCTTAAAAGGCTTAAAGCAGATTCAAATTCCTTATCTACCCCAAGAAGTTACACACGTTTATCATCTTTACACCATCCAGGTTTCCTCAGGCCGGGATGAGTTTCTGGATTATTTAAATTCCCGGGGGATTGAGTCACGCATTTATTATCCGGTACCGCTTTGCCGGATGAAGGCATTTAAGAAGGCAAAAATTGCGGGTAACCTTACCGGGCTGGAATTGGTTTTAGGGAAAATCTTGAGTTTGCCTATCTATCCTTTTTTGGAAAAGGATAAAATTCAATATATCGTCAGAACTATTCGCTCGTTTTTCGAAAGTTAAAAACATTTTTTGTGTCTTTTATCAACGTCAGGAGGTTATTTTATCATGGAGAATGTTTTGCCCGCGCCTCACGGAGGCGGAAAGCTTATAAACCGCATCGTTCCTGAATTCGAGAGGGAGTCTTTTATCCAGAAGGCCTTAAAGTATAAAAATTACACTATCAGTAACGCCGATGTTTCTATATTTTACCGGATTGCCGACGGCGCCCTTTCTCCTCTGGAAGGACCCATGGGTAGGCTTGAATTTTATAAGGTTTTAGAGGAGGAAGTTATCGAGCGGGGCGGTAAAAAATATGCCTGGACAATACCTTTGGCTTTTCCGGTTTCAAAACAGGAGGCTGAGAATTTTAAAATTGGCGAGCCGGTGGCGGTTAAGAATGAATACGGAGTGATAGTCGGGATTTTGGAAATTTCAGATATCTACCCTTTTGATAAGAAAGTGTACAATAAGTCGGTTTACGGCACCGAAAGGAAGGATCATCCCGGTCCGTATATCGTAAACAATGACCCCCGGGATTATCTTTTAGGCGGAAATATCTGGGCCCTTCCCGCCCTTAACCACCCGGTCTATGGCAAGTATATGTTGAATCCCGAGGAAACCCGAAATTTATTTCGCGAAAGAGGCTGGGAAAGAATAGTGGCTTTTCAGACCCGAAATGCCCTGCACCGGGCCCACGAATACGCCCTGGTTTACGGCATAGAACAGCTTACCCGCAAAGGCTTCTTTTCCGGAGTGGTATTAAATCCTTTAGTAGGGGCGCTTAAGGCCGATGATATCCCGGCTGCAGTGCGGATGAAAACATACGAGGCTTTGATTGAAAATAAACTCTTAGGATACCAGGATAAAGATTTAGATTTTTGGAAAAGTAAAGGCTATGATTTAAACGATCAGTTTTTGCTTATCGGATTGGATATGAAGATGTTCTACGCCGGCCCCAAAGAAGCAATCATGCACGTTATCTACAGGCAGAATTACGGTTTTACCGATATTGTGATCGGGCGAAAACATGCCGACGCCCATTTTGACGACGGAGCGGCCTTGTGGGGGGATTTTGAGGCCCAGGATAAATTTGACCATCTTAGCGGCGAACTCTCCATCAAGCCGCTCAAGGTCGGCTTTGCCGCTTACTTTGAAGAGATCGGCCGGGTCGGTCTGGTTAAAGAATTTAAGGATAAAGGCTATCGTCAAGTCTCTATTTCCGGAAAGGAACTAAGAGGAAAGCTTAAGGCGGGCCAGGATATCGATGAAAGAATCATGCGCAAGCCCGTAGCTGAAATTCTTTCGGTCTATTATCAGGAGAAGGCCAGGGTAAAAATAAAAAGCACCAATATTATCTGGCACGAGACCGGAATATCCAAGCAGGACCGGGAGAGAAGAAATCTACATAAGGGTGCGGTTATCTGGATGACCGGGCTTCCTTCTGCGGGGAAGTCCACTATCGCCGTGGAGCTTCAGGCGCTATTATTTGAGACCGGGCTGAATGTTTATGTTTTAGACGGGGATAACGTAAGGCACGGTTTGAATAAAGATTTGGGTTTTTCACCTGCGGAGAGAGAGGAAAATATCCGCCGGGTCGGGGAAGTGGCCAAGCTGTTCGCCGATGCCGGTTTTTTGGTCATAACTTCTTTTATTTCCCCTTACCGCCGGGATCGCGACCGGGCCCGAAACCTTTTAAATGAGGGTGATTTTATCGAGGTATTTATCAAGGCCGATATTTCCGTTTGTGAGAAAAGAGATCCTAAAGGGCTTTACCAAAAGGCTAAAGCCGGTGAAATAAAGGATTTTACCGGGGTTTCCGCTCCTTATCAAGAGCCGGTGAACCCGGAATTGATCATCGACACCAATACCGCAACCAAGGAAGAATGTGCCCGGAAAGCGTTTAAATATCTGGTCGATAAAGGATATGTGCCGAAAAAATCATGGCTGCAGGACCTTTAAAAAGCGTTTTCCCCGATTCAAACAAACAGCTTTAAAACCCGCCGCCGCTTCCCGAAGGTAAAATCTAGCTGAAAACAAAGGCGATTTCCGGCCTCTAAAAATATGTTGACAGGCAGAAGGAAAGGGGTATCATGAGACTGTTCAAGTATTGAACATCAATTGGCAAAGCGTTAAAACCTCCTTAATTAAAAATATTTGACAATTCCTCTCGAAAATATATAATAATGTTCAATATTTGAACAGGAAAATTAGATAAAGTTCTATAAAAGTTAATGTCCAAAAATAGCCCTCATACCTTAAAAGAAGATATCCTCAATATTTTAAGGCTTCTTTCCTCCAAAGGCGATTTAAGCCAGAGAGACGTATCCGAACACCTTGAAATCTCTCTGGGTAAGACCAACTATCTTTTAAAATCTTTGATTAAGAAAAACCTGATTAAAGCCAGAAGCTTCTCCCGGAACAGGAATAAGCTTAATAAGGTAAAGTATATTCTTACTAAGCGGGGGTTTAAAGAGAAGATAAGTCTTACCTACCATTTTTTAAAGAAGAAAGAGTTAGAGTATTACTATATTCGAAACGAATGGGATAAGTTGCGTGAACAGCTTAAGCCCGACAACCAGAAGGCTGAAACTCAAGAAGTCTATACCGAGCTGAAAGGAGCAGGAAGTGATGCAGAGTAAAAGGATTCTGGTAACCGGCGCCGGAGGATTTATCGGCCATCATCTCGTAAAATATTTAAAGAAGAAGGATTACTGGGTAAGAGGCGTAGATATAAAAAATCCCGAGTTTGAAAAAACAGCCGCCGATGATTTTCAATTGTTAGATTTACGGGAGTTTGAAAACTGCAAACGCGCCTGTGAGGGCATAGACGAAGTGTATCAGCTGGCCGCGGATATGGGCGGTATCGGCTATATCACCGCTTTCCACGCGGCACTATTAAGAAATAACGCCCTGATTAACCTGCATATGTTAGAAGCAGCCCGCCAGACAAAAGTAAAAAATTACCTTTATACCAGTTCAGCTTGCATTTATCCTCAGTATTTACAGAAAGACCCGAATGTAAAACCGCTAAAAGAAGAGGATGCTTACCCTGCTGATGCTGAGCCGGGTTACGGCTGGGAGAAGTTATTTGCGGAACTGGCCTGTGAGTACTACACCCAGGATTTCGGCTTTAAAACTCACTCGGTACGGTTCCACAATATTTTTGGGCCTCTGGGTACTTATCAGGGAGGTAAGGAGAAATCCCCGGCTGCTATTTGCCGTAAGATTGCCAAGGCGAAAGACGGAGATGAGATAGCGGTCTGGGGTGACGGTAACCAGACTAGATCCTATTGTTACATTAGCGATTGCGTTGAAGGAATCTTTCGACTGATGCAGTCGGATTATACCCAGCCCCTTAATTTGGGTCAGGACAGACTGGTTACCATAAATGAGTTGGTAGGTATAGTTGCTAAAATTGCTGGGAAGAAAATAAGAAAGCGGCACGATTTGACCAAACCTCAGGGGGTCCGGGGCCGAAACAGCGACAATACCAAATTGCGGGAGGTTCTTAATTGGGAACCTCAGGTAAGTTTAGAAGAAGGTTTAGAAAAAACTTACTGCTGGATAAAGGAGCAGTTAGAACAGAGGGTGGTTAAATAATCATGAAAGGAATAATTTTAGCCGGCGGCAAAGCCACCCGACTTTACCCGATTACCAAAGGGGTTTGTAAACAGATGCTTCCCGTATACGACAAACCGCTTATTTACTATTCCTTATCAGTTTTGATGCTGGCCGGAATAAAAGATATTCTTATAATTTCCACCCCCAAGGATATTCCCCGCTTTAAAGATTTATTAGGTGAAGGTAAGGACTTAGGGCTTACCTTTTCTTACCTGGTCCAGGAAAGACCGGAAGGAATCGCTCAGGCTTTTATATTAGGAGAAGAGTTTATTAAGGACGATAAAGTGTGTTTGATCTTAGGGGATAACATCTTATACGGGCATAATTTGTCCGACTTTTTGAAAGAGGCGGCTTTGCTTAAGGAAGGCGCGGTTATTTTTGGCTATTACGTTAAGGATCCCCAGAGATACGGAGTTATTGAGTTTGATTCCGCGGGTAAGGTTCTATCTATTGAAGAGAAGCCCCCCGTACCAAAGTCAAACTGGGCCGTAACCGGCCTGTATTTTTACGACAATAATATAGTGGATATTGCCAAATCGCTTAAGCCTTCGGCCCGGGGGGAATTAGAAATAACCGATGTTAACAGCGAGTATCTTAAGCGAGGAAAATTAAGTACAAAATTATTGGGCAGAGGCTATGCCTGGCTGGATACCGGAACTTATGACTCATTAATCGAAGCCTCCATGTTTATCAAGACCATCGAAGACAGACAGGGGTTGAAAGTAGGCTGCATTGAAGAGATAGCCTATCGCATGGGATACATAAACGATGTGCAGCTTAAGAAACTGGCGCGACAGATAAATACTAATTACGGAGAGTATTTATTAAATATTTTAAACGAGGACAAATAAATGCCTTTTAGTTTTAAGCGCCTGGATATTCCCGATGTAGTTTTGATTAAGCCTCAAGTGTTCAGTGATGAAAGAGGATTTTTTATGGAAATCTATAAATATGGCGAATTTTCTTCCTGCGGGATAAAAGACCATTTTGTTCAGGATAATCACTCCAAATCATTTTCAAAAGGAGTAATCCGGGGGTTGCATTTTCAAAAGAAACCCTGTGAACAGGCAAAGCTGGTACGGACGATATCCGGCAGTGTGCTGGATGTGGCCGTAGATATACGCAGAGGTTCTCCTACCTTTGGGAAGTGGGTTTCGGCCATTCTTTCCGCTAAAAATAAGTCCATGTTATATATCCCGGTAGGCTTTGCGCATGGATTTTGCGTCCAGGAGGACGATACCGAAATCGTATACCGGTGCAGCCACGAATATTCGCCCGAACACGATAGAGGAATAATCTGGAGCGATCCCAAAATAGGGATATCCTGGCTGGTTAATAATCCGATTTTATCGGCAAGGGATAAAAACTGGCCTTCGTTGGCTGAAGCAGATATAGGTTTTAGTTATGTGTAGGAATATTTTAATAACTGGTGGAGCTGGGTTTATTGGTTCTCATTTCATCCGGCACTTGCTTCAGAATAGAGATTTTCAGGTATTTAATCTTGACAATTTAAGTTATGCTGGCGACTTAGAAAGACTAAAAGATATCGAGAACGACAAGAGATATCATTTTATTAAAGGGGATATAAGGGAAGTTAATGATATCAAAAAGGCGTTTTCTTATGGAATAGATAGTGTTTTGCATTTTGCCGCCGAAACCCACGTCGATAATTCCATAAAAGACCCTTTTATATTTGAAGAGGTAAATATCCGGGGTACGCTTAATTTATTAAGCTGTGCCCGTGAGTACAAAGTAGAGAAATTCATTCAGATTTCGACCGATGAGTGTTACGGCGAAATCCAAGAAGGTAAGTTTACCGAACAGTCTTCTTTAGCTCCTAACTCCCCTTATTCAGCCAGTAAAGCCGCCGCAGATTTCTTCGTTAAAGCTTATATTCGTACTTATAACCTTCCAGCCATAGTTGTTCGCCCCTGTAATAACTTCGGACCCTGGCAATATCCGGAAAAGTTTATACCGGTAGCAATAAGCAGTGTGTTAGTAGATGAGAGAATCCCGGTTTATGCCCGGGGGTTAAACTGCCGAGAGTGGCTTTATGTTACTGACTGCGTAGCCGCAGTGGCTTTAATTTTCGAAAAAGGAAAAATTGGCGAAATTTATAATGTCGGGTCGGGATTTGAAAGGCAGAATATCGAGGTAGCAAAACGAATCTTAAGCATACTCAATAAGCCTGAGGATTTTATAGATTTTGTTAGCGACCGACCCGGTCATGACTTTAGATACGCTCTGGACAGCTCAAAATTTCGCCGGTTAGGGTGGGAGCCCAAAGTGGATTTTGAAACTGGAGTAAAGAATACTGTTGAATGGTATCAGAAGGAAGTTAAGTGGATCGAGAAAAAAATAGCGGGATGCTAATGGAAAAAGAAGCGAAGATTTATATTGCTGGCCATGCTGGGCTTATCGGTTCAGCTATTTTGCGCAAACTTAAAACAGAAGGATATACAAATTGTCTGGTAAAGACTCATAAAGAGTTAGATCTTACCCGCCAGAAAGAGACCGAAGATTTTTTTAAAAAAGAAAGGCCGGAGTGCGTTATTTTGTCGGCCGCAAAAGTAGGCGGAATTGGCGCCAACAGTACATATCCGGCCGAGTTTATTTATGACAATATAGCTGTTGCGACCAATATTATTCATGCCGCATATGCTTTTGGGGTAAAAAAACTTTTATTTTTCGGCAGCACTTGTAGTTACCCTAGAATTTGCCCTCAGCCCATGAAGGAAGAGTATTTGCTTTCAGGGTATCCCGAACCTACCAATGAGCCTTACGCTGTAGCTAAGATTGCCGGAATAAAGATGTGTGAAGCCTACAATCGCCAGTACGGAACAGATTTTAACTCTCTTATCCTGACTAATACTTACGGGATAAACGACCATTTTGACTTAAACAATTCCCATGTTATCCCGGCTTTAATCCGAAAATTTCATGAAGCAAAAACATCAGAGAGTCCTACGGTAACTATCTGGGGGACAGGAAGTTGCCGTCGGGAGTTTATCTTTGCTGATGATGTTGCCGAGGCAATTTTCTTTTTTATGGAGGCAAATATTAATTCAGCTATTGTTAATGTGGGGGCGGGCCAGGATATATCGATAAAAGATTTAGCAGAGTTAGTTAAAAAGGTAATTGGCTACAAAGGAGATATTATTTTTGATGCCTCAAAGCCTGATGGCGCACCTAAGAGATTATTGGATGTATCTCGACTTAGTAGTTTAGGCTTTAAGGCCAAAACCTCTTTAGAAGAAGGTCTTAAGCAGACTTATCAGTGGTATATAAAAAGTTTTGAAGGAGCGCGCATTTAATGGAAAAT
>CAYQUQ010000029.1:12708-21250 GCA_964420965.1 uncultured Planctomycetia bacterium | reverse complement strand
CGCCAAACCGTTGATCTCTTATTCCAAGGGCGAAATAGG
The DNA here is from genome assembly GCA_964420965.1 of uncultured Planctomycetia bacterium. Lineage (GTDB taxonomy): Bacteria > Omnitrophota > Gorgyraeia > Duberdicusellales > 4484-171 > CAYQUQ01. The sequence goes on along the minus strand of CAYQUQ010000029.1, from coordinate 21,211 downwards.
GTCTGCCAATTCCGCCACCCGCGCAAGTTAATTCGGGACAGACCCCATTGGGGTCTGTCCCACGATTATACCAAATAACCGGCTTTTGCTGAACTATTTTCTTTTGGTTAACTTAGTATCCTATGTTATAATTTTACGATGAGCATAGTTGCTTTAGCCGTAATTAAACTGTCTTTAGTGGCCCTGTTCGGTTTTTTCCTCTATAAAAAAAGCATTATCCAGGAAGGGATTTTGCGTTTTTTGACCCTTTTTGTGATCAATTTTACCGTTCCGTTTTTGATTTTTTCCTATCTGGTGGAGAGCTCAACAATAGTGCTGGCCCACTCCCTCTGGATTTTTATCTTCCTCAGCGCCGCTATCTTTCTGGGGGGATATTTTTTAGGTCTTCTCGCCTCCTTTAAGGAGCGTGAATTCAAAAAAGAATCCGTCAGCCTGGTCAGCTTTCAGAACGCCGGGTATTTACCGATGAATATCGCCTTTTTTCTGTTTGCCCCGCAGGTGCGGGAGAAATTCTTAGTCTATGTTTTTCTTTATCTTTTGGGGTTTAACGTTATCATGTGGTCCCTGGGAAGTTTCTTTATTTTTAAGCGCAAAGGGCAACGGTTCCGGCTGAAAGAAATCTTCACCCCGCCCATAACCAGTACGCTTATCGCCCTTTTGTTGATTTACGCCCGGCTGGCCCGGTTTATCCCTTCGGTCATAATCGAACCGGTGAAGATGATCGGGGAGTTAAGTTTCGTGCTCTCCATGGTTGTTCTGGGCTGCTGGCTGGCTAAAGTGAATCTAAAGGGGTTTTCCGGGAAGTTGTGGCTTTTTGCCCGGGTCAATATCCTGAAATTACTGATTCTGCCGCTGGTATGCTTTACCGCGGTGATGCATTTTAAGGTTTTTTCGCTTCTGGGAGTATTTATCGTTTTGGAGGCGGCGATGCCTTCGGCGGTTTCTCTGCCGATTATCGCCCATTTAAGAAAGGCCGATAGCGAATTTATATCCCAGGGCGTATTTTTAAGCCATCTTTTAGGCATAATCACCATTCCAGGATGGCTGTATTTACTGGAAGCGGCGGGATTGCCGGTTTAAACATGAAAGCAGTATCCACCAACCGTAAAGCCAGGCGTGATTACCAGATCGTCGAGACCTACGAGGCCGGCTTAAGCTTGCGAGGCAACGAAGTAAAGTCTTTAAGGACCATGAATTGTTCTATTGAGGAGAGCTTTGCCCGCATCGAGCACGGGGAGGCATTTTTATACAACATGCATATCCCCGAGTTCACCAAGAGCTCTTTTTTTAAGACCGAGCCCAAAAGGACCCGCAAGCTTCTCTTTCATAAAAAAGAAATTAAGAAGCTGATCGGCCTTACCGTCCAGAAAGGGTTTACCCTTGTGCCGTTAAAAGTTTATTTTAATGACCGGGGTATAGCCAAGGTCCAGATTGCCTTGGCCAAAGGCCGGGCCGTTTACGATAAGAGAAGAAAAATCAAAGAAAAGATAATTAAACGCGAAACCCAGCGGGCTTTAAAAAATCGAAAATGATAGATTTTTTAATTATTTATGGTAGAATTCGGAAATGAAGTATTTTCTTTCGGCCCTGGCGGTTTTTATCAATATGATGGTTATGAGTGAAGGGTCTGCTGCGCCTAAAACGATCAGCCTTCCGGCGGCGGATAAACAAGGCCGCACCGCTTTAGAGCAGGTTTTAAACCAGCGCCGGTCTAAAAGAGAGTATCTACCGGAAGCGCTGAGTTTAGAGGAGGTCTCTCAGGTTCTCTGGGCCGCTTACGGTAAAAATAAATGGGGCCGGTTGACCGCGCCTTCGGCCGGGGCCCTCTATCCTTTGACTATCTATCTGGCAGCTGGCAAGGTCAGTGATTTAGAACCAGGTCTTTATCGATATGATTATGATGAGCATTCCTTACGCTTAATTTTGGCCCGGGATTTGCGGGCTGCGCTGGGTAAGGCCGCTTTAGGCCAGAGGTGGGTAAAGGAGGCTGCGGCCGTTATAGTTATCTGTGCCGATTACAATATTACCACTGCCAATTACCGGGAGAGAGGAAGAAGATACGTGGATATCGAAGTCGGCCATGTGGGCCAGAACATCTATTTACAGGCTCAGAGCCTGCATTTAGGGACAGTAGCCGTGGGCGCATTTAACGATCGGGAAGTCAAGAAGGTACTTAAGATCAGCCAAGACCCGCTGTACATCATGCCGTTAGGAAAAGTGAAATGAGCGATATTCTGAATACAGCCATTGCCGCGGCCAAAGAGGCTGGCGGTTTTCTGTTGCAGAATTTCGGCAAGGTCGGCCGGATCGAGAAGAAACGGGACCGGGATTTTGCCACTAATTTAGATAAAGAGGCCGAAAGTTTAATTATCGGACGGATTAAGGCCAAATTCCCGGAGCACGGGATTATTGCCGAAGAGAGCGGCAAAGAAGGCGTTGGCCGGGATTATCTCTGGATAATCGACCCCCTCGACGGGACCCACAATTTTATCCGTAATATCAATATTTTCGGCGTTTCCATCGGGATAGTACATAAAGGTAAATTTATAGCCGGGGTGATTTACATGCCTGAGGAGGATGGGCTTTACGCGGCTGAGTCCGGCGGCGGCGCTTATAAAAACGGAAAAAAACTTAGCGTGACCGCCCGCGATAACCTGAAAGAGTGCTCTATTGCTTTTGATTCCAGTATCCGTTACGCGCCGGAAACCATGCTTAAGGCCTTAGGTGATCTGGCCCAGGATGTGTTTAACATTAGAATGCTCGGTTCGTCGGCCCGGCACCTCTCCTATGTGGCCGAAGGAGTGCTGGATTTTACAGTCGAGTTTCATGACCGGCCCTGGGATTTTGCCGGGGGGGTATGTATAATCGAGGAGGCCGGAGGAAAAACCAGTACCCTTTTCGGCGCACCCTTATCCTATGAGTCAATCGGTTATATTGCTTCTAACGGCCGGGTTCATAAGCGGGTGGTGGAGATAGTTTCCCAACACCTTCGTTAGACCGAAAACGAACATAAGTTTAAATCCGAAATCCGAATATCGAATATCGAAACAAATTCGAATTACCAAAATTCAAATTTTCAAAACGTTTTAAGGTTTGGGTGTTTAAAAATTCGGATTTAGAATTTGTTTCGGATTTCGAATTTCGAGATTCGAATTTTTATTAATATTTTAGGAGGTAAGGATGCAGACATACGCCTACGGATTTCCGCGCCTGGGTAAAAACAGAGAATACAAGCGAGTTATCGAGAGCTTCTGGGAGAGGAAAATAAGCGATAAAGAGCTGGTGTCTTTACTCGATAGTATCGAGCAGGAACGCTTAAGCTTCTATAAGGACCATGTGGATATATTTCCCACCGGCGAATTCACTTATTATGATAATATTTTTGATACCGCGCTTATCCTGGGGGTCTATAAATTTAAGAGCTTCGAGGACTATTTTGAGTATGCCCGGGGCAAGAAGGCTTTAGAGCTTAAGAAATACTTTAATACTAATTACCACTATTTGGTTCCTTTCCTAGACCGGCAGACTAAATTCTCCCTGGCCTGGAACAAGCCTTTATTTTATTTTAATTCCTGCTTTGCCTATAAGGATAACCCCTTATTTGTGATCGGCCCTTATACTTTCCTGAAATTGAGCAGGCTTAAAAGCAGTAAAAGTTTCAGCTATACCCTGGCGGCTTTAGCCGCCGTATACCGGCAGTTATTTAAGGAACTGGCCGGCGAAGGGGCAACTTCCCTGCATATCGAAGAGCCGGCATTTTGCCTGGATGTTCCGGAGAAAGAAGTCGATTTGATCGTTAAGACCTACCGGGAAATCATCCCCCCGGATTTAAAGGTGCACCTGATCACTTACTATGAAAGCGTTGATTTCTTAAAGCAGCTTTATGATTTGCCGGTTCACTCTCTGGGGCTGGATTTTGTAGCCGGAGAAGATAATTTAGAAATTATCAAAAGCCAAGGGTTTCCCCGGGATAAACAGTTAATCTGCGGTATCGTGGACGGCCGGGTTCCCCGGCGCTCGGATATTACGCTTAAAGTAAAATTGGTGGAATCTATCCGCCGCCGGGCTAAAATCAGCAAAGAAAATATCCTGGTTTCCAACAGTGCACCGCTTTACCACCTTCCGGTTACTCTGGATAACGAAACCAACCTGCCGCCTAAGTTAAAAAATAAAATCAGTTTCGCTAAAGAAAGGCTCTATGAATTAGACTTAATCCAGAAAGTTTTCCAGGGTAAGCCGGCCGCGGCCAAAAAATGGAGCAGCCCGGCGGCCAGCGGCCCTAAAAAAGTTTCGGCCAAACACTTTGATACTCTTTCGCTTAGAGAAAGCGAGTTCCCTAAGCGCAGACAAATCCAGAAAAAATCCTTAAACTTCCCCCTTTTTCCGACCACCACCATCGGCAGTTTCCCCCAGGATAAAAGTTTAAGGAAAATGCGTCTGGCCTTTCGCCAGAACCAGGCCTCTTTAGATAAATACGATAGTTTTATCCGGAACAAAATTTTTAAGCTTATTGAGCTGGAAGAGGATATCGGCTTAGACGCCCTGGTGCACGGAGAATTCGAGCGCAGTGATATGGTGGAGTTCTTCGCCCAGAAGCTAAAGGGTTTTCTGACTACCGAGAAAGGCTGGATTACTTCTTACGGCACCCGGGTTTACCGGCCGCCGATAGTTTATGATCCCGTAGAAAGAGAGGACCCCTTGACTTTAAAGGAAACCTTTTTTGCCCAGAGTTTAAGCCCGAAGCCGGTTAAGGGAATCTTTACCGGGCCGATAACTATTCTGGCCTGGGGGTATAATCTCCGGGATATCCCGGTTTACGAAGTGGCCTTTGAGCTTTCCGCGGCTTTAAATGCCGAAGCTAGGAATCTGGTGGAAAAGGGGATCAAGATGATCCAGATTGATGAGCCGGCCATAAAGGAATTCGCTCCCTTAAAGAAACGCAAACGCGATTTTTATTTCAGCTGGGCTATCCGCGCTTTTAACCTTACCGCGGATTTGCCGCCCCAGGTGCAGACCCATACCCATTTATGCTACTCCGAATTCGGCGAAATCATCAAGTGGATTATGAAGATGAATTTTGACGTCATCACCATCGAGGCCGCCCGGGAAAAAGCTAAGATTATCGATGCCTTTAAAAAGGTAAAATTTAACCGGGCCATCGGCCCCGGGGTCTGGGATATCCACTCTAAATACCCGGCTCAGGAAGAGACTATCAGAGAGATAATCGATAAGGCCATCGCTGTTTTCGGCAAAGAGAATGTCTGGATCAACCCCGATTGCGGCTTAAAGACCCGCAAGCTTCCGGAGGTAGTGGAGTCCTTAAGGAAAATAGTGGAGGCCGCCCGGGAATACCGCAAAAAGTTTACCTGTTGAAAGTAGTAAAAGTGTGATATAATTCTTAGAAGGTTAAGGACTGACGCGTTTTGAAAAAAAGGGAGGTGTCTAATGCATAAGAAACCAGTTATTTTAATTTTGAGCCTGATTCTTCTGATTTCTTTCGCTGATAAGGCCTTCAGCCAGACCGAGCAAATAACCATTACTACCTACTATCCGGCTCCTTACGGGGTCTACCGGGTGTTAAGGACCGATATCCTCCAGATGGGGCAGGCTGCGGGAGTTGTTCAGTTTGTGGATTTAGCCATGGCCCAGGCCGTCGGAGTCAACCCCACAGCCAACGCCTTTCAATTCGGGAGCTTCGGCCTTGACCCTGCCGGTAATCTTAGCGGTGACGGTGACGATGATGTCGGCCTGTTTACTGGATTACACGGAAACAGGGATATAATCCTGCATGCCGGAACCGGGCGGGTTTACACCCGGGGGCTGTATTTAGAAGCTCCGGCATACCGGACTCAAGGCAACATTTACTTAAGAATTTGGCATAACCCCTAATCAATCTTCCTTCAGGCCGATTACCTAAAAATAATAATGGAAACGAAGCTGAAGATCCAGGATTGTGAAGATTTCGGTAAATGCGTAAAATTACAGGTAAAGGAAAAGGTTTATACTTTACCTACAATTTATGCGGCCGGGTATATATTTTTAGACCGGGCCTACCTGCTATTAGATAAAGATAAAGACGAAGTCATAATTTACCTCTTTCCCAAGAAAAAAGGCGCGGATTTAAAACAACTGGGGATGGGGTTTTTAGATGAGCTGATAAATTACGCTCACTATTTCACTCGCGCTGCCGAGAATGTTGAGGTTACTAAAGCAATCCTTCAGCGGGCCTTGTTTTCAGCCAGCCCCTCTTTAGCTCAAGAGGCCGAAGATAAGGAAATCGAGCAGTTGGTCCAGGAGCTGGAAGAGGATAATCCGACCAAAAAAGAAGTAGATGGCAAATAATCTACACTTTCTTATCCAGAAGAAAGGCCAAAAAACAAAAATCAACTTCCACAAAGACCTTTACTCCTTAGATTCCCTGAAAGAGGCCTTTAGTAAGGTATCTTCCCTGAAAAATACGCCTTATTGGCAGGTGTGGGTAGATTCCTCACCGCTTAAAAATATTCTCGAACAATATAATTACCTTCTCTATTTAAACCGGAAAAGATGAAAGTGTCTTTCGCCACAGCCCCCTTTAAAACAAAAAGGATAAGAGATAAGTTTCTGCTTACCACTATCTTGGGAGACTGGGTAATAGTGGACAGGGAAGATTTTAGAAAGATTCATACTTATTCAGTCGAGCCTGAATCAACTCTGTTTAAAAGGCTTAAGGATAAGGGGATAATCATCGATGAAACTAATCTAAACAGCCGCATCCATACTTACCGTCGGCTGAATTCAAATCTTTTCTCTGGCGTGGGCCTGCATATAGCAGTATTAACTGAAAAGTGTAATTTTTCCTGTAAATATTGCCAGACTAAAGAGGAAAAAGGTTCTGCGATGAGCGTAAAAACGGCAACAGGAGTTTTAGACTTTCTGGTAAAGTCTAATAAACCGGTTAAAACTTTAGAGTTTCAGGGAGGAGAGCCTCTTCTTTGCTGGGATGCTTTAAAGTGGTTTGTTGTAAATGCCGAGAAGGCTAAGAGTAAGTTTAAGCAGGATATCCGTCTGAGCCTGGTGAGCAACCTCTCTTTGCTGGATAAAGAAAAGCTAAACTTCCTTATTAAACACGGGGTAAATATCTGTACTTCTTTAGACGGCCCCCAGCGCTTGCACGATAAGCAGAGGGTTTATGCTAACGGCCGGCCTACCTACGCTGATACAGTAAAGAAAATAAAAATGGCCAATCAGGAATACGAAAGAAGCGGCCTTAAAAAAAGGGTAAATATCCTTCCCACAATTACTAAATACAGCTTGGTCTTAGCCAAAGAAATTATAGATGAATACTTAAAATGGAAGGTCGATTGTATCCCCCTTCGGTTTGTGAATCCCTTAAAGCGGGCTTCGCAAAGCTGGAAAGAACTGGGGTATACTCCGGAGGAATTTAATCAATTTTGGAAAGAGTCTATGGATTATATACTGGAATTGAACCGGCGGGGTATTTTTATCCGGGAAAGAATAGCCCAGGTTCTGCTTGCGAAAATTCTTAAGAAGAAAGATCCCCTTTATGTGGATTTAGCCTCGCCCTGCGGCGGAGGAAGGTCCACTTTAGCTTATATGCCCAACGGCGATGTTTACACCTGCGATGAGGCCCGGATGATCAGGAGCGATTTGTTTAAGCTGGGCAATGTTTTAAGAGATTCTTATGAAAAAGTAATGCAAAATCCTAATCTGGTGGGGGTTTGCCAGTCTTCATTTCTGGAGTTATGGGATTACACTTCGCCTTATACCCTGTGGTCAGGGACCTGCCCGGTCATGAATTACTTCCAGCAGGAGAACCCGGTAGTAAAAATCTCCCAAGCTCCCTATTATAAGATTTACAATTTCCAGTTAGATTACTTGACAGACAAAATAAGCCGAGATAAAATAACTTTGGGTATTTTTAATAACTGGTGTGAGCCCCGTTAGAAATTTCCAATTTCTAACGGGGTGATGACAAGGGGAGGCAATAATGAGAAAACTCAAGAATATCAAGAAAGAATTTGCCGTTTTCCTAAAAGATGAATCCGGGAAAATGAAAAAGGGTAATATATTAAAGATAGGGTTAGTAACTCTGGGAAGCTTGGCCGCTTCCTCTCATCTTTACAGTGAAGCTTATGGCCAGGTCTGTCCTCCTTGCCGGCATTTAGGAGGTCCAGTTCCTCCCCAACACGGAGGAAGCCATACCAGCCAGTGTAACAATCATATTATTTTAGAGCGGACACCCGCTGGAGGGGGGGTAAACTTTGATGATTATGCGCCCACCTGTCACGAAGACCATTTTAGTCACGAAAGTTATTAAATTTTTAAAGCGGAATCACAGGTAAGATCTTAAAAAGGAGTAGCGATGCTGAGAGTTTTTATAAGCGCAGGGGTGATAGCGGTTTTAATTTTAGGCGGCGTTGCTGTTTTAGGGCAATCTCGGGAATCCACCCGGTATGAGATTGAAAAGAGGGCGGAGAAAAGTGTGGCGAGAACTAATGAG
>CAYQUQ010000029.1:0-12692 GCA_964420965.1 uncultured Planctomycetia bacterium | reverse complement strand
ATACGGGTTTTATAATTTATATGCCGCCTTTGCGGTCAGGAATAACGATCTATCGATTTGCGAGAAGTCAGACAGCCCTAAAGAATGCTTAAGACGAGCCAAGAGTTTCTACGACCTTTCTCAGGTAGCCAAGGGAAATTGCGACTGGTTTAAATCGGATATAGAACGTGATACCTGCACTGCGGTTAATGAAAAGTGTCAGGCGGCAGAGAGTGAAACTGCCCGGCTTATATGTGAAGCTTATAAGAGAGGGAGTGCCAGAAAGATAAGCAAGGCTACTTATCGGCCGGACTGGGCTTTTCAAGTTTTTCCGCTCAGTGAAATGGAAGCAGAGGTAGCCTTAGGGGTTTACCACGGCTTTAAGAGTGGCAAGGTTTCTTCTTGTGTAAATCAGTTAGGCGATAATTACCGTCCGATTACCAGCGGTATCTGTAAAATACTGTTTTCCCCTCAATTCACTGCTAGCGATTTCTTCGCGGTGACCGGGAATATAATCGGTTTTTATAAGGATCAATTTCTTACCCGGCAGCCCCCGGAGGCTACTCCGTAAGCGGGTCAGGCTTAAAATAATCTCCGTAACATAAGTAAGCGGCAACTCTGCTTCCTCCTTTACACCATTTCCGATAGAAGCATTTTTGGCACTGTTCAGGAAGCCAGTCAAGGCTTCTTATTTTTTTTAGCCAGGGATTTTGCCAGGCTTTGGCTATAGTTGTTCCCAGCTTCTTATTCAGGAAATAAGAAGGCTTAAAAAATCCCCGGGCATCAAGTACGATCCTTGAGTGTCCATCGTCAGCTAAAGCTCCGATTAAAAAAGCGCAAGCGTCAGTCATTCTTTCATCCAGGCAGAAAGGAAGGGGATTGGCTATTTTGACCGGGATTTTCGGTTCCTGCTTTCTTAAGTGGCGAATTTTATCCAGGAGCAGGCAAAGCTCGTTCTTGCTTACATTCAATTCATAAGCGGGAGAATGCTCTTTAATGGATAAAGGCCGATACAATTCCCACAGAGCCAGATCGAAATTCTTAACCAGCCGATAGTACTGCTTGAAATCTCTGACTAACGTTTCGGTGATAACCGTTCCTAGCCTTACCCTGGGTATTAATTTGGTAAGCTGGTATATATTCTGGATTTTCTTAACAAAGTCGTAATCAGCCCGGGTTATTTTTTTATCGGTTGCCTGATTGTAGCCCTGGAGGGAAATCAGCATATTATCCACAACTCCCTTAAGCCGGGCAATATTCTTTCTTTCCAGTACGCTGAGAGTGGTATTAAGAATTACGTAAAATCCTTTTTCTTTAGCCCGGGTCAGGTACCGGTAGATATTCTTATCCAGGAAAGGCTCGCCGCCGGTAAACCGAACTGCCTTTACCCCTATTTTTTTAGCCTCACTTAGAACCGCCATTATTTTTTCTTCAGGAATGCTGATCCGTTTAGCGATCTTGGTGCACATCAGGCAGTTCAAATTGCAGCTGGTAGTTAACTCAAATACAATCTCTCCGGGAAGGTCTTTAGGGGGGCGTATTTTTTCGCGGCTGATTCTGGTAAATTTTTTGCTCCAGCCGCAACAGCTGTTTTTAAAACCGCAGAGCCGGCATACTTTGTCCTGTCGGTAGGGAAATTCATTTCCCTTTTCGTAAACCCCGTTAGAAAGTTCCTTTCTAGCGGGGTAAACCAGGTGCTCTTTCGCTGTAGGCATAAGGCAAAAAGGAACCCCTTTTATAACGATAAAAAACTTTCCTTCGAAATTATTAAGGAGAAAATGAAGAAGCTTAAGGTTATTTAAGGTAATTTTTTCCGGGTCGGCATTTATTATTATTTGATAATCAAGTTTCTTTACCCTGCCGATGCGTTTATGAATTGTAGACAGGGTTTTTACCAGCAGGCTATTGTTTTTCATTTTTTAAGCAGAACGAAGAACCGGATTATGATACTGAGAAATTCTGTGTTAGCCAGGATGGCCCCGGCAAACATAAATGGAGCAAAAGCAATACGCTTAGAGCCTGTATCTTTTTTCAGCGAGATAACCGTCCCTAATATATGGGCCAGAAAGGTGAAAAATAGAATATATTTTGAATAGTTTAACATCACTCTCAGGGAGAACGTTTCCGGTATTATCATTTTTTTTAAAATAAGCCCGCTTATAATCAAGATGAAAAAAGCTGGAAGCTGGAATCTCCGGGGAATTGTCTTTTTTGCTTTTACGATCAGGTTGCCGGCTAACCGGTAGAGAATAAAGATGAGCATGAATGTAAAAAATAGCGGTAAGGGAAGATTCAGTTTTCCGATAGCGGAAAAAAGAATCCAGCCAAAGGCAAAAACTATCAATATCCGCAGTAATGCATTTTTCAATACCGCCAGTGCAAACAGATTTTTGAAAATTAACCGGTAGTTTTTTACTGCTTGCGGAAGTGAGAATAAAGCCAGACTCACCAGGCTTACTATGAAGATGTTGATAAACAGCTCCAGGCAGGAAAAAACAAAAATAAGGGAGAGCTTTCCAGCGGGTATCAGCAGGGAATAGACGAAAAAAAGCTTTCCGTCGCCGGCCCCCCACACCCTCAGTAAATAGAGGATAAAGCCCAGGCTTGCGGCCAGGCAGGCATTGCCGATAAGCATGAAATCAATGACCAGGCGGGATGTGAGTACCAGATAGATATAGACCAAGCCGGTAAACCCCAGGGCTAAGAGTAAATGGCGGTTACGGATGGTTTTAAATTCTATATCGGTGCAGCTGGTTGCTATCCCTAAAACTACGATTATGGGCAGGAGGTAGATTGTAATATCCATTGCAATTTTTATTTAAGTCTTTATAATTATACCATAAATATGGCGCGAATAGCTTTTTACTATAGCCACCTCAATACTTTAGGGCATGCCGCGAGATTATTTTTCCTGATAAAAGAGCTGAAAAGCGTTTTTAAGAACGATTTAGAGATTACGGTACTTCAGGGCGGCCGGAGCCAGAAGATTTTTCCTTTTAGAGAGTATGCGCGGGTCTATACCCTTCCCTTCTCGGTGGGCAAACGGTTGACCTTTACCCCTCAAACCCGGGGATTTTACCACCGAATAGTTTCTTCCGGCCAGGCAGGTATTATGCTTAAGGAGCGGCTTAAGCGTATAAAAAATATCATAAATAGGTTTAAGCCTCAAGTTTTTGTAAGTGAATATTTTCCTTTTGGCCGGGCCTTCTGGTCTTTTGAAATCCCTCCCATTTTAAAATACCTGAAAAATGAATTCGGCTGTAAAGTAATTTCCAGCAGTGCTTATTTAGACGGCTGTACCGCCGATACCTATAGATGCTTGAAGAATTACTACGATTTGATACTCATTCATTTTCCCCGGGAGTATTTTGAAGATTACCTCGGCTATTTAGACAAGAAAAAGGCTGAATTAGCCGGAAAAATACTTGTTGATTTCTCCGCTAAAATACACTTTACCGGATTTATTTCCGAGGGCTCCGGAAACTTATACCGGCAGAGGATTAACCCGCCCCCTGTTAACCGGCAGGGGAAAAAGCTAATACTGGTAAGCCGGGGCGGAGGGGTCTTCGGCCGGAAATTAATCCTTTCTTCTTTGCTCTTAGCCCGGCAGAGAAAAGACTTATTTTTTGTGGTAAGCTGCGGCCCGGCCACTTCTTTAGCGGAATTTAATGAGTATAAGAAACTATCCCGGAATATAAAGAATTTGAAATTATTTAAATTTCTTCATCCTTCTCTCTTTGAACGTTATCTTAAAACAGCGGCTGTGTCTATAAATTTAGCCGGCTATAATACCACTGTAAAATTGCTGGGTCAGAACAAAAGGGCGGTATTTATCCCTTGCTGCACCCAGGAGCAGCGATGGAGGGCTGTCCTGGCTAAGAGATATCTGCGGTGCGGGGTTATTCCGGAAGAGAAATTGAAAGTTTCCCTGCTGGATAAGGCCCTTAATCAGCAATTGAGGGGAAAGAGCCAGCCGTCTCAGATGAGGAAGGGGCTTTTCTCGGGCGCCGCCGATACAAGGGCAATACTGACCAGGTTTTTCAGGAGGGAAAACCTTCTTTAGGATGGTGATAAGGGTATGATCTCGGATTTTACAGTCAGCAGGTGCACAGAAGAAAGCATAGATGAATTGATGGAATTCATAGCCAGAATGCACTCTGCCGGCATAACTTTTGTTTCTCTGGACACAAATAATTTCCGCAGCAAATACCGGCCGTATAGGGAGGAGGGCCGGGATTTTAACCTGTTTATAATTAGAGGCCAACGGGGAGAAATAGCTGGCTGTAGCGGATACATGCCTTTCGAGAGTTTATTCAATGGAAAGGGCTGGTCCGGCATCATCGGCTGCGATGCCATAATCGACCCGGAGTACAGAAAGCAATTTCCCGGCCTTCTTCTGCTGCTGGCCCGTTGTTACGAGAAATTTATCTTTAAGGATAAATTTCTTCCTTTGGGTTTTCCCTACAACAATGAAGTGCAGCAATCATTTATGGATAAATTTTGTGAGGAATTTACGGAGGTTTGCGAGTTCGTTAGGCCTTTGGCTTCAAAGAAGTTGCCTGACCTTAAATCGTCACTCCTTCAAGTGCGCAGAATTGATTATTTCGCTAAGGATATCAATGCCTTTTTTGAAAGAATTTCTGCACAGCACCATTTCATCATGAATGGTGATTCTGATTTTCTGAACTGGAAGTATCCCCGTAACCCCTATGCTAAGTATGTTATGGCAGAAGCAAGAAAAGGTGGTAGAATAGTCGGTTACGTAGTGGCCGAGTTGCGCCAGCGTAATATTTATATTGATGATATTACGGTAGACTTAAAGTTTCCCCAGGCTATTCTTTTACTGATCTATAAGGCACTCGGTTATTTTAATCGGGATAGGGCTGTAAATGTCTCCTGCTATTTAAGCCATAAGAGCTATCAGGATATCCTGCTAAGAGCAGGTTTCTCGCCCCGGCACAAGCAGTCTTGTCTATTTTTCAAAGTGCCGTTGTTGTTTGCCAAGATTGGCTGGCAGGATCTATTATCTAGCGATAGAAATTTATACCACTTTAACGGTCTGGCGAGGTATATGTATTAAATATGAGTATTCTGGTTACCGGCATAAAGACTGAAAAAAAGGATTTCGCGGATACTGACGGAATCAACAATTTTGTGGCCTCCTTTCTTAAAGATACCGGTTTTAAAGCAACTGCGGGTAATCGCCACCATACCGCTATTTTTGTGGGCACTACTTTTAGTAATTTTGGGGCGAGAAAAGATACGATTGAAAATTATCTAAGCAGAGGCATAAGAGGTGTAAACCCGGCTCAATTCCCGAAAGGGCTGATTTCCTATTTAGGAGGCCAGCTTTCTATCGATTTGAACTTTACCGGCGCCTGCAGTACTGTCTCTTCGGGGTTTTCCTCGGGCTTGGACGCTCTTTTAGCGGCTACCTACTTTTTAAAACGGGATAAAAAAAAGCGGGCGGTAGTAGTCGATTTAGGGGAAGAAGCTCCGGGGGGGAGGCTTAAGGAGATAGCGGTTTTCAGTTTAGAAAACAGGCAGGCGTTAAGCGAAAAAAATAACCGGGTAGAGATTTTAGGATTGGAGGTTTTTTTTGAAACCAAAGCAGGAAGCCAAGGCCTTATAAAGGCCATTCAGAAAACGTTAGATTATGCGGACTTAAGCATTAATCAAGTAGATTATCTATTCGGGTCCGGCGTTCCCGGCAGCAGGAATCATATTTTAGAAAAGAAGGCCGTAAATTATTTTACCGATACTTTAAAACTTAATTCACCCTTATCCAGGCGTCAGGAAGCGCCTATTTATTCCAGCCTTTTTTTAATAGGTCGGGTGCTCCGGGATAGGGAATTTTGCGGGATGGGCAAAAAGTCTTTTTTAACCCTGTTTATTTTTTTAGGTCAAGATACTAACAGCGGCTGCATTCTTTTAAAAGTACCGGAAAGGAGAGGATAGGATATGAGTGAGAAGCTAAAGAGCGAGATTATTGAAGTTATCAGCAACCTGACTAAGATTTCTAAAGAGGAAATTGATAAGGGGATTAAGAGCGAAAAATCATTTACCGATTACGGCATAGACTCTTTTTCGATAGTGGAGATAGTCTACGCCATAGAGAATAAATACGATATTGATATTCCCCAGCAAGAGCTGCTGGCAGTTACCAATATCGAGCAATTAACAGAGCTTATTAATAAGCTGATAAATAGCCGTGGCTGAACGGGTAGTAATTACTGGCTTAGGCGTTGTGTCTTCCCTGGGGTGCAACCCGGAGGAGTTCTGGTCTAATCTGACCAGCGGTAAATCCGGGATAAGCAAAGTAAAAAGTTATGATACTTCTGCCTTAGAAAGGCATTACGGAGGAGAGGTAATCAATTTTAGCCTTCCGCAGCCTTTTCTTGATTCTGAAGAAGCCAAACTTATTCCCCGTACCCATCAGTTTGCCTTAAGTGCTTGCTCCTCGGCCTTAAGAGATGCCGGTCTGGAAGATAAAACTGAGGAGACAGGGGTAATTTTGGGCAGTATCGTCGGCGGGCTTGAATTGGTAGAGAGCGAAGCTGTTGATTTGAGCAATTATCCAGTGTATACAGTTACTTCCACCCTGAGTAACAGTTTAGGGTTTAAGGGGTCAGTCTTTACCTTATCCGGCGCTTGCGGCTCCGGGAATTACGCTTTAAGTTTAGGATATGATAGAATTAGGGCCGGAAAAGAGCAGATTGTGGCAACTGTGGGAGTGGATTATTTTTCGGCCAGCAGCTTTATCGGTTTTCACCGGCTCTTTTCCCTGGCTCCTTTTAAGTGCCAGCCTTTCGATAAAAACCGCCAGGGGATAATCCCCGCGGAAGGCGCAGGGGTGCTTATTCTGGAAAGCTTATCTTCTGCTCAAAAAAGAGGGGTAAGTATTTATGCGGAGGTTTTAGGATATGGGGTAAGCTGTGATGCTTATCACCCGGTGATACCTTCTGCGGATGGTGTTTTTTATTGCATGAAGGATGCCTTGCATTCAGCCGGCGTAAATGCCGGGGATATTGATTATATCAATGCCCACGGGACCGGGACCATCCCCAATGATAAGACCGAGTGCCAGGCCATTAAGAAGTTATTCGGCGCAAAAAGTTACCGGAAGATACCGGTGAGTTCAATTAAATCCATGTTAGGCCATGCCATGGGCGCGGCTGCTTCCTTTGAAGCCATATCCTGTTGTTTCTCTTTAGGGCGAGAAACCATACCGCCGACTATAAATTTTGAGACGCCGGATCCCGAATGTGATGTTGACTGCGTTCCTAACCGGGCGCAGAAAAAAACCTTAAAGATTATTTTAAATAATTCTTTTGGTTTTGGGGGGATGAATTGTTCGCTGGTCCTAAGCAGATTCGAATCCTAAAGGCCCAGATTAAAATTCATTAGAAATCCGTGATAGGCCAGGCATTTGGGGCATTTCCCCCGGGCTGCTTCTTGTAATATCTTTTTATATCGTTTCTGGTTAATAGCTGTTTCTTTTTTGGTCACCCTGCCTATCGCCGGATAGTAGAGGCAGGCAAATATTTCTCCTTCAGGGCAGATGAATAAGGCTTTTTGAGGAGTGCGGCAAGCGGTTATGAAATCATAGTTGCGTTCTTTTAAGAATTTTCTCATGGATGAAAGAGCAAATATTCTTAACGAATTCTTGTTACCGGCATTCTCGTTCTTATATATTTTGTTCAGGATTACTTTCAGGTTTTTTAGCTGATTATCGGTAAAGTTTAAGCTATAACCTTCTTTATTCCGGTGGTAATAGTTTAAATTATTCTGTTCCACAATTTTGGGCTTGAAGCCAGCCCCGATTCTCTTGGAAAGCAGATATACTTTTGATAAATCTCTATAGTTATCAGGGGTAATCGTAAATTTGATATCTAAGGAGAGCTGGTTTTTCCTTATGTAATCTATATTTTTAAGGGTTCTTGGGAAAGAATCCGGCTTTCCTCTTTGCCGGTTGTGAGCTAAAGAGAGCCCGTCTAAGCTTATGGTAATGGTGAGCGGCTTTAAAAAGCGGAAATTCCTCATTATAAATTTTTTTATTTTGGGGGAATAGGCGTTAGTGCTTACATTGATAGTTAAGACTTTTTTCTTTAGGTAGAGAGCGAATAAATACCGGTAGATTTTATCAAATTCAGGGTGAAGCAGGGGCTCGCCCCCGGTGAGAGAGACAGCAACCGGATTTTTTAATTGGCTGATAATTCTGGCAATAGAGGGAAGTTTTAAATCTTCCTTTTTCTTTTCTTGCCAAATATCACATATTTTACAGGATAGATCACAGCGGTTGGTGATTTCCAAAGTTAGGCGTGATATGTTCTTGGGAAGCATATTCTCTATGATAGCATATTTATTTCTAGCCCTCAAGAGCCGGTCAGTTTATTCTTGAAAGGACTGATTTACTTACGTTATAATATAAGGGTTTAACCGGAGGAGTCATGATCAGATATGAGAGCATGAGGGTGGATAAGGCTTTAGCTAAAGGGTACGGAGAAAATTTAAGGAGGGTTCTGTCTCAAATAGGAGGACAATCCGATATTACCGTTTTTTTAGAGGATTGGGAGCGAAAGTTCGCTAAATATATAGGGACACGGTTTTCTCTAGCTCTGAATTCGGGAAGCGATGCCCTGCAGTTAGCTCTTACCGGTTTGGGCATAAAGGCGGGCGAGCAGGTCATCATCCCCAACATCACCTATCCCGTCGTGGGGTTGGTAGTTAATTATATAGGAGCCACGCCGGTATTAGTTGAGGTAGAAAAAAAAGATTTAAATATCGATGTCGCTAAGATCGAAGAAAGCATTACCGATAAGACAAAAGCAATTATGGCGGTGCATATGTTTTCTCAGGCCTGCGACATAGAAAAAATTTTGCGCCTGGCAAGAAAATATAATTTATTAGTCATTGAAGACGTCTGCCAGGCCGAAAGTAGCAGCTACAAGGGTAAAAAATTAGGTTCATTTGCTGATTGCGGGTGTTTTTCCTTTTCTTATTATAAGCCTTTATCCAGTTGCGGGGGAGGAGGAGGGATGATTACCTTCAACAACTCCGAGTATAAGAAATTTTCAACATTTACCCAGGTTTGGCGCGACGACCAAAATCTTCTGGATTTAAATAAGCGGTTTCCCCGGATGTATCTTATGGATTTAGCGGCTGTGGAAACTAAATTCAAATTTCTGCCCAAAATAATCGAATCCCGAAGGAGAATTGAGCAGCTTTACCGGGAGAAGCTTTCGGAAGTAGAAGAAATAGAAGTTTTAACGGCTAGGGCCCATGCTGAATCAGTACTCCAGAATCTGGTTATTTTTGCTAAGGAGCGGGATGCGCTGAATGCTTTTTTAAGAAAGCAGCAAATCGTATGCATGCAGCCTTATACACCTTTACACTTGACCCGGATTTTCGGTAAATACGGACGAGGAAAGAAGTTTGGGATCAGCGAACATTATCAGAGAAGAGCCCTGCATCTACCGTTATTTTCGTTTATGAAGGAAAAGGAGTGCTTGTCTATTGTAAACTCGATTAAAACATTCTACAACAATTTGAAAACCTCTTTACACCCATAGAAAAGGGATTATAATAAATTAAAACTTTAACCGGGACGTAGCCTAGTCTGGTTCAAGGCGCTTGCTTTGGGAGCAAGAAATCGGTGGTTCAAATCCACTCGTCCCGACAGGTTTAGATTTCTTAAGACGATACACAAAGTACGAACGACGAGGTACGAATATGTGCCCGTAGCTCAATCGGATACCTGCCTGCCGGCAGGCAGGGAGCACCTGCCCAAATATGTATTATGTATATGGCATAACAACCAAATCTAGAGATAAAATCTATGTTGGTTTAACTAGAGATCTCGAGACTAGGATAAAAGAACACAATTCGGGAAGAACAAAATCAACAAAAGGATACCGACCATGGGTGTTATTTTATTCAGAAAAAAGAGATGCGCGTCTAGTAGCGCGAATCAGAGAGAAGGAATTAAAATCAGGTGCTGGCAAAGAGTTTTTAAAAAACATTTTAAAAAACGCGCCTGTAGCTCAATTGGATAGAGCATCGGCCTTCTAAGCCGAGGGTTGCAGGTTCGATTCCTGCCGGGCGCACTTAGTTTAACTTGCTAAAGGAGAAATAATGAAGAAAGTTTTGATTTTTCTGGGAGTAGTGGTAATCATTATAGTTTTACTGCACCTGGCCCTTTTTATTTTTATTAACCAGAAGGGTAAGGACATCGTGGTCAGCACGATCGAGAAGAGCTTGGGCCTTAAGGCCACCTTGGACTCCTTAACGGTTAAGTTTCCCTTTACCTTGACTATCAAGAATTTTCAATGCGGCGATATCGCCTTTAAAGAAGTGGACGTGACCCTTACCCCGGTAAATTTCTTTACCCGGCAGTCAATCAATAGAATTTACATCGAAGGCCTCAGTTTAAAGGTAAAAATCGACAAGAAAGGCAATGTTCAGTTTATGTCTTTTCCCGCGCCGGAAGCTGAAGTTGTGGAGAAGGAAGTTGCTAAAAAAGAGGAGCCCCCGAAAGATGAAGTAGATAAGCCGGAAGCGAAACCTTCGGTTGTTTCCAAACCTAAACCCGCTCCGGACAAAGAGCTGAAGGTGGCAACCGTTCCCTTTAAGATAAAAAATCTGCGCATAAGAAACAGCCAGGTAGAGATTTTAGACCAGAGGGGCAGAAAACCCCTTCGAGTTACCTTTAAAGACGTAGATTTAAAACTGAAAGATTTTTCTTGCCCGCAGTTATCCAGATTTAATCTTGATTTCAACGCTTCTTTGCGGCCGGAAAAAGACCCGGTCGAAGATAATATTAAGGTGGCCGGATGGGTGGATTATCTTAACCGTAACATGGATGTTAAAATTGACCTCAATTCCATTGACTACTTTCTTTTTCTCAACCGCTACCCGCCTCTTTGGCGGCCGGAAAACTTAGGCATTGCGGCAGCCCAGCTTTCGCTGGCGGTGGACTTAAACTCCTGGAACAACGATTTGCAGATGGACGTAAGTTTATCCTTAGACCAGATTGAATTTGTGCCGGACGAAAACGGGTCTTTTGGGAAGAATATGGCCAAGACGATCATCGCCCTCCTCAAAGGCGATACAGAGAAAGCCAGTTTTCAGTTTGTGCTGGAAACAAAAATGGATTCGCCGCATTTCGATTCCTTCGCCTTTAAGAAACAATTTAAAAAGGCAGTTCCGCTTGGCCCGGCGGTTATCGCTAACGAAGCCATAAAGACCACTAAGGACAAGCTGGAAGCGGTCGCGGGGGATGCCAAAGGAAAGATAGAAGCGGCGCTGGAGGGCACAAAAGAAGTCACCGTGGACCAGGCTATCGATACCATAGAGGGTGTTATCGATATCTTTAAAAGTGAATTTGACTCCGAAGAAGATACAAAATGATTATTTACGAAGAGATATTGCGGGATTTTCAAAAAGCTAAAGTAAGATATATTTTAGTCGGCGGGATAGCCTATAATCTCCTCGGAGGATATAGAGATACGCTTGATATGGATATTCTTGTGGAAATGACAAACAGTAATCTACGTAAGATAGTCAATATCCTAAAAAAGGCAGGATACCACGTTAAACAGCCGGTTGACCCTATTGGAATAGCTGATAAAAAGACACGTCAGGATTGGATTGAGAATAAGCATATGAAAGCATTTAATTTTTATAAGGGTGAAAAAACTTATGAAGAGGTAGATATTATTATAGATTCGCCAGTAGATTATGAAAAAGCCATTAAAAATGCTAAGAAGGTTAGGATCGGGAAATTGAAACTGGTAATTATTTCACCAAAAGATTTAGTAAAGATGAAGAAGGCTAGTGGACGGAAAAAAGATATTGACGATATTGAATTCCTAAAATTTATAACTACTACAAGATGATTTTTAGATGGGAAACTAAAAAAGAAAAGTTTTTGCGGGGGCTTAAGATATCTGCGGCTAAAAAGCTAGAGGGTTTGAGATTGATGAACGAGTTGGCCGATAGAGTATTGACAAAACGCCAAAAGGCTCTACGGCGAAAGCTAAGAGATGTTCGTTGAATTTTTACTAGATACTATTCACTAGTAACTAGATACTAAATTTTGGTGGGTGTAGCTCAGTTGGCAGAGCACTTGACTGTGGCGCATCCCGTTGCTTTGACAAAAGCCTCGTTCTTTGATAAAATATTTATATGGTAGAGACAAAGTGTCGGGTTTGCGGTAAAGTTCTACGGATAAAACCTTCGCATATAGAAAAAGGATGGGGTAAGTATTGTTCTAAAAAATGCCAAGCTAAGACGCAAGTAAAGGGAAAATGGCTAGAATGTGATTATTGTAGTAAAAAGATTTGGAGAACGCCTAAAGATTTTAGAAGGTCAAATAGTAAGAAGTTTTTTTGTTCGAGAGCTTGCCATTGTTCATGGGAAAACGAAAACAGAAGATGCGGAGAAAATTCCCCTAATTGGAAAGCCGGTCAAACTGTTTACAGAAGGCTCTTAAAGCGACATGGTAAACACGTTAAATGTAATATATGCAAAATTACCGATGAGAGAATTTTGGTTGTGCATCATATTGATTCAAACAGAAGAAACAATAAACCTCAGAATCTAATGTGGCTTTGTAGAAACTGTCATTATTTAATTCATTACACTTAGATATTTTTATGGTGGCTATAGTGTAGCGGCAGCACAAGAGATTGTGGTTCTCTTAGTACGGGTTC
>CAYQUQ010000028.1:0-23709 GCA_964420965.1 uncultured Planctomycetia bacterium | reverse complement strand
GAACAGCTGTTGCTTACTACAAAAACTTAGCTTGACTAACGGGGTGCATTACAAACAATTTTCAAATTACCAAAATTCAAATGGCCAAAACAAAAAAATATTTCGAAAATTTGAACATTCGAATTTTGAATTTGTTTCGAATTTCGGATTTCGAGTTTCGAATTTTAACATCATTGTTAATTCTATTGTTTCTTTCTCCTACAGCATATGCACTGTCTTTAACTGATGCCCAGAAGGAATACCTTTCCCGGAATTATGAGGAAGCTATAGCCAAGGCCGAAAGGCTGCGCGAGACCGATCAGGTTTTGTATTTTTTAGGCCTGGCCCACATAAAAATTAACGCTTATTCAGAAGCACGCCAATACCTGCGCAAGCTCATAAAGCGTTTTCCCGATTCTTATTTTTACGGCCGCGGGCTTATCAAGCTGGCTGATACCTATTTTTTTCAAAAAGACTATCAGGAGGCAGGGGAGCTTTACCGGCAAATGAAAGACGAGTCTGCGGCTGCCGAATGCCGGCCGCTGGTATTTTTGCGGTTGGCCCAGGTTTCGGCGCGCCAGGGGGACTGGCCCCGGAAGAAGGAATACATAAAATTGCTTAAGGGGCAATATCCGAAGAGCCCCGAAGCTGAATTTGCCCGGATTCTGGACAGCTACGGTGATTTTTTTACCATTCAGGTGGGGGCCTTCAGCGAGAAAAAGAATGCCCTGGGTCTTCTCAATGAACTTAACGCCGATTATAAAGCTTATATCGTGAAAGATAAAAAGGGCGGCTATTTGCTATATAAAGTAAGAGTGGGTAAATTTAAAACCCGCTATGATGTTGAAAAGACGGCTGCGCAGCTGCGTGATCAAGGATACCCTGCCAGTATCTATCCTTAGATGGCTAACGTAACATTCATTGTTGGGCCCACTGCTACCGGCAAGAGCGAGGCAGCCTATCTTCTGGCTAAAGAGATCAATGCCGAAATCATCTCCTGCGACTCCATGTTGGTCTATCGGGAGCCGCAGATTATAACCTCCAAGCCTTCCTATGAAATGCTCAATGCCGTAAAACATCATTTTACGGGGATAATTTCTGTCGAAAATACTTATAGTGTTTTTGATTATTACGTCGACGCGACCAACGCCATAAAAAGTTTGTGCCATAAAAGAAAACCGGTAATTGTCTGCGGTGGCAGTGGTTTATATGTAAAGGCCCTTCTGGACGGAATTTTTAAGGGGGCGGGCAAGGATGAGGATTTACGCAAGAACCTCGAAGAAAGGGCCCAAATGTACGGGATAGAATATCTATATGCGGAGCTTGAAAAAGTAGACCTGCCGGCGGCGAGACGTATTCACCCCAGCGATTTGAAGCGTATCGTAAGAGCTTTGGAGGTATATTATTTGACCGGCATACCGATTTCGGCAAAACAGGCTTACTCGCTGGGATTGTACGGGAATTTACCCGTAAATATTTTTGGCTTTAACATGGAGCGAAAGGAATTATACCGCCGGATTGAATCCCGGGTGGACCGAATGTTTGAGGAAGGGGCGGTTGAAGAGGTCGAAGGCTTAAGGGGGTTTAACCTTAGCCTTACCGCGCGTAAAATTATCGGGGTAGAGGAGATCGGCGAATTTTTAGACGGTAAAGTAAGCCGGGAAACCGCCCGCGACAATATGAAGAAAAATACCCGGCACTTCGCCAAGCGTCAGATTACCTGGTTTAAGAAAGAGACCCGTATCCAGTGGTTTAAAACCGAAAGCTTAACCCCGGAGAATACCAAGAAAGAAATTCTGCGAAGGATAGAAGCGGATTAGCGCGGAACTAAACGCGGATTTACGCCCAACATGTTTGGCGTTTATCCGCGTTTTAATCCGCGTATATCCGCTTCTATGAACATATGTACGAAACCAGAAAAAAAGAAAAAGCCCTGCTGGTGGTGGTCCGGGAGCCCAAAGAGCGCTGGTCGCATCAGGATTTAGCGGCAGAATTTAAAAATTTAGCTTTCTCAGCGGGGAGTGAAGTAGCCGAGATAATTTCTGTGAATCTGCAGCGGCCTAATCCCTCACTATATATCGGAAAAGGCAAAGCCGAAGAGATAAAAATTATCAGAGACGAAGCCGGGGCTAATGTAGTAATTCTTGACAACGATTTAAAGTTTACCCAGCAGAGGAATCTGGAAGATATATTCGGCGTTAAAACTATTGACCGCACGCAATTAATTCTGGATATATTTGCCAGGCATGCCCATACTCAGGAAGGCAGCTTACAGGTAGAGCTGGCCCAGCTGGAATACCTGCTGCCCCGCCTTAAGGGAAAGGGAATCATGCTTTCCCGGCTGGGCGGGGGAATCGGAACCCGGGGGCCGGGTGAAAAAAAGTTGGAGGTGGACCGGCGCAGAATCGCCGAAAGAATCACCCGGCTCAAAAAAGAACTTCTTAAGATCAGGGAACACCGCAATGTGATGCGTAAAAAACGCAAAAAGGAAAATATACCCATGTGCTCTCTGGTCGGGTACACCAATGCCGGCAAAACCACTCTTTTTAACGCCCTGGCTGCCGACAGCCAGACTACCTCTTCAGCTTTATTCACCACTCTTGATACCGTAAGCCGGACTTTAACCTTACAGGGTAATTTTAAGGTTATCCTGTCGGATACGGTGGGTTTTATCTACAAATTACCCCCGCATTTAATCGAAGCCTTCAAGGCAACCTTAGAAGAGCTCCAGTTTGCCGACATTATGATTCACCTTATCGATAGCAGCAATAAAAATATTTTGCAGATTAAAAAATCAGTCGATTCTACCTTAAAGGAATTGGGGTTGGAGAATAAACCCACCCTTACCGTATTCAACAAGATTGATACCTTATCCGTACCGCAAATAGAAGATTTAAGAAAAGACTACCCGCAAGCCTTATTTATCTCTGCAGCTAAGAGTACCGGACTCTGGGAACTAGGCGAAGAGATTTACGGTAGTATTTTTAAAGACACAGTGGAGGCGGTAGTAAAACTGCCCTTCAGCCGTATGGAGCTTAGCCATTACCTTCATCAGAATTGCGAGATACTAAAGACTATCCATAAAGAGCAGGAGACTGTCTACTGGGTAAAGGCCAATAAGGATAAACTGGCTTATCTTCAGCACCAGGGTTTGAGCGTCAAGGAAATTTAAGGCGTTTATGGGGGACGTTTCACTAAGCCATAACTGTCTACTCTGCAATTGGTTATGTCAAAGCGAAACGTTCCCCTTTTTCTTCCCATCCCCGCTTAAATTCTTTCAAAAAATAATTTAAAAATTTTCAAAAAATATCTTGACAAATTTTCAAGAATATTGTATAAATAGATTGGAGGTAAAGTTGGATCCCGCCTCGGCGGGATAAGTCTCATTATGGACTGGGAAGATTTAGAGGAGCAGTTTGATTTTGAAGTCCCGGAGGAGGTGCCGGTTTTTCCCATCAGCGTGGTCTGTGACCTCTTGCATATGCAGTATTATATGCTGCATGAGATCATGAAGGAAGGCATTATCCGGGAACGCAAGAAGAAAAAGCAAAAAAAATTATTCTCCAAGCAGGATGTCAGAAAGCTTAAATATATTCAATACCTTATCGAGGAGCGCGGCGTGAACGTGAAAGGAGTAAAGGTTATTTTGGAGATAAGGGAGGAGGAATGAATATCCCGCCTCGCTGGATAATCGGAAATTTTCTCCGAAAATTTCCTCAACTCGGCGGGATTAATTCGACTAAGCAATTTTTCAAGCTGAAAGCGCAGAAAAATTGCAAGGCTCAGTAAAAATTTTTGCCTTTAGATTAGCAGTCTAGCGCGCAGAGTGCTAAAAGGAGTAAATAATGAACTTAGATAAATTTACCTTAAAAGCTCAAGAGGCGATTACCGAGGGGGTTAGCCGGGCCCGGGATTACCGGCATCAGGAAATTCTCCCCGAACATATTTTTTCGGCGCTTATCGACGATCCCCGGAGTGTGGGGCGGCAGGTGTTGATTCAGCTGGGTATAAACAGCGATGATTTGAGCGGACAACTCAAAGATTATCTCCTGGCTTTTCCTAAGGTTTACGGTCAAAAGGAGGATGTGCATGCCGGCCGGCGCCTCCAGGAAGTTTTGAATTCAGCGCAGAAGTACC
Organism: uncultured Planctomycetia bacterium; assembly: GCA_964420965.1. Classification (GTDB taxonomy): domain Bacteria; phylum Omnitrophota; class Gorgyraeia; order Duberdicusellales; family 4484-171; genus CAYQUQ01. The sequence continues at coordinate 19,593 of CAYQUQ010000028.1, read as the reverse complement.
GGCGTGATTTTAATGATGAGTATATCAGCTCGGAGCATTTATTGCTGGCGATTGCCCGGGATAAGAGTGGTTTTCTTTTTGATTACCTGAAAAAACAAGGGATTTTTGCCGAAGATATCGCAAGAGCGGTTAAAGAAGTCCGGGGAGCCCAAAAGGCCGATTCTCAGTCCGCGGAAAGCACATATCAATCTCTGGAAAAATTCGGCCGGGACTTAACGGAGTCAGCCCGCAAGGGTAAGCTTGATCCGGTGATCGGCCGGGACGAGGAAATCCGCCGGGTGATCCAGGTTTTATCGCGCCGGACTAAAAACAACCCCGTACTTATCGGTGAACCCGGGGTGGGTAAGACTGCAATCATAGAGGGGTTAGCCCAGCGTGTAGCTTCCGGCGATATCCCCGAAGGCCTTAAAGATAAAAAAATAGTGGCTTTAGATTTAGGAGCCCTGGTTGCCGGTGCGAAATTCAGGGGTGAATTCGAAGAGCGCCTCAAGGGGGTGCTTAAGGAAATTGAATCTAAAGAGGGAAAGATTATCCTTTTTATTGACGAGCTGCACACGCTGGTCGGGGCCGGCCAGGCCGAAGGAGCGATAGATGCGGCTAATATGCTTAAACCGGCTTTAGCCAAAGGCGTTTTGCGCTGTATCGGCGCAACTACCTTGGATGAGTACCGCAAGCATATCGAAAAGGATGCGGCTTTAGAGCGCCGGTTCCAGCCGGTTTTAGCCGGAGAGCCGACAACGGAGCAGACCATCGCTATTTTGCGCGGGCTTAAGGAGAAATACGAGGTTCACCACGGCGTGCGCCTTAAGGATTCAGCCTTAATCGCCGCAGCCATGCTTTCGGCGCGTTATATTGCGGAGCGTTTTCTGCCGGATAAAGCTATAGACCTGGTTGACGAGGCCGCTTCCCGCCTGCGCATCGAGATCGATTCCAAGCCCGAAGAAATCGATAAAATGGAGCGTAAGATTTTAGAGCTGCAGATACAGAAACAGGCGATCCACCGCGATAAAGACAGCGCTTCTTCCGAGCAGCTTAAGAAGCTGGACAAAGAAATAGACAGCTTGAATAAAGAGCTGGGAGTGTTGAAAGAGCATTGGCAGAAGGAGAAAGACTTTATTACTCAAATACAAAAAGCCAAGGAAGATATCGAAAAGTTAAAGACTCAAGGCTTTGATCTGGAGAAGTCCGGCGAACTCCAGAAAGTGGCTGAAATTCGTTACGGAGAAATACCGGCTTTGACCGGGCAGCTGGAAGATTTAAATAAAAAATTAGCCGTGGTGCAAAAGCAAAACAAAATGTTGAAAGAGGAAGTAGATGAAGAAGACATTGCCCAGATTGTTTCCCGCTGGACCGGTATCCCGGTTTCCAGCTTAATGGAGGAAGAGGTAAAAAGGCTTCTGCGGATGGAAGGCGAACTTAAAAAAAGGGTCGTCGGCCAGGATGAAACTATCCAGCTTGTTTCCGACTGTGTGCGTCGGGCCCGTTCCGGCCTGGCCGATCCGTTAAGGCCTTTGGGTACTTTCCTGTTTCTGGGGCCGACCGGAGTCGGTAAAACCGAGCTGGCCAAGACCCTGGCCTGGTTTTTATTCAACAGCGAACATAATTTGATCCGGATCGATATGAGCGAATATATGGAAAAGTTTTCGGTATCCCGGCTTATTGGCGCTCCTCCCGGTTATGTCGGCTATGAACAAGGGGGGCAGCTTACGGAGAAGGTCCGGCGTAAGCCTTACGCGGTTATCCTTTTTGATGAGATCGAGAAGGCTCATCCCGATGTTTTTAATATTTTGCTGCAGATTCTGGATGAAGGCCGGCTTACCGATTCCCGGGGCAGAGCGGTAAATTTCAAAAATACCTTGGTTATCCTGACCTCTAATATCGGGAGTGAATATTTTAACGATCCGGAAGCCAAAAAGCCGGCTATCGAAAAAAACCTGCGCCAGGAGCTAAAAAGGCACTTTCGGCCCGAATTTTTAAACCGCCTGGATGAGATAATCATTTTTAACAGCTTAGGATTGGAGAGCATTAAAAGCATAGTGGCGATCCAGATGAAAATCCTGAAAGAAAGATTGCAGGATCAAAAAATTGAGGTAGAATTAACTTTTCAGGCCCGGGAGTTTCTGGCCGAAAAGGGGTTTAGCCCCGAATACGGCGCCCGGCCGCTTAAGCGCACGTTGCAAAGGTTGATTATCAATCCTTTGAGTGCAAAGATAATCGCCGGGGAATTCAAGGAAGGCGATAAGATAAGAATTGATGTTCAGAACCGAAAGATTGTTTTCAGGAAGGAGGGGCTGTGAGAGTAGACGTTTCCTTTAAATATTTGGACGAGAGTAATTTTATCGATAATGTTCTGGAGAATAATTTCCGCAAAGTAAAGCGCCGGATTAAGATATTCCGGCGGGATGATCCGATTCATATTTCCGTACACGTAGAGAAGAATCCCCATAAGGAGCAGTATTTCTGCCGTTCTCACATCTATTTACCGTCATCGAAGGTGGTCGTGGCTAACGAGAAGGGGCCTAAGGCTTCTCTGGCGATCAATAAAGCTTTCGCCGCCCTCAATAAACAGCTGGATAAGGAAAAGCATAAGTGGGAAAAACAGCGCCGCCAGAAGCGCAGATTCCGGACCCGGGCCCGCTAAAACAACTTTGTCTTGACTAGTGGTTTTGAGTGTGTTAGGATATTTGGCACTCTAAGGGCAAGAGTGCTAAAAGAGGTTATTTTATGGTCAGGTTTGTAGATGCGCGCGAGCGCGATAGCGAAATTCTGGGGTTGATTATCGAGAGCTATATCGAGGAGTCCAAGCCGATAAGCTCGGGGTTTCTCTGTCAGAAGTACCACCTGAATTATTCACCGGCCACAGTGAGAAACACCATGCTTTCCTTGGAGCGCAAGGGCCTGCTTTCGCATATACACACTTCTTCGGGCCGGGTGCCGACCAAGGAGGGTTTTAAGCGTTATGTGGGTAACCTTAAAGAGGAAGATATTATAAAGTCTCATCCGGTAAGCCTGGATTACGCTTCCTTGCCGGATTTAAACATCGAGGGAGTAATTGATTACACTCTCGATTCCTTAGCCTGCCTTAGCGGTTATGCTTCCCTGGTGGCCATATCCGGCCGGGATGAGCGGATGTTTTTTAAGGGGATGCGTTTCATGCTCGAACAGCCGGAGTTTGAGGACATCGCCCGGTTAAGAGAGATATTTTATCTTCTGGAAGTAAAAATGGCCCTGCTCCAGAATCTCTTGTTTAACTATATCGACGATAAGGTCCGGATACTCATCGGGGACGATATCGGCTTTGAGGAAATTTCCAGCTGCTCACTGGTGGTTTCCGGTTTACACGAACCGAAATTTTCGTTTGCGCTGGCGCTGTTAGGGCCGATGCGCATGAATTACTTAAAGGCGGCATCTTGTTTAAACTCGGCCCGGAACCAGCTTAAGGAGATGGTCGAGGAATTTGTATGAAAAAGGAAAAGAAAGACAAAAAAGAGCATAAGGATTCAGTCGAAAAAGAAGCCGAGAGCCAGCAAGAAGCCCAAGGCAAGAAGACAGAGGAGGAAGAATACAATTCCCTCTGGGATAATCACCTCCGGCTCCAAGCTGAATTTGACAATTACAAGAAGAGGTCCTTTAAAGAACGGTCTGAATTTATCAAGTTCGCCAATGAAGGTCTTATTTTAGAGCTTTTGAGCATCTTAGATAACTTCGAAAGAGGCATAAGGTCCGCCGAGCTTAAAAAAGATTTTGATCTTTTGCACCAGGGAGTGGATATGATTTCCCGGCAACTCCACGCGTTATTAGAGGCCAAAGGGCTTAAAAGGATTAAGTCTGCCGGAGAGAAGTTTGATCCGCATCAGCATGATGCTATGGAAGTTATCGAGGACGAGGAGGCTAAAGAGGAACGGGTAATTGAAGAAATGCAGCCCGGCTACACCTTAAACGGCCGGATAATCCGGCCGGCAAAGGTGAAAGTTGTTAAGAAGAAAGAAGCAGAGAAACAGAGATGCCAAGAAGCAGAGAGTGAAGAAAAAGAAAAAGAAGATAAAGAGAAAGAAGAAGAAAGCAAAGAAGAAAAGGGCATTGATAAAATTGAAAAATAGTATATCCGCCTCGCTATATACCGGGTAAATTCTCTTCGACAATTTACCCGGACTCGGCGGATATCAATTCTCCTGACTATGGGTCAGGGGAGAATTGAGGAGGTTAATAATGGCAAGAGTAATCGGAATTGATTTAGGAACGTCGAATTCATCGGCCGCAGTGATGGAGGGGGGCCGGCCGACAATTATCCCGTCGGCTGAAGGTGCCGGCGTGGCCAGCGGAAAAGCTTTTCCTTCGGTGGTAGCTTTCACCAAGGACGGACAGCGTCTGGTCGGAGAACCGGCGCGCAGGCAGGCCTCGGTTAATCCCGAAGGGACCATTATGGCCGCCAAGCGCAAGATCGGGACTAACTTTAAATTCAATGTTTACGATAAGGAATACACTCCCCAGCAGGTTTCGGCTTTTGTATTACAGAAAATCAAACAGGATGCCGAAAGCTATCTTGGCGATACGGTAAAGGAAGCGGTGGTTACCGTGCCGGCTTATTTTAACGATAACCAGCGGCAGGCGACTAAAGACGCCGGGGCTATTGCCGGCCTGGAAGTTTTAAGAATTATCAATGAACCTACGGCCGCCTGCCTTGCTTACGGTCTTAATAAGGTGGGAAAAGAGCTCAAAATTATGGTTTTTGATTTCGGCGGCGGAACGCTTGACGTTACCATAATGGAAATGTGGGCTGAGGGCGGCTTTGAAGTTAAATCTACCAGCGGTGATACGCACCTAGGCGGAACTGATATGGACGCGCTCCTTATTGACTACATTGCTGAAGACTTCAAGAAGCAAACCGGTATAGATTTGCGCAGCGATAAGATGGCGGTGCAGCGCTTACGGGAGGCCGCCGAGAAAGCCAAGATAGAGCTTTCCAGCACCCTGACTACGGATATTAATTTACCGTTTATTACCGCCGATTCTTCCGGGCCGAAACATCTTACCATGTCGATTAACCGCGCCAAGCTCGAAGAGCTGGTGACGCCGATAATTGACAAGTGTAAGACCCCGATGCAGCAGGCTTTGAATGATGCAAAAATAGACGGTAAGGAGATAAACGCCGGTGATATCGATAAAATCATCATGGTCGGCGGGCCGACCCGGATGCCGATCGTTCAGAAGTTCGTCGAAGATTACGTGGGTAAAAAAATAGAGCGCGGCATCGATCCCATGGAATGCGTTTCTATGGGGGCGGCGGTCCAGGCTTCGATAATCAAGGGCGACACCAAAGATGTTTTACTTTTGGACGTTACACCTCTCTCCCTAGGCATCGAGACGTTAGGGGGCGTATTTACCAAGCTGATTGGAAGGAATACCACCATACCGACCAAGAAAAGCCAGATTTTCTCCACCGCCGAGAATAACCAGCCGGCCGTGGATATCCGGGTTCTCCAGGGTGAAAGGCCGATGGCCGCCGACAATACTCAACTGGGATTGTTTAAGTTAGACGGTATTCCTCCCGCATCCCGGGGTATACCCCAGATCGAGGTTACTTTCGATATCGACGCTAACGGTATCGTCCATGTTACCGCCAAGGATAAAGGTACGGAAAAAGAGCAGTCTATTCGCATCACTGCTCCGGACAAATTATCCGAAGAAGAAATCGATAAGATGGTCAAGGAGGCGGAAAAGTATTCCGAAGAGGATAAGAAGAAGAAGGAATCCGCGGAGTTAAGGAATAAGGCCGACACCCTGGTTTACACCACCGAAAAAGCGCTCAAGGATTACGGCGACAAAATTTCCGAGGGTGACAAGAAAAGCATCGAGGAAAAATTGAATTCACTCCGGGAGCTGCTCAAGCAGTCCGGCAGCGACAACGCGGCGATTCAAAAAGGGATAGACGAGCTTACGGCGGCCTCGCATAAATTAGCCGAGCAGGTTTATAAAGCCAGCACCCAGGCTCAGGGTCAGGCTCAAGCCGGGCCCGAGCCCCAAGCGGATGCGGGAGCGTCTGAGCAACAGAAAGAAACCGAAGATAAGCCTAAAGATGAGAAGGTAGTTGACGCCGAGTATAAGGAAGAAGACAATAAATAAGCTATCAGCCGTCAGCTTTCAGCTATCAGTAATGAAAAAGCTGAAGGCTGATAGCTGAGAGCTGAAAGCTAAAGAATGATGAGTACGGCCAGAGATTATTATGAGATTTTAGGGTTGTCCAAGGGGGCCAGCATCGAAGATATCAAGAAGTCCTACCGGCAGCTGGTCATGAAGCACCATCCCGACCGGGTACCCTCGGAGCAAAAGAAGGCAGCCGAGGAGAAGTTTAAGGAAATCTCCGAGGCTTACGCTGTTTTAAGCGACCCCCAGAAGAAAGAGCTTTATGATAAATACGGTCATGCCGGCATCGATTCCCGTTACACTACCGAGGATATTTTCCGGGGGGCTGACTTTTCGAGTATCTTTAAAGACATGGGCGGTTTCGGCAGTATCTTCGAAGATTTATTTTCCGACAGCGGATTTGACATCTTCGGCGGCCGGCGCACTTCCGGCCGGCGCCAGGGAAGCGTCGGTGAAGATATTGAATTACAGGTAGTTATCGATCTGGAAGAGGCAGCCACAGGTTTAGATAAAGATATTTCTTATTTTCTTCATGAAAATTGTGACCATTGCCGGGGATCGGGTGCGGAGCCCGGTTCGCCCAAAGTAAAGTGTTCGACCTGCAAGGGCGCCGGGGCAGTGCGCAGCGGCTTAGGGTTCATCAGTTTTTCCCAAACCTGTCCTGCCTGTGGCGGAGCGGGAGAAACCGTAAAGAACCGCTGCCGGAGCTGTTACGGGGAAGGCCGTATTAAGTCAAGGAAGAACCTGAAGGTAACTATTCCCAAAGGAGTAGATACGGGTTCTATTTTAAGGCTGCGGGACGAAGGTCATTTCGGCCGGGACGGCCGGGGGGATCTTTATATTCATATAAAAGTTAAATCTCACTCCCGGTTCGAAAGGCGGGGCGACGATATCCGTTGTAAAGTGAAGATAAGTGTGCTCGGCGCAATTTTAGGCACAGAGCTGGCGGTCCCGACCTTAAACGGAAAAGTGAACATGAAAATTCCTCCGGGGACTCAGCCCAACACTATATTCCGGCTTAAAGACAAGGGCGTGGCTAACTTACGCACTAAGCGCCCCGGAGACGAATTCGTCGAGGTGGAGATTGAGATACCCAAGAGGCTGTCTTTTCGCGAGAAAAGACTTTTAGACGAATGGAAAAAACTTAGAAAAGAGTAGAGAACCGCGGAGGAAGAGATGCCTACATATGAATATGAGTGTTTAGAGTGTAACTTTAGCTTCGAGGCGTTTCAGAAGATGAGCGATTCACTGTTGACAGAGTGTCCTCACTGTAAGGGAAAAGTCAAAAGATTAATCGGCTCCGGCACGGGTTTAATCTTTAAAGGCAGCGGGTTCTACGCTACTGATTACAAGAAGAAAGAAGCATCAGGCAATTCCGAAGGTAAGCCTAAAGCTCAAACTACTCCTTGTTCGCAATGCCCGAATGCATCTTGTGACCAAAAGGGAAAACAGCAATAAAACAATAAAATGGCTTCTACCATAAAGCCTTTTAATGCTACCTATTATAACCCTTCTTTAGCCGGGGAGTATTCTTCTCTGGTTTGCCCCCCCTATGATGTTATAAGTAAGCCCCAGCTTAACGTTTTACGCAATAAATCCTTACATAATTTTGCTCACGTTTTAATTGTAGATGATAACGACTACCAAAAGGCAGCCAAAACTTTAAACAGTTGGATAGATGAAGGCATCTTAGTTGATGACGGAGGCGAAAGCCTTTATCTTTACGAGCAGAATTTCAAAGTTGAAAAGGAAGTCTTTAAGCGTTTCGGGATTCTATCTCTCTTAAGAATGGATAAAAAAGAAATATTTCCTCATGAGTACACTCACGAGGCCCCTAAAGAAGACAGAAAAAGAATAATTACTTCAACCGAAGCAAACTTAAGCCCGATCTTTGTGATTGCTTCAAGGCACCTCGAGGCTTTAGAGAAGATTTATTTAACTTATACCGGGAAGGAGCCTTTCTGCAGTTTCGAGGATTCCGGAGGGGTGACAAACCGGGTCTGGAAAATCAGCAATCCCGAAGAAATCGCCCAGATCTGCCAGGAAGTTGAAAACTGTAAGCTGGTGATAGCTGACGGCCACCATAGATTTGAAACCTCATTTGATTACTTCCGGAATAATAAGGATAAATTTAAGGATCTGAATTATATCATGGCCTTTATTGCCGGACATCAGGATGGTTTAAGAATACTGCCTACTCACAGAATCGTTAAAATCAATGATTCAGAAGAGCTATTTCTCAATAAATTAGAGCGCGATTTTTCAATCGAAAAAGTTTCCCAGGAATCACTCGAGGAAAAATTAAAACCCGAAGGTGAATTCTGCCTGGGTATTTACCGCAATGAAAAATTATTTTTTTTACGATTGAAGAGCCGGGGTATTTTAGATAAAATACCTAACGAGGTATATCGGAAATTAGATACGTATGTATTCCATTCGTTAGTTCTTCCTTTGTTTGAAACCGAGTCCGATATAGAATATACTCACAGTATCGAGGAGGCCAAAGATTTAGCCAGCAGAGAGAAAACCGCTTTCATTTTAAGACCGGCAAATTTAGAATCCGTTTTTAAGATATCCAGTAAAGGCTTTAGAATGCCCCAGAAGTCAACTTACTTTTATCCCAAACTTTTATCGGGCATTGTGATTAGAAGGTTTAAAACATGAGAATTTTCAAGAAACCTTTCGGCGGCCTGGGGGGGCGCAAGAAAAAGATTCCTGACGGGCTCTGGAGTAAGTGCCCTCGGTGTTCTCACCTGATTTTCAACAAAATCCTGGAAGAAAATTTAAAAGTATGCCCCAAGTGCACCTATCATTTTTCCCTTACCTGCTGGGAAAGGATAGCTTTGCTTGTGGATAAGAATAGTTTTGAAGAGTTCGCCAAAGACCTTACCTCTCGTGACCCGCTTAATTTTGCCGGCCCGAAAACCTATCAGTATAAATTAAGCGAGGCCGCAAAGTCGACCGGCCTTAAATCCGCCGCCGTAGTCGGCGAGGCCACGCTGGATAACAGGGGAATATGCTTAGGCGTTACCGACTCCCGTTTTATTATGGGTTCGATGGGTTCGGTAGTAGGCGAGAAGGTCACTTTATTGATCGAAAAAGCCATCAGTAAGCGGTTCCCGGTCATAATTGTTTCCGGTTCCGGGGGCGGGGCCCGGATGTACGAGGGGATGTTGAGCTTGATGCAGATGGCCAAGACCAGCGCCGCCTTAGAACGCCTTAAGGAGGCAGGATTGCCCTTTATTTCCGTCCTGACCAACCCGACCATGGCCGGAGTGATGGCTTCTTTTGCCGGTTTAGGAGATGTAACTATCGCTGAGCCGGGAGCTTTAATCGGTTTTACCGGGCCCCGGGTAATAAAGCAGACCATAAAACAGGACTTGCCTAAAGGTTTTCAGACTTCCGAGTTTAATTTAGAGCACGGCCTGGTGGATATGGTTATCCAGCGCAAAGAGTTAAAAAATAAGATTGCCCAGCTATTGTATTATTTAACTTGACATAGGAATATTCTTTAGATAATCTTAATATAATCTCTGGAATCTTTAATAATCACTGTAATCAATTTAAAAGATGGCCAAGGTAATTCTAAAAGACATAAGCAAGGTTTATAACGGAGACATTCCGGCCGTAAAAGGAGTGAACCTCGAGATAAACGATAAAGAATTTGTCGTTTTGGTCGGGCCTTCGGGCTGCGGAAAATCTACTACCTTAAGGATGATCGCGGGCTTAGAAGATACTACCACCGGCGAAATTCATGTCGGCAATAAGCTGATGAATAAAGTTCCGGCCAAAGACCGGGATATCGCCATGGTTTTTCAAAATTACGCTTTGTATCCCCACATGAACGTTTATCACAACATGGCTTTTGCGCTTAAGCTGCGCAGTTATTCCCGGAACGATATCGATAAGCGGGTTAAGGACGCCGCCCAGATATTGGGAATCAGCGATTTGCTGAAGAGACGGCCGAAGGAGATATCCGGCGGGGAACGCCAGCGGGTCGCCGTAGGCAGAGCGATCGTCCGGAAGCCCTGCGTATTTCTTTTTGATGAGCCCTTAAGCAACCTGGATGCCAAGCTGCGCGTTCAGATGCGTACAGAGATTCACAAGCTGCATTTAAAAATTCAGACCACCATGATTTATGTGACTCACGACCAGATAGAAGCGATGACTTTGGGAGACCGGATTGCGGTTATGAAGGGCGGAGAAGTCCTTCAGTTTGACACCCCTTTAGATGTTTACGACAGCCCCGTGAACAAGTTTGTGGCCGGCTTTATCGGCTCACCTCCCATGAATTTCATGAAGGGGAAAATAGCCCGGAAAGACGGCAGTCTTTATTTTGGCGAGGGGAGTTTTAAAATTAAAGTTTTGCCGCAGATGCATGAAAAATTAGGCGAATATGTAGATAAAGAGATAATATTCGGCATCCGTCCGGAAAATATTTACGATAAACTATTCGCTTCCCATGCTACCGCCGATAACACGATTACGGTTTTATGCGATGTTATCGAAACAATGGGTTCGGAAAACTACCTTTATCTTTCTACGGATAACCATACTTTGATTGCTGTGGTCGAGGCCGCCAATAAGCCGGCTGTCGGCAACCGGGTAGAGGTTGTTTTCGATATGAAGAAAGTCCATTTTTTTGACCCTTCAACCGAATATACTATTGTATAATCTTTTAATTTCTCTAATCCTCACCTTCCTTTTTGTTACCTCTTTTATCTTTTTCCTCAAGCTTAAACTCAATGTTATTTTTTTTGCAGCCTTTGCGCTCATTATTGCAATTTCCGCGGTTTTATTCCGCCGCCGCCGGATTACCATCGCCGCTGAGTTCAAGGCGGATTTTGACGCTGTCGCAGAGAAGATAAATATCCTCAGCGGGGATCTCGGCGGAAAGAAGAAGATTTTGGAGTCCCGGCCCTTAACTCAAAAGAAAGTATCTTTTCTTTTTGATGTTTCCCAAGAATTGATCGAGCTGATTGAGGCCGGAGAGATTCTTGATTTTCTGGCCGAGACCCTGAAAGAATTATTCCCCCAGGCCGACAGTATCCTGCTTTTTGATTTCGACAAGGATAAGGACCAATTGTATCTTACCCGTTCTCTAAAGCAGAAGGGAGTGGTGATAAAGGAAAAAAAGGGCGACGATATCGATAAGTGGGTAGCCCGTCATAATTACTCTTTGCTGATTGAAGATTTAACCAAGGATTTTCGGTTTGATTACAGCAGGATCGACGCCCATAAAAAACGGGGGGCTTCGGCTTTGATTTTAAGCCCGCTTTCCGTGGGCCACCGGCTCCTGGGAATTGTCCGATTGGAGAGCGAAAAGGAGAACGGATTTTCCCTCGATGATTCGCGAACCTTACGTAATATCTGCGATTTAGGAGCCGTAGTTTTAGAGAAAGCCATTCTTTTCGAGAGGCTTAAGTATTTGGCCATAAAGGACTCGCTTACCTCGCTGTTTTTACGGGATTACTTTTTTGAGCGGCTTTCCGCAGAGCTGAACCGGGCTAAAGACGGCCGGCAGCTGGGAATGATTATGCTCGATATCGACGATTTTAAAAAAATCAACGATACCTACGGGCACGTCGTCGGCGATTTAACGCTTACCAAGTTATCCCGGATACTAATCCGAATTGCCGATAAAGCCGGAAACATAATATCGCGTTTTGGCGGCGAAGAATTCATGATTTTGCTTATCGAATGCGATCGCAATAAGCTTCGTGAGGTAGCCGAGAATATTCGTAAAAGCATCGAGAGTTCCCCGGTTAGTTTTCGCCGCAAGAAAATAAATTTTACGGTCTCGCTGGGGGCGGTACTTTATCCGCAGGACGCAAGCGACTCTCTGACCCTGATCGATAAAGCCGATAAACTTCTTTATCAGGCCAAGAGGGAAGGAAAGAATAAGGTATGCTTTTCGGAGTAATAAGCGCTATTCTGTGCATAGTATTTTTAGGTACTGAATTTTGCTTTCTTCAGAAGCTAAAGAAGGACCATTATCGGAAGAAGCATGACTTAGATCAAAAATACGCTTCTTTAAACGCCGAGAATAAAGAGTGCTGCCGGAAAGTGGAGAATTTAGAGGATATTTTAAAGGAGAGTTTCCTGTTTTACGATACGGCGCGTAAGATCTCTCCGATTCTTGACCGCAAAAAACTCTGGAATGAGTTTCGCGAAGGGATGAATTACTTAGGGCAGATCGAAGAAATGAAATTCTCGCTGAACTTAGACGAGCCGGGTTATCTTAAGTTCCCCGTGGATGATAAAAACAAAGAATATTTATACTTAAAGACCCGGTCCAAAAACGTGATAAGTTATGCCCCTTATTTTGCCAAGCTCCTTAAGCTCTGCCTGGAGAGGATTGAGCTTTACGATAAATTACAGGAGCTTTCCATTCACGATTCTCTAACTAAAGCTTATAACCGCCGTTATTTCATGGAGCGGTTTTTTGAGGAGTTTGAGCGGTCTAAGAAGTTTAACCTCAGCCTTTCTTTTTTGATGATCGATATCGATAACTTCAAAAAGGTAAATGACATTTACGGCCATTTGGTGGGTGATTCCGTCTTGAAAGAGATCACCCGGATTTTACGGGATAACATTCGTCAGATTGACTTTTTAGCCCGATTTGGAGGAGAGGAATTTGCGATTAGCTTACCGGAAACCGATAAAACCGGTGCTATCGGGGTAGCCGAGCGTATTAATTCCCGGATTTCGGGCCAGAGGATAAATGTTTATGATGAGATTTTAGCGGTGAGCGTGAGTATCGGAATCGCCACTTTTCCCGAAAATACGCTGTATCCGGATGTGCTTATCGAAATAGCCGACAAGGCCTTATATAAAGCCAAAGTTTCCGGGAGAAACCGAGTCTGCTGGTTCTGAATTAGTGAATAGTGAATGGTGAATAGTGAATAGTTTTAGTTGAAATATCAGGTGATTCGGAGATAATATATTCTTCAGGAAAGGGGCAGTATGAGTAAAGATTTAGAAAGATATCTTCTGGAGGCTGAGGGGAAAAGCAAAGGGCAAGTCCCTTTAGATAATTCTTATCGCGATATCGGATTTGATGGCGATAAGGGGCGCCTGGGATGGGTAAGAGCCCTGCCCTTTCTTTCTCTAAAAAAATCCTTAGCAGAAATTGCCCCGGTTTTCGAGGGAAAGGATAATTTTATATTCATCGGCATGGGAGGCTCGATAAACGGCATTAAGCCTTTGATTTCCGTATTTAAAGCGGCCGCCTTTTTTACCCTGGATAATTTAGACCCCCGGGCTGCGGAAAGTGTGATTTCAAAAATTAAGGATTTGAGAAAAACCCTGGTTGTGGCCATCTCTAAGTCCGGAACAACCAAAGAGACCCAGCTTTTAGCTACTACCCTAAAGGAGTTATTCTCGCAGGCGGTCGGCCCCGAAGGTTGGAAAGAGCATTTTTTGTGGCTGAGCGACCCGACCTCTTTCGCGAAACTTGATTCCTCAGGGTGGGGGGGAGTAAAAAAAGTTTCGATACAGTTTGACCAAGAGACCGATATCGGAGGCAGATTCTCCAGCCCCCACACCTTGATTTTTTTCCTGCCTTTATTTTTATTAGTGAATCGAGATTTCCGCCAATTAGAAAATATTTATAACGATTTTTTATCCTCCCAGGCCGAGATTAGAAACCGCGCTTACCGCGAGGCCTTTTCCGCAAAGGATAAAGCCGCCGCTTATTTTTCGCCCCTTATCGATGAAAGGTTAACCGCGCTTTCTTCCTGGATAGTCCAGCTTTTCCAGGAATCTCTGGGGTCAAAATTAAAAAATTTTTCCGTCAAGACAGTTACTAATTCAAAAGAGGGCGGTTTATTCACCCCCCTCCGATTAAGTCTGGAAATCGATAGCCCCACGGTTTCCCTTATGGCTCAGATGTATTTTTTCCAGATTTTCATCGCCTATTTTTCTGCGTTCAAAGGGATAAATTTTGTTACTCAAGAGTACGTCGAAAAATACAAGAGCCAGATGCGTAAATTAGAGGAAGGATCCGGGCCCGGCGCCGTGGGGCAGTTAAATTTAGACGGGGTTATCGGCGCGGTGGAGAAAAACTTAAAGCGTAATCATCGCTTTATCGAGATTGTCCTTTATTTTTATCCTGATCCCGAAGCCGTTACAATTATCGAGGATTCTTTTAAGGCCCGATTTCCGGATAAGACTATCCTCGTATTTGTGGGGAGCGACTGGAATCACCAGTCTTATCAGGCCGCCTTTGGCGATGCGGATAGTTTTTATGTCCTGCTCCTGGCTTCTCTTTACCAACAAAAGATTGCTTCCGTATCTTCCGACACTCTCGCCGGTAATCTCAACACCCTTAAAATAATTGCCGAAGCAACGTATCTTACCCTTAAAGACAAGTCGATTCTGGCTTGTTATAAGGTATGAGAAGCAGGATTCTTGAAAAGCGGCGTAATTTGTGATAAGATTCTTCAAATGAGGACGTAATTTTGCAAGCGACAGCGCAGCAAAATTACAGGTCCGAATTTGACCCCCACACCAATTTGTACATTCTGCTTAAGAAGAGGAATTGGTGTGGGGGTTCAGTTCGGCCATATGATTTACGCTCCCCTGTAGTCGCGTAAATCATGGCCTCACTGAAGGAGGTTTTTATGGGTAATATTATCCAAAGTCTGCGTCAGAGAGCGAAAGCTGACCCGAAGACAATAATCTTTCCGGAAGCTGACGACGAAAGAGTTGTTGAGGCCGTAAAGTATATTGAAGAGCAGAAAATAGCCAAACCCTTATTGCTTACCCAGGACAATCTCGAACCGGAAAGGCAAGAAGAGTTTGCCAATCTCTTTTTCGAGCGTAGGCGGGCCAAGGGTATTGCCTTCGAAGAAGCCAGAGAGCTTATGGAAAATCCCCTGTATTATGCTGCGATGATGACGCGTTATGGTCATGCGGATGGTTTTGTAGCCGGCGCTGAATTCACGACTTCTTCGGTTTTGAGAGTGGCTCTTCATTGTTTGGAGATTGATAAAACCAACGGCGTCGTTTCCAGTTCTTTTATTATGGTTGTTCCCGATTGTCTTTATGGCGAGAGAGGAACTTTTGTCTTTGCCGATTGCAGTGTTATACCGCAGCCCACAAGCGAACAGCTTGCCAAGGTTGCGATTTCTAGCGCGCATTTCGCCAAGGATATTTTAAATATTACGCCCAGAGTTGCTTTTTTAAGTTTTTCAACCAAGGGAAGTGCCAAGAATAAAGAGATACAAAAAATAAAAGAGGCAGTAGAAATTGCTAAGTCCAAAAATAGCGGATTTCTAATTGATGGGGAGCTTCAGGCCGACAGCGCACTTGTGCCGGAAGTGGCAGCCCGAAAATTAGGCCAGAGCCAAGTTGCCGGAAAGGCAAATGTTTTAATTTTTCCTAATTTAGACGCTGGCAATATTTGCTATAAGTTAATTCAGCGCCTGGCAAAAGCAAGGGCTATCGGTCCGATTATTTTAGGGACAATACAGCCCTGCAGTGATTTATCCCGCGGCTGCGATGTGGAGGACATAATCGACTGCACCGCGGTTACGGTCATTAGAGCGCAGAAGAAGAAAGAAGCAAAGAAGAAAAGAAGCAAAGAGGCGAAGAAGTAAAGATAAAGAAATGAACCCCGTTAGACCTTTTGGGGTATAATCGAAGGGTTAAATATGTGTATAATGAACTACATTTGTAATAGTTGCCTTTTGGTCAAAACTGCGGGGGATCTAACGGGATGAAGATATTAGTTATCAATTGTGGTAGCTCATCTATCAAATATAAGCTTTACCACGTTAGAAAGGAACTTTCTAACGTGGTTTACGATTCTAAGGATTACTCTTTGATTACCAAAGGGGTGATCGAAA
Source organism: uncultured Planctomycetia bacterium (assembly GCA_964420965.1). Classification (GTDB taxonomy): domain Bacteria; phylum Omnitrophota; class Gorgyraeia; order Duberdicusellales; family 4484-171; genus CAYQUQ01. The sequence continues at coordinate 3,598 of CAYQUQ010000028.1, read as the reverse complement.
GAATCGGAGAGAAGGGTTCGCCGGTCAAGAATCACCGCCGGGGAATAAAGGCCCTGGTATCCGATATTCTTAAAAAAGGGGTTATCGGTGGCCTGGAAGAAATTTCGGCTATCGGTCACCGGGTAGTTCACGGCGGAGAAGCGTTCAGACAGCCGCATAAAATAGACGCCCGGGTAATAAAGAAAATAAAAGAATGCGCTCAGCTGGCCCCTTTGCACAATCCGGTTAACTTAGCCGGCATTGCCGGCTGCTTGAAATTTTTCCCGCACATACCTCAGATAGCCGTGTTTGATACGGCGTTTCACCAGAGTATTCCCGAGTATGCCTACATGTACCCTATCCCTGAAGTTTATTATGAACGGTACCGCATACGAAAATACGGATTTCACGGCACCTCGCATCAATTTATCGCCCAACAGGCAGCCAGGTTGCTTAAAGAACCTTTGAATCGATTGAAACTCATAACCTGCCATCTGGGCAACGGTTGCAGTATTGCCGCGGTAAGATACGGTAAATCCGTGGATACCTCGATGGGGTTTACGCCTTTAGAGGGGCTGATGATGGGTACGCGCTGCGGTGATATTGATGTGGCCGCGGTATTTCACATCATGAATAAAGAGAAGCTGACCCTCACGGAGATAGATGAAATTTTGAATAAAAAAAGCGGGTTTTTAGGCGTATCCGGATTAAGCAATGATTTTCGCGTCATAAAAAAAGCGATGCGGCGAAAAAATCACCGGGCTAAATTAGCTTATGAGATGTTTATTTACCGCATCAAGAAATATGTCGGTGCGTATTATTTCATTTTAGGGGGCGCGGATGCACTCTGTTTTACCGGCGGAATTGGGGAGAATTCCGCGGATGTGGTAAATAATGTTAAAAGAGATATGGCCCGGATTGCGAAAAATAAAACAAGAGTTCTGGTTATCCCTACCGACGAAGAATTGATGATTGCCCATCTCGCCCATAAGTTAATTGCGACCACAAAACGGAGGTAATATGCCTAAGCGAATACTGGTTGTTGACGACGAAAAAGAAACTGTAGAGATGATCGGTAAATTTCTGGAAAGAAAAAATCATAATGTCGATTGCGCTTTTGACGGGAAAGCCGGATTAGATTTAATAGAGGCCAACGATTACGATTTTATTTTCGCCGATCACAACATGCCGGAGTTGACCGGTCTAGAGCTGATCAGATACGTTAAAGAAAACAAACCGGATTCAAAGATAGTCATGATTACCGGCTATCCGGAGATGGAAAGGGTTCTTCCCGAATGCTTAGGTGCCGACGGGTATATCGAAAAGCCGGTGCAATTAGAGGCTATCCAAAAAATTATTGAGGGTAAAGGTGAGGAAAATGATGCGGGTGATGCTTAAGTCCAAAGTCAGTTGCGCTACCATAACGGATTTACAGCTTTATTACAAGGGAAGCATTGCGATTGATGAAGCAATAATGCTGGCCGCCGATTTAAAAGAAGGCGAAAGAGTCGATGTGCTAAACCTTAATACCGGAGCCAGACTTCAAACCTATGTGATCAAGGGCGAGCAAGGCAGCGGTACGATTTGTTTAAACGGGCCGGCGGCCCGTTCGGGTTTTAAGGGGGATAAAATCATCATTGTCTCTTACTCTATTTACAGCGCGGCAGAAGTCGAGGAACTTAAGGCTAAATACGTAGAATTAGATGAGCAAAACAAAATTAAGAATACATACCTGGCCTGAAAGAACATTAAAGGAAAAGTGTAAAAAGGTAGAGGCGGTAACCGACGAAGTAAGGCAAATTCTGGCCGAGATGCTTTCTTTGATGCGGGCCAGTAAAGGCGCAGGGCTAGCTGCCAATCAAGCCGGGCTTAACTTTAGCCTGGTAGTTGCCGAGGTAGAGGGCCGCACTTTTAAGCTGGTTAATCCCCAGATTGTAAGTTCCCAGGGTCTGACTTCATTCGTGGAAGGATGCTTAAGCTTTCCGGGTTTGGAATTAAAAATCAAGCGCAAAAATAAAATTCGAATTTCTGCTCAGGATGAAAAAGGACAGCCTTTAGAGCTGGAAGCCGAAGGAATACTGGCGGTTATCTTTCAGCACGAAATCGACCATATTGAAGGCAAGGTTTTTATTAACCGAATTCCTTTCTGGGAGAAGTTAAGAATTTCTCCCCGATTAAGGAAGATTATCCGGAGGACGAAGAATGAATTGCTTAAACAAAGGGAAAAATAGTGATTTCTGCACTTGTACGTACTCTTCTTGCCCCCGAAAAGGAATTTGCTGTGAGTGCATTCGTTACCACCTCTCTCAGGATCAGGTCCCGGCTTGTTTTTTTCCTCCCGCAGCCGAAAAAACCTATGACCGTTCGCTAGAGCACTATATTTCTGTTAGCAAAAAGAAATGAATACCAAATCCGAGCTGGTCATCATCGGTGCCGGCATAGCCGGGGTGAGTGCTGCCGTATACGCTAAGCGGGCCAATCTGGATTTCTGCCTTTTTGAAGCAAAGTCAGTCGGCGGACAATTGCTGTTTATGGAAAATATTGATAATTACGTCGGCTTGAAGTCGGCGACTAAGGGTGTAAGTTTAGCCCGGGAGCTTAAAGCGACATTGGATCGTTTAGCGATCCCGGTTATCAATAAGGAAATTAAAAAGGTGGAGTTACGCGATAATACAATTGATATGCATACAGATGATAATCGCTATAGCTTTAAGGGGGTAATCGCGGCCACGGGAGCTTCATTTAAGAAGCTCGGGGTAAAAGGCGAGGAAGATTTTTCCGGTAAAGGCGTTTCTTACTGTGCGGTTTGTGACGGATTTTTCTTTAAAGGCAAGGAGGTGGCGGTAGTCGGGGGTGGAAATACCGCGGTAGAGGAAGCCCTTTATTTATCCGGTATCGCCCGGAAGGTAACTTTGATTCACCGCCGCCATGAACTGCGCGCTTTAGATTATTTACAGAAAAAGCTTGCGCAGAAAAGTAATATCGAGGTAAGACTCGACAGCGTAGTAACGGAAATAAAGGGTTCCGGTTTTCTGGAAGAAGTGGTGTTGGAAAATGTTAAAGGCAGTAAGGCCGGTTCTCTTTCCGTACAGGGGCTATTTGTAGCTGTCGGTATCGCGCCCAATACCGGCCTGTGGAAAGGGCTGGTCGATATGGACGAAAAAGGTTTTATAACTAGTGATGCGGAAATGAAGACTTCCCGGGATTATATCTGGGCTGCCGGGGATTGCCGTAAGCGGCCTTTAAAGCAGCTGATAACCGCTGCTTCCGAAGGAGCGATTGCTGCCTTAAGTGTTTACCGGTATCTTAAGGGGCATTATATCAGCGCATAAATTCGCAGTGAAAAATAAGTTTTTTTTTATTTTCAGAATCGCCGTAACCTTAGGTTTATTCTACGCCCTTTTTAAGTTTGTTCCCTACCAGAAGATAATCGCCGTCTATAAGGATTCTCGTAAGATTTACCTCTTTTTAGGAGCGGGAGTGTTTTTATGCTGTTACCTTCTGGCCATGCTCCGGTGGCGGTTTTTACTCTCGGCATTAGGAATTAAGATTACTTTTAAGGAAGGTTTTTGTTCGTTCTTTTCCGGACTCTTTTTCAACCTTTTTTTTCCTTCTTTCG
>CAYQUQ010000027.1:0-23896 GCA_964420965.1 uncultured Planctomycetia bacterium | reverse complement strand
TGAGAATGTTGTGCGATTGAGAAGATTACTGCTATTTCTTTCCTTCCTGTTAGTTTTTTCCTCCAGTAATGCCTTTGCCCTTTTTAAGCCGGTCGACAATTTAGCCAGCGTGCAGATTAAAAGGGTGGTTGTATCCAGATTCAACCCTTCCCTTATTTACGTGGCCTCTAAAAATTCCCTCTACCGCAGCCAGGATAAAGCCGCAACTTTCCGCCGCTTAGCTGTTTTCAAGGATGAAGAAGTACAGCATATTTTCTTTGACCCTTATTTGGCCGATTCCCTTTATGTGGCCACTACCCGGCATCTTTACCAGTGGAAGGGCCGGCTTAGCGAGTTATATACCTCTCCGGATGAGGAATTTATTTATACCGCCGGGAAAAATAAAGGTTTTCTTTTCATCGGCACGGATCAGGGGCTTTATTCTGCCTCTGCGGATACTTTGACCTGGCAGAAAGCCAGAAGCCTAAGCGATGTTCCCGTTTACGACATTGAATCCGACAATAAAAATTTATACTTAGCTGCCGAAAATGGGGTCTACCGGGTTAAGAACCGGGATAAGGCCGAACGCTTATTGGTAATGCGCAAGCAGGAAAAAGAAGAGAATGGGTCCCAAGGCCTCATTGCTCAGGTTATAAAAATCGATACCCGGGATAAAAATCATCTCTGGCTGGGAACGAACCAGGGGCTGTTTGTCTCTGCTGACGCCGGGGCTAACTGGGAGAAGCTGTTTATCCCCGGGATGGATAGTATCTCGGTCAATTGCCTGGTCCAGACACCCTTACAGGATAATACCCTGTACGTAGGGGCCCGGCAAGGGTTTTTTAAAGTGGATACGCGAAAGAAAACATCCCAACAGATTTTCGAAGGGCTGCACTCTTCTTATATTCACTGGATAGAATTTACGCCCCAGGGAGCAATTTATTTAGCCACTCCCCGAGGGCTTTTTAAGAGTAATTATTTTACTTCCGCCGCTAATAGCAGCACCCTTAACCTGATGCTGGCCGATGAGCCTTCGATACAGGAAATTCAAGAGCAGGCCCTGCGTTACAACGAGGTTCATCCCGACAAGATCAAAAAGTGGAGGGAGAAGCTGGGCAAGAGAGCCTGGTATCCTACCGTGGATATAGATGCCACCGGAACTATTGACAGGGATACTTATGAGATATATACCAGCGCTGCTACAAACTATTATGTTCTGGGTCCTGATGATAAAAAGTATACCTGGGGAGTTTCCTTTTCCTGGGATTTAAGTAACCTTATCTGGAATTCTTACGAGGATGACGTAGATACGCGCAGCCGGCTTAACACTCAGCTGCGCCTGGATATTCTGGATGATGTGAATAGAGTGTATTTCGAGAGGGTGCGCCTGAAAGAAGAGTTAGCTGCCGGGTCTTTCTCCACAGAGGAGTCATTTATGAAGAATCTGCGGTTGAGTGAATTGACGGCTATTCTGGACGGATATACCGGCAGCTATTTTTCCCATAAGGCTAAGGAGCTAAATGAGTAGCGGAAAACCATTAGTTTTAATCCTTTGCGGCGGAAGGTCGTTAAGGCTCTGGCCGCTTTCCCAATATAAAAGCAAGAATTTTCTGGATATTTTCGGCTTTTCACCTTTAGAGCTGACCATAAAAAGGTTCTTAAAGGTAACTCCGGCCGAGAATATTTTTCTGGTGGCTAACCATAAAGAGCGGGCCACTCTTAACAGGATAAAGCTGGTTAAGAAGAAAAATATCTTTTTTGAGCCTGAAAGCAAAAATACGGCCGCAGCCATTTTACTTTCCTTGTTGCATTTAAGTAAATATTCTAAGAAAAACTTAATTATTTCTCCGGTGGACAGCCTGATTCAAAGAGAAAAAGAATTCTACCGGGCGCTAAATAAAGCCCTGAGGGTTGCCGCCGCCGGAGGAGTATGCACTTTGGGGTTAAAGCCGCTTACTCCTTCTCCCAGTTTCGGTTATATCCAGGTAAATCCCCGAGGCTACAAGGGTATTTTTTCGGTTAAACGCTTCCTCGAGAAACCTAAGCCATCCCTGGCGGCTAAGCTTATCAAGCGGGGAAACTGTTTTTACAACAGCGGGATGTTTGTGGCCGCGGTGGGAACTCTGCTTGCGGAATATCAGAAATATTATCCTGTTTACCATGATTTTAGGAGAAGTTTCCACAACAACCGGATTGCCACCCTTTATAAACGCATAAAAGATATCCCCTTTGATAAGGCCATCATGGAGAAGACAAACAGGGCTAAACTCATAAAGGGAGACTTTTTCTGGAAAGACTTCGGGTCCTGGCTGGCGATTTACGAAGTTTTGTCTAAAGATAAGAAAAGAAATGTCAAGAAAGGAACTGCTGCCATTTACAATGCTAAGGATAATCTGATTTATCTCGATGATTCCCGCAAGAAAGTTCTGGTTATGGGGCTTAGCGATGTTTTTCTCATTGATACTAAACATTATGTCCTCCTCACTCACCGTAATTGCTTGGATAGCCTTAAACTGGCTTTAAAAAAATTCAAACACGCTTTATAATATACAAAGCTAAATTCGCTACTTATAACTTATGACTTATGATTTTAATACGACTTATCTCTACGGGCCGGTAAGATCGCGGAGGTTGGGTTTTTCTTTAGGGGTGGACCTTTTTCCCCAGAAATTCTGTTCTTTTGACTGTTGCTATTGCCAGTTAGGAAGGACGGGAAAGACTACAGTGCGCAGATTCTACTGTGTTGATTTGCCAAGATTAATAGAAGAGCTAAAAAAGGTTATTAAGAGAAATCCTAAAATTGATTATATTACTCTTTCCGGATCGGGTGAACCGACCCTGCATAAGAATCTGGATAAGATAATCTCGGCCATTAAAAAGAGCACCGGCCGCAGATACCCGGTGTGCGTGATTACCAATTCTTCCCTTCTTTATCGAAAGAGTGTCCGCCGGGAATTAAAAAAGGCGGATTTAATTGTACCGTCTTTGGATGCAGCCTCGGCCAAGACTTTCTATAAGATTAATCACCCGCATAAGGGCATAACTTTTAAGAAAATAATAAGTGGCCTTATGGCTTTAAGGAAAGAATTCAAGGGTAAAATCTGGCTGGAAATAATGGTCGTGGCCGGAATTAACGACAGCCGGGATGAAGCCCGAAAGTTTAAGGCCGTTATCCGGAAAATTAAACCCGATAAAGTTCAGCTTAATCTGCCGGTAAGGCCTGCCGGCCAGAAGATGAAACTACCTAGTTCTAAAAGAATAGACCTGATAAAAAAAATTATGAATTTTAATGTTGAGGTTGTATCTCGGCATTACGATGGTAGAAAAAGATTTACTGCCCGATGATTAAACAAAATATCGAGAAAATTTTAAATCAACTGCCCGAAGGGGTGAAGTTAGTGGCTGCGGCTAAGGAACGAACGATCGATGAAGTCAAGGAAGCCGTAGAGGCAGGGGTAAAGGCTATCGGCGAAAATTACGTAAAAGAAGCCCAGGCGAAATTTAATGTTATCGGCAATAAAGTAAGCTGGCACCTTATCGGGCATCTCCAGAAGAATAAAGCCAAACCGGCGGTAAGAATATTTGATCTGATCGAGACCCTGGATTCTTTAGCCCTGGCTGCTGTTTTGGATAGGGAGTGCGGGAAGATAAACAAAGTCATGCCGGTTTTAATCGAGGTTAATTCCGCGGCCGAAGAGCAGAAAAGCGGAGTATTACCTCAAGATGTTAAGGAGTTCTTGAAGCAGATTTTGCAATTTTCTAATTTAACCCCCCGGGGGCTTATGACTATGGGGCCCTGGCGGGATAACCCCGAAGATTTAAGGTCTTATTTTCGAACCACCAAAGAGTTGTTTGATGCGTTTAAGGGGGAATACGGCAGAAAGTTAGAGTGGCAGTATCTTTCCATGGGCATGAGCGATTCTTACCAGGTAGCCGTCGAGGAAGGCGCTAATATTGTCCGTATCGGCACCGCCATCTTCGGCTCCCGTTAGGCATAAATTTATGAAATTCACCGTAATTTTCGACAAAGATAAAGCCGAAGATAAATTTCATACCGGTTGGGGTGTTTCTTATCTTATTGACGGCAAAGTTTTGTTTGATGCCGGAGAAAGGGGGGATTTTATCCTCAATAATTTGAAATACTTAAACATCGATACCGGAAGAATAACCCGGGTGGTCATCTCCCATAACCATTGGGACCATCATAGCGGCCTTTTAGACCTGTTGAATTTAAACGGAGATATCGCAGTTTTCGGCTGTGCCGATTTTTACCGTGCCTATAAAAGTAAATTTCCGGAGTACAATTTTAAGTTAGTGGAGGGTTTGCAGGAGATAGAGAAAAATATATATACTACCGGCTGTTTTTCTACCCCGTATAAGGGCAGCAGTTTGAGTGAACAGGCCCTTATCTTACGTACCAACAAGGGAATTTCTTTAATCTGCGGGTGTTCCCACCCCGGCGTTTGGGAATTTGTAAATAAGGTTAAGCTTGAATTTGGATCCGAAACCATATATTCTGTATTAGGGGGATTTCACCTCATGGATAAGGATAAAAGGGTGGTAAATTACCTGGCTCAGGAGTTAAAGCAGGCCGGGGTTAAGAATGTCGGCCCGGCGCATTGCACCGGCTTTGAAGCCGTTAATATTTTCAAGTCAGTCTTCGCCGGTAATGTTCTGGATGTAAAAGTGGGTTTGGAAATCAATTTATAATGGAGGGGGGTAATATGAGGATGCTTATCATAGCTTTGGCGGTACTGGCGGCGGCCGGTTGCATCCAGATGCGGGATTACACCGGGGTAAAGGACGGCGCATTCGGCTTGGACGTTAAGAAGGGCTTCGGCAAGGGTAAGGAAAAAAAAGATTATTACGTTATTAAGGACGGAGAAGGAATAGTGGTCGGGGATACTAAAAATGAGGTCATTACCCTGATGGGAATTCCCGATCAAGTAACCACCAATTTAGAAGGATATGAATGCTGGGTATACGAAAAGAATGGTGTGGTGTTCTTATTCTCCGAGGGTAAACTCAAGAGCTGGCGTGAACCTGAAAAGATGGTTAAAGAATAAAAGAAACAAAGATTTCTTCCGGCGTAGCGCCGCCGGCGTGGCCCGGGAAATCTTAGGCGACTACCTGGTTTTAAGCGGTAAGAGGGATGTTTTAGCCGGGAAGATCGTGGAGACCGAAAGCTATCCGGGCCTGGAAGATGACGCCTCCCACAGCTTTAAAGGCAAAAAAACCCCCCGTAATCAAATCCTCTACCAACCGGGCGGCCTAATTTATATTTACTTAATTTACGGCAAGTTCTGGTGTTTCAATATCGTGGTTTCCCAGCCGAATGATCCCCAGGCGGTATTTATCCGGGCCTTAGAGCCGTTAGCGGGCATTGAGGTGATGCAAAAACGCCGCGGGCTGTCTGACCCGCGCAAATTGACCAATGGCCCGGGCCGCTGGACCATGAGTTTTGGTATCGACAAGAAGTTCCTCGGCCAGGATATCACTTCTTCCCGGATTTTTATCTCCGCTAACCCCTCTAAAAAACAGGCCATAGTCAGCACCAGGAGAATCGGCGTTGACTACGCTACTCAGTCCAGAGATTTACCTTTACGTTTTTATCTTAAAGGTAATCCTTTCGTTTCTATTTTTCGATTAAGGCCCCGCACGTAATTTTTAATCTCCCAGAAGTCTTTTATTTTGTCCTTTTGGAAAAACCCGAATATGGAGTTATTGTGCCGCAGGGGATCCGCGAATTCCTGGCGGTATTTTTTAAACAGTTTTGTCCCCGGAACCGGGGAAAATTCGGCCAGGGAGACCTTTGCCCCCAGGGAATGCAGATTTTTTGCATCTTCTTTAAGCGTGGCTAAATTTTGCCCGGGATAGCCTAAAAGAAGATAGATACTGAATTCGCCTTTTTTAAATCCTGCCTGCCGCAGATTATTTACCCCGGCGATTAAATCTTTCCGGTTTGCCTTATCCCCCCATTTTTTTTGCAGTTTTGGGTCCAGCGTTTCTAATCCGAAATGGGGATTGATGAATCCCGTTTCTTTAAGCAGGGCGGCCAGCTCCCGGTCTAAAAAGCGGAGGTGGAGGGCGTTGGGGGTATGAAAGTTAATATTTAATTTCAAGCCGGATATTTTCGCGAGGAGTGTTTTGGCGTAATCTTGGGCATAAAGAAAAGCATCGTCGTAAAGGACAAAGTCGGCGACACCTTTACGGGCATACTCTAAGATGAAGTTCACTATTTTTTGCGCGCCGATGGTAAGAAAAGCCGGCGCTAATTTTTTTATGGCACAAAAGCTGCATTCAAAGGGGCATCCCCAGGAGGTGCGTAAAACAAGGTAATCCAACCGGGGATAGAAATCTCGGTAGCGCGGCAGGGTCGCATAAAATTCCCGGGGGTTAAAGTTGATTCCCAGCCGCTTGAACAGACCGGCTAAGTTTTCGGTGGTATAAATAAAGTCGCAGGGGATTGTCTTTTGAGCGTGGCTGGCGCAGAGGGTGGCGTAAGTTCCGCCTAAAATCAGGGGTGCAGCCGGAAACTTTTTTCTTAGTATTTCTGCTAAGTCCACTATAGCCGGATACCAGTAAGTCATGGAGGAGGTGATCAGAATATAGTCGGGATTCCTGCCGTTTAGCTGCTTTTTAAAATCATCCGGACTGATCCCGTAGCGTTTGAAATGCCGGGGAATGGATTTATAGATTGCCGGCTTGGGGATGATTTGAAAGGGGTATTTTCCCCTCCCGAAATTTCCCTTTGCGGTTTTTTCATCCAGACAGTCGATATAGTCGATTTTGGCCCCGTTATTCCTAAGGTAGGTAAGCAGGACCAGAAAACCGTAGGGTTTAAGCCAGAAATCGTAGGCGGCAAAGTCCACGATCCAGGGATTTATGGCCAAAATATTCATCAATCCATTATAGCAAATATGGTATAATATGAAAATCCATGGGCTTAGAAGATATTTTTAAAGCCACTTTAGAGGAATATAGCCTGATCAAGAGAAAAGACCGGCTTATTCTGGGGGTATCCGGCGGCCCGGATTCACTCTGCCTGCTTTATCAATTTTGCAAGCTTAAAGACCGGTATAAATTACACTTAGTCTGTGTTCACTTTAATCACGGCTTAAGAGAGGAGGCTGATAGCGAGGAGAAATTCATTAAAGAAATTTGCGCCAAATTAAAAATACCCTTTATCAGCGAAAGAAAAGAGGTGAAGAAGTTCTTTAAGGGTGATTCTTTAGAGCAGACCGCCCGCAATTTACGCTTTGATTTCTTCTTAAAGTGTTCCCGCCAGACTAAAATTAAGAAAGTTGCCCTGGCCCACCATAAGGATGACCTGATCGAGACGGTTCTGATGCGGCTGATCAGGGGAGCGGGGTTAAGAGGCTTAAGGGGATTCTTGCCTAAATCGAGATTTAAGAGCTTAACTCTGATCCGGCCGTTAATCGGGGTAGATAAGCAGGAAATCCTTAATTGGCTTAAGAAGGAAAAGATCGCTTATTGTATAGATAAGAGCAACTTTGAGGAAAAATTCTTTCGTAACCGGATAAGATTGAAATTGCTGCCTTTGCTTAAGGAGCTAAATCCCAATATAGTTAACAGCCTCTATAATATCAGCCGCAGTATCAGTTTAGATTACGACCTTATCTATAACTTGGCTTATCAGCACTTTTCTGCCTTAAAGCGGCGCCAGAGCCATAACGGCTTATCTCTGGATTTAGGGGGATTAAAGAAACTTGCCCCGGCTATATTTTATAATGTCATTAGGATCGCCATTGAGGAAATTAAGGGGAATGTGCGGAAAATAGAAATCCGGCATTTAGACGAAATCAGAGACTTAGTCTGGGTAAGGCCTTCGGGAAGTATCGTCGATATTCCTTTGGCCTTGGTCAAGAAGGAAGAGAAATTACTGCTTATTCAGTCTGCGCTTTAGGCCGCACAAAATCTGGGTTGATTTTGGGAAGCTTTCCAGTATAATAGGTTTCACCCTGTTAGAAGAGATTTTTCTAACGGGGTGAACCAGAAAAATATAAAAAATGAATCAAAAAAAGCCCGTTAAAAAGAATAAAAAGCCCGATACTAATTTTTTAAGGACGACTTCCCTCTTTCTTCTTATCGCCTTGGGTATTATGTGGGCGGTTAGCCTTTTTAACGCCGGAATGGGGGGGTTAGCCAAGAAATTGTCCTACACCGAATTCTATTCCGCCTTGGAGGGTAACTTAGAACGTCCTACCATAAAGTGGGTAAAGCTGACCGACAATCTCATCCAGGGTGGTTTTACCGATAGCGCCGGAGGAGGAAGTTTTTATCTTTATATTCCTGCAGAAGACAAGGAGATGGTCAGTCTCTTGAGAAAAAACGTGGAGAAGTTCAGTGTAGAGCCTTCCAAGACTTTTCTTTCCCAGTTTTTATATTCTTTGATGTGGTTTTTACCGCTGATCTTTCTGTTTTGGTATTTTTCTTACCGGGGCAACCAGATTGGCTCCCGGGTTTGGAGTTTCGGAAAGTCCCGGGCCAAACTTTTAGATAAAGAGAAAAGGACTAAGGTTACTTTTAACGATGTAGCCGGTATTGATGAGGCTAAAGAGGAGCTTCAGGAAGTAATCGAATTTTTGAAGGATCCTAAAAAGTTTCAGCGTTTGGGAGGTCGTTTCCCCAAAGGAGTCTTACTGGTCGGTCCTCCCGGCTGCGGGAAGACTTTGTTGGCCAAGGCCGTTGCCGGCGAAGCCAAGGTTCCTTTTTTCAGCATCAGCGGTTCGGATTTTGTGGAAATGTTTGTCGGGGTGGGGGCCTCGAGGGTAAGGGATCTTTTTGAACAGGCCAAAAAAGCGGCCAAGCTGGAAAATAAAGGATGTATTATTTTTATCGATGAAATCGACGCGGTCGGCCGTCAGAGATTTGCCGGGGTCGGAGGCGGCCACGATGAGCGCGAGCAGACCTTGAACCAGCTTCTTACCGAGATGGACGGCTTTCAGACCGAAATCGGCATTATTGTCATGGCTGCCACTAACCGGCCCGATGTTTTAGACCCGGCCCTGCTCAGGCCGGGAAGATTTGACCGGCACATAGTTATTTATTCTCCGGACATAAAGGGGCGAGAGGAAATTTTGAAAGTGCATACGCGCAAGATAAAGTTATCCAAAAATATTGATTTAGGCGCGGTGGCCCGAAAGACCCCTGGTTTTTCCGGGGCGGATTTAGAAAATCTCTGTAATGAATCCGCACTTTTAGCCGCCCGGCGCGGCAAGGAGGCCGTAGAACAGGCGGAGTTAGAGGAATCTATCGAAAGAGTGATTATGGGCCCGGAGAAAAAGAGCCGGATAATTTCCAAGCGCGAGAAGGAATTAACCGCTTATCATGAGGCCGGGCATGCTTTACTGTCGCTGTTGATTCCGGAGGTTGATCCGATGACCAAGGTTTCGATCATACCGCGCGGTATGGCCGGCGGGTATACTTTCACCCCTCCCCGCGAAGACAGATGGCAGCGGTCTAAAAAAGAACTTTTAGGTACAATTACCGTTATGCTCGGAGGCCGAGTATCCGAAGAGATAAATTTAGACGATATCACTACCGGCGCTTGGGATGATCTGGAGAAAGTAACTCAAGTCGCCAGAAAAATGGTCTGCGATTACGGCATGAGCGAACGTTTAGGCAGTTATACCCTGGGCCGGAGCCACGGGCCCATATTTTTGGGCCGGGAGATAGTCAGGGAGAAAGATTACAGCGAAGAGACAGCCAGAATCGTCGACGAAGAGGTAAAGGGTATTGTGGATAAGTGTTATGCCCGGGCCAAGAAATTAATTCAGGACAACAAAGATAAGTTGAAATTACTAGCCGACACCCTTCTGGATAAAGAAGTGCTCGGCGCCGACGAGGTTAAACAAATCATCGGTTTTAAAGATAAGAATGAGAATAACCCCCGTAGCAATATCCGAAAAAAATCAGGCTAAAAAATTAATGGTTTCTCTGGGGGTAAGCGGCCCGGGAATTAAGATACTCACGCCCAAAAGCATATATTCGGCTTTTAAGATCGAGGGTATTAGGTCCTGGGAAGTAAATATAATCAAGCAGCATTCGCTTTCCCTGGGGACAGACGCGGCCGTAGCCCGAAGCGCTCTGGTGAAGGACATCGCCACTTCGACTCTTATCTTCGGTAATTTAAGCCAGTTAAGAAAACTCTGTCAGAAATTAAAGAGTCAGCCTTTTTCTCTGGGGGAAGTTTCCCGGACCCTCTCGCTTTATTTAGATAACTTAAGTAAAAGAACATTTACCCTCCGGGCCAGAAATAAAACCTTGAAGGTAAATAAACCGGTTGTTTGCGGAATCATCAATGTTACCCCTGACTCCTTCTCCGGAGACGGCATATTATCGAAAATCCGAAATCCGAAATCCGAAATCCGAAATTTAGTATTGAAGAAAGTAGAGGCCATGGTCAAAGCCGGGGCCAAGATGATCGATATCGGAGGGGAGTCCAGCCGTCCTTTTTCCCGGCCGGTTAAAGAAAAAGAGGAGTTAAAAAGAGTAATTCCGGCGATAAAGGCCATTCGCAAAAGATTCAAGCAGATTTTAATTTCCGTAGATACTTATAAATACTCGGTAGCCAAGGCAGCGGTAAACGAAGGCGTGGATCTGATCAATGACATTACTGCCTTAAAGGCCGATACCCGTATAGCTTCTTTAGTCCGGCGCTATAATCTGGGGTGTATTTTAATGCACATGAAGGGTAAGCCCCGGACCATGCAATTGAATCCCGGATATAAAGATGTGGTCGCAGAGGAGATCGACTTCTTTAAGGAGAGGCTTCAGTTCTGTGTGCATCAAAAGATCGGTCGAAACCAGATTGTTATTGACCCGGGGATCGGTTTTGGCAAGCGCCCGGAGGATAATTTGACCCTCATCCGCGAACTTTATAAATTTAAGATTTTCGGTTTGCCTATTTTTTTAGGGTTGTCTCGCAAGTCATTTATTGGTAAGATACTTAATGTTGGAGTAGAGGACCGCTTAGCCGGCACCCTGGCCGCCGGGGTGGCCTCTCTTTTTAGGGGTGCAACGATTTTCAGGGTCCATGATGTTGGTGAAACCGTACAGGCTCTGAAAGTAGCCGCAAAAATCATTAATAACTGATGGATTTTTTAGCCCGTTCCTTAACCTGGAAAGATATCTTAGAGATTTTAATCCTCTGGATTGTGATCTACCGCATCTTTCTTTTCCTCAAAGGCACAAAAGCGGTTTACCTTTTAAGAGGGATAATTATTCTGGTGCTTTCCTTGCTTGTTTTCCAGATGCTGGGGCTGCCGGTTTTAAGCCGGCTCCTCACGTACTTCTTTGCTTTTTTTCTTATTCTTATCGTTATTATTTTTCAGCCCGAATTAAGGGAAGGCCTTATCCGTTTAGGGAAAAGGCACGTTTTCTCTATGGAGCCTAAGCTGGAGGATATCGAAAATATGCTCCGAAATATCGTTTCGGCCGCGAGTTGGCTTTCCCGGAAGAAGGTTGGCGCGCTTATCGCCATAAAGAGGGAGATGGGGCTTAAGAAATATTTAGAAAGCGGAGTGGTTTTAAATGCCGATCTTACCCCGGAACTTTTGCAGAATATTTTTTATCCTTCCGCACCCCTGCATGACGGAGGTGCTATTATCGACGAGACAAAAATAATAGCCGCTTCCTGTCTCTTTCCTTTAAGTGAAAATCCTAATTTAGAAAAGACTCTGGGTATGCGCCACCGGGCGGCAGTGGGCCTTTCCGAAAACTCAGACGCGCTGGTAATCATGGTTTCCGAAGAAAACGGCTTTATATCATTAGCCATCAACGGACAGCTGACACGGAATTTAACGCCCAACGATTTGCTTACTATCCTTAAAGGGCAGTTAACAAAATCCCGTTAAAATAAATAATTTTGGTTTTGGTGAGCGGGGAGGTAGAATTATGACTTTCTTAAAGAAAGTAAATTTTAGAACGATTTTCGCCCGTAACTTCTGGCTTAAAATAATTTCTTTGATTATTGCGATCGTAGTCTGGCTTTACGTCAGCGGGACAATTACCGGCGGGGCCAGGAGTGTTTGATGAAGCTGGGAGTTAACGTTGATCATGTGGCTACTTTAAGACAGGCCCGGGGGACTTTCTACCCCAGCCCGGTAGTAGCCGCTAAACTGGCCGAAAGAGCCGGTTGCGACTCGATAGTTGTGCACGTAAGGGAAGACCGCCGGCACGTAAAAGAGAAAGACGCGTTCATAATTAAAGAAATAATAAGAATACCCTTGAATTTAGAAATGTCGGTGAATAAGAATATCGTTGATTTTGCCTGTAAGTTGGCCCCGCATCAGGCAACGCTGGTTCCGGAAAAAAGAAGGGAATTGACTACCGAAGGCGGCCTCGACCTTACCAAAAACCATAAAAAAACAGAGGCGGCAGTGAAGAGACTGAAAAGTAAGGCGATAAGGGTAAGTTTATTTATCGACCCGCTAAAGAAGCAGATTCAGCTGGCCCAAAAGCTGGACGCCGATATTATCGAGATTAACACAGGAAAGTTTTCGGAAAGCAGGACTCCGGCGATGTTAAAGAAAGAGTTAAGAAAGATAAAAGAAGCTGCGGAGTCGGCTCAGAAAAGAAATTTTTTTGTGGCTGCCGGTCATGGACTCGGCTATGAAAACGTAAAAGCGATAGCCGGGATAAAAGCGATTGAGGAGTTGAATATTGGACATTCTATAATCAGCTATTCGGTTTTTATCGGGATCATCTCGGCGGTAGAGGAGATGCAGAAGTTAATAAAGAAGTAGTCAGATGGAATTTGGGGTTTTATTATGATATTGGGCGTAGGAATAGATATGATAAAGATTGAAAAGCTGCGCCAGGCCATAGAGCGTTGGGGAGATGGCTTTCGAAACCGCGTCTTTAACGCTGAGGAGCTTAAGAATATCTTTAGAGGCAAAATGTACTATCAGCGCTTAGCGGCCCGCTTTGCCGCTAAAGAGGCGGTGATCAAGGCGATTTCCAAAGAGTACCCTTTGGCTTTAAAAGATATGTTGATTCTGAATAGAGAGAACGGAGCCCCTTATTGTAAGTTTAAAAAAGATATCGGAGTAGATATTTTTCTTTCCATAACTCATATTGAAGATTATGCGGTTGCCTGTGCGGTTGCCCAAAAGAAAGCCTGATACCCACAAGGGAGATTACGGCCACGTTCTGATCCTGGGAGGCTCTCCCGGCCTTACCGGAGCGGTATGCCTGGCTAGCCGGGGAGCTTTAAAAATCGGCGCCGGCCTGGTAACCGTCGGTATACCTTCGGCGTTGAATAGTATTTTTGAGGTTAAACTGACCGAGGCAATGAGCTTACCCTTGGCCGACGAAAAAGGGTTTCTTGTTCCCAAAGCCTTTAGGCAGATCAAAGGTTTTTTAGAAAAAATAGACGTTGTCCTTATCGGGCCGGGGGCATCGCTTAATGTCTCTACCCGGGCATTGGTGACAAAAGTAATAAGAGAAATAGACAAGCCTATGGTTGTTGATGCCGACGCTTTAACGGCCCTGTCTTTCGATTTGAATATTCTAAACAAAAGAAAATCGAAGGGCCTTGTTTTAACTCCGCATCCGGGCGAGTTTTCGCGTTTGGCAAAAATTAGCGTGAGTGAAATAAAAGGAAAGAGAAAGAAACTTGTCAAAAAGTTTACGCTCCGCTATAATTTGACCCTTGTCCTCAAAGGGCATCGTACTTTGGTTTGTGACGGAAAAAGACTTTTTGAGAATAATACCGGAAATCCGGGGATGGCTACCGCCGGATCCGGTGACGTTCTTTCCGGAATTATAGCCGGTTTAATTGCTCAGGGACTAAATTGTTTCCAGGCGGCAAAAACGGGGGTGTATTTACACGGTTTGGCCGGCGATCTGGCGGCCAGAGAAAAGACGCAAAATTGTCTCCTTGCTTCCGATATAATAGAATATTTGTCTAAAGCTATAAAGAGTCGTTAGATTTATTTTTCAAACAAGAGTCCGCCCAGGTAGCTTCCTGCCGTCACTATCGTTCCGGCGGGATTAATTCGACTAAAAGTTTTTTCTGTACCGTTGGCTTGAAAAAACTTAAGTCTCATTGAACAATCCGGCATTGCTCTTATGAAAAGCATATTTAGCCCAGGTAGCTCAATCCGGCAGAGCACCTCACTTGTAATGAGGATGTTGGGGGTTCGATTCCTCTCCTGGGCTTTGTATTGATTGTTTAGTCGGTCGGGTTCCCGAGTGGTTAAAGGGGTCAGACTGTAAATCTGATGTGCACGCACTTCGAAGGTTCAAATCCTTCCCCGACCATTGTTTTCATTTTGCCGATGCAAAATGAAAACAACCTCGAATCCGCCAAAGGCGGATGAGAGGCCTTGATTCTCCAGTGTCCATAAAGAGCAGAGAATCATTTCGAACGAAGTGAGAAATCTATGTAAGGCATCTCCGCCTAACGGCGTCGATGCCGCTGAAAATTAAGGAATAACCCTGAATAGTTACATTTTCAGCGGGCGTAGTTCAGTGGTAGAACACAGGCCTTCCAAGCCTGTTACGTCGGTTCAATTCCGATCGCCCGCTTTCTACTTCGCCCTTAGAATAAGACGCAATAGATTTGGCGGGCTTTGTAGGAACAATAATCAGTTATGAAACAGAAAATATCCATAATCGGGGCGGGCAGCTGGGGAACTACTTTAGGCGTCATCCTTTCCCGGAAAGGAATTAAGGTTGAGCTTTATAGCATTTTTGCCGACCACAACCGGAAGATGCAGAAAGAAAGAGAAAACAGCCTCTTTCTTAAAGGCGTAAAATTTCCTTCCCTTTTGCAAGTAAGCCTTTCCTTAAAAGGCGCTTTAAAGAACGAGATAATCGTAATTGCCGTTCCGGTTAAATTTATCCCTGGAATAATAAGAAAGATTAAGGGACAAAACCTGTTGCTGTCGGGAAAGACTTTTGTCAGCGTAAGCAAGGGGATCGAGGCCAGATCTTTAAAACGGGTGTCACAGATAATCAAGGAAGAGTTAAAGGTTTTAAAGGTCGCGGTTCTTTCCGGGCCTAATATTGCTAAGGAAGTATTAGGTGGTGTTCCCTCGACTTCCCTTTTAGCTTGCCGGGATAAAAGAACCGGCAAAAAACTTCAGGTGTTATTTACCAGCCCGCTGTTTAGGGTGTATTTACACCGCGATATTGCGGGGGTAGAATTGGGAGGAGCTTTAAAAAATATAATCGCTCTTTCCTGCGGTATTTCCGACGGTTTGGGCTTTGGCACCAATACCAAGGCGGCTTTGGTTACCCGGGGGTTAGTGGAGATTACCCGTCTGGGCAAGCGTCTGGGGGCGCGGCCTTCTACCTTCTGGGGGATAAGCGGGCTCGGCGATTTAGTTACTACCTGTTTTTCTCCTCATTCCCGCAACCGGGCAGTCGGCGAACAGATCGGCAAGGGTAAGAAGATAAAAAGCATCACCGCCAAGATGAAAATGGTTGCCGAAGGTGTGGAGACCGCAAAATCAGCATACCGATTAAGTAAAAGGCTGAATATAGATATGCCGATAACCAGGGAAGTATATGCCGTTCTTTATCAGGGAAAGCCGGCCAGGAAGGCAGTAGCCGATTTGATGAAGCGCCCTTTAAAGGAAGAAAAAATAGATTGAGTCCGCCTCGCTCCGCAATAATTCCTTTCGCACGAATGTTTTTGCCTTCAATAACCGCCTATCCGGTGGTATAATGAAAGGCGTAAAGAATTCTTGAATTTTCAGATGAAAGATAAATAATGGCCAGGAAGTCATTGAGAATTGTCTTCAAAGAGGCGTCAATTTTTTTGGGAATCGTTCTTGCGGGTTTTGTTATCGGAGAGCTTTTTCCTGATTCCGAAAATTTATGGGGCTTGGAGTATTGCGTTTTCGGCAGCGAGGGCAAGTTTATAATGATATTCGGCTATCCTTTATGTCTGGCTTTCCGATGGAATCGCCGGTTTAATAAAAGTGCCGGCAAACTGAAAGCCTAAGGAGGAGAAATGCGAAAGTATATATATTTATTCGCGGCCACGATTCTATTTTCCGGCTGTTTCGCTATTGTCGATAATAGCGCAGAGGGAAGAAAAGTTACGTCTTTCATGGTCACTAAAGACGAAGCTATCGATATTCTTGACCGCGTAGATGAAAGCGATCCCGAACAGACTCACGAAATCCGCTGGATTCGTAAGTAGAAGTTTTCTTTAATGCCGGAGGTGTAAATGTACAAGAAGGACTTATCGGTTGTTTTACTAGCGGGGTTAGCGTTAACTTTAGCGGGTTGTAAGATGCGCTGGGGGGCAGCTGTTTATCATCCTAAAAGTTATGATATCCATTCCGACCTTAAGACCGATGCCGATCGTCAGTGGGATAAACATTATTGTCTGGGAGATAAGTGTATCGCCCGGTACGGCCCGTCATTTTCAAACCGAGAAGAGTGCTGGGAGTGGTGCGAGCGCGAGATGAAATATTATAAATATCCCCAAGAGAGATGCGAATGCCGTTTATTTAAAGTTCGAAAACCGAGGGGAAGGCCGCGTTAAGAACAATCGCGGAGCTTAAAATTCCCGCCAATAGATTTTATACCGCAAAGGAAACAAAATGGCACCGGAGAAAAGATCACTGGGCCTAACGTTATTTTGCTGGGCTGAGATTTTAATCGGGATTGCCGGCAGTATTTTATTTGTGTTTAGTCTGGACTGGTCTTCGGTGCGCAGCTTTTACCTCATCAGCACGCACATTGAGAATGTCTATACTGTCGGCGTAGATTTTGACATGCTTGCCTTGGGCTTTTTGTACTGTGCGATGACTTTTCCTTTTGTGGTTATCTTGTTTCTGGGGGTTTTTTCCTGGCAACGCCGGCCCTGGGCCCGAAAAATAAATATTATCGTTGTGCCCGCTTTAGCCGCAGGTATAGGGCTATTCGCTTTAGTCGGACTGTCCTTGTTCGGGGAGGCCATGAAATGGAGATCGTTTTTTATAGTTATGATACCTTTGTGTTTATTCAGCATTGTTAAAGTCTGGTACCTCACCCGGCCCCGGGTTAAGGAGCAGTTTACATAATGGGGTTGATCGCCCGCTCATTCGGTTTTTTGTTCCTGGGTCTATTACTGGTCTGGGGTTGTTTCTTGATTTGTGTGATAATGTTGAAGAACAGGACTATGGATAAGATGAAGCAGCTGAGCGATTTTAAAGCCAAAGATATAGACGTTAATTACGCGATATGGAAAAAGAAGCAGGAAATTAAAGCAAAAGAGGGTAAGGCACATGGCGGAAAAGAGGGAAACCAGAAGATTCCCCCGGCTTAAGGTGGTCATAAAAGTCCAGCGGGAAAATATTGACCAAGAAGACAGTGGGCCGGAAGACATCGAAGTCTCGCGCAATATCTCCAAAGGGGGAATCTGTTTGGCTATGAGCGAGAAGTTAGAGCCCAACGAGAGGGTACTGCTGGAAATTGCGCTGTCCGAAGGCGGCTCTCTCAGGCTGAAAGCAAGGGTGGCCTGGGTTATGGAAAATGTCAAGAGCCAGCCCTGGGAAGCGAAGCAGGTCAGCTACGATACCGGAATAGAATTTTTAAACATTAGCGATGAAGATCGAGAAAAAATCATAAAACTCGCCCTCGCCTCTCAGGAGAACAAAAGAGGGTTAAAATAAGAAAGCCGCAGGTATCCTAAAAAAGTACATCCTATTACCAGCGTCAGTTTAAATCCTCCTTTACAGCCGAAATAAAAATAGATATAATAAATTTGTTTAGTAAGGCACTTCTTTCGAGCGGAGCGAGAAATCTTATTAAGGCATCTTAAGCCTTCGGCTTCGATGCCGATGAGGTTTTCGGGAAGATCTCTCATCCCGTTTGTCAGCGGGATTCGAGATCCCGAAAATTTTTTTAAAAAAATTTTCGGGAGATGGCGCAGTCTGGATTAGCGCACTTGAATGGGGTTCAAGGGGTCGCGGGTTCGAATCCCGCTCTCCCGACATTAACTGACAAAAAAAGGGGGGTAAGATGAGTGAATATTCAGGGCAGGAGAGGCGGCAATTTCCAAGGGTAAATGCTAATTTTGTGGTCAGCTACCGGATCAAAGAGATCCGTGACGGTTATGACCTTTCCCAGACCAAGAACGTCAGCCAGGGCGGAATACTGCTTACTACCAACAGAGAGTTTAAAAAGGGGATTTTTCTGGCCATGACCATAAGATTTCCGCTGGTGCGTCAGAAGATCGAGGTTACCGGGGAAGTTGTGTCTTCCCGGCAAATCGTCCGAAACCTTATTTACGAGACCCGGATCAAGTTTTTGGATTTAAATGAAGAATTTTTTACGAAATTAGGAGAATTCATTGAGGAAAATTTAAAATGATGGTTAAGAAAATCGGCATAATCGGTTTAGGCAATGTGGGCAGTGCGGTTCTGGAGTCGTTCAGTAAATACTCTTCTTTAATCGCTCAGCGTACTGCCTTGAAGATAAAGATAGTTAAAGTTTGTGATTTAAAAAAAAACAAAGAAAGGCAAGCGCGTAAATTCTCCCTCCCCTTTACCGCTAACCCTCAGGATTTGATAGGTGATCCCCGGATAGATATCGTTGTCGAGTTAATCGGGGGCATTGAACCGGCCCGGAGTCTGGTCATCGCCGCTTTAAAACAGGGCAAGAATATCGTAACCGCCAATAAAGCTCTTTTGGCCAGCAAGGGTAAGGAAATTTTTTCCCTGGCTAAGGCCCGGAAAAGGCATATTGGCTTTGAGGCTTGCGTTTGTTCGGCTATCCCCATTATAAAGAGCGTTTCCGAAGGGTTATTGAGCTGTGACGTGAAAAAAATATACGGGATACTTAACGGCACCACTAACCATATCCTTTATCAGATGGAGAAGAGGAAAATTGACTTTTCGGTTGCCCTTTCCGGGGCCCAGCGCAAGGGCTTAGCCGAGAAAAAGGCGGATTTAGATATCGAGGGCATTGATACTCTGCATAAGCTCTGCATTTTAAGTTATCTCTGTTACGGGATCTGGCCTTCGCTAAATAAAGTTTATGCCGAAGGGATCTCCCGGATATCGCTTTTGGATATACTCTATGCCCGGGACCTCAACTACAAGATTAAATTGCTGGCCATAGCTAAAAAGGAAAAGGGCTTTCTTGACTTAAGAGTGCATCCTACCCTGGTACCTACGGAGCATCCTTTATCGCAAGTGCCCGCAGCCTATAACGCCGTATCTTTTGACACTCAGCCGGCGGGAAAACTCCTTTTTTACGGTGAAGGGGCCGGAGGCCTGCCCACTTCTTCCGCAGTGATTTCCGATATTGTCAATATCGCCGCCGGCCGGGGCCCTTTTTTAAGACGGGAAGGCAAGATTAAACTTAAAAACATAAAGGATATAAAAAGCCGTTTTTATATCCGCTTTATGGCCCAGGATAAGCCCGGAGTTTTGGCCAGAATTTCTAAGATATTAGCTTCTTTAAATATCAGCATATCTTCAGTAACCCAGAAAGAAAGAAAGGTTGGGAAGTTCGTTCCGATTATCATGCTTACCCATGAAGCCATAGAAGACAGCATCCGCAAAGCCCTGGCTCAAATCGATAAGCTTAAATGCATTAAACACCCCTCTCAGATAATGAGAATAGAGGATATATAATGAGCTATCACGGGGTCATTGCCCGCTATAAGAAATATTTACCGGTAACCAGAAGAACCCCCGTAATAACCCTCCAGGAAGGTAATACTCCTTTATTACCCGCACTTAAGTTGTCTTCGCTTTTAGGATTAAATTTTAAGGTTTACCTTAAATACGAGGGGCTTAATCCCACCGGTTCCTTTAAGGACCGGGGTATGACCATGGCTATTTCTAAGGCCAGGGAGGAAGGTGTCCGGGCGGTAATTTGCGCTTCTACGGGAAATACTTCCGCTTCGGCTGCCGCCTATGCCGCCCAGGCCAATTTGAAATGTATCGTGGTTATACCCGAAGGCGCTATTGCCTTAGGCAAATTAGCCCAGGCTCTCATTCATAATGCGAAGGTTATTGCGGTAAAGGGAAATTTTGATGATGCTTTTAATATAGTTAGAGAGATTTCCGCAAGTCACCCGGTGCGTCTGGTAAATTCTGTAAACCCTCATCGTATCGAGGGTCAGAAAACAGCCGCTTTTGAAATTTGCGACTTTTTGGGGGTATCCCCGCATTTTCATTGCATCCCGGTAGGTAATGCCGGCAATATAACCGCTTACTGGAAAGGGTACAAGGAATATTATGCTCATCGAAAAGTAGCTTACTTACCCCGTATGTTCGGCTTCCAGGCTAAAGGAGCAGCGCCCATTGTTAAAGGGCATCCGGTAAAGAATCCTAAAACACTGGCCACCGCGATTAAGATCGGTAATCCCGCCAGCTGGAAAAGGGCGGTCCAGGCAAAAAAAGAATCCCGGGGATTGATTGCTGCCGTAAGCGATGCGCAAATAATTTCGGCTTATAAGTTTCTGGCTCAATCCGAAGGCGTATTTGTCGAACCGGCTTCAGCAGCTTCGGTGGCTGGTTTAATCATGTTAAACAAAAGAAAATTTTTTAGTAAATTTAAAAATAAAAGAAAAAAGGTGATAATCGTTTGCACTCTCACTGGGCACGGTCTTAAAGATCCCCAGATCGCCATAAAGAGTATCAAATCCCCTCCTGTCATCGAGGCAAAGGTCAAAGCTGTCCTTAAAGCCGCAGGGATCTAATCAGGTGAAGCTATGAAAGGTTTTTACGATAAAGTTTCCCGTATTCTGGAAGAAATCATCGCCAGAGACTTTAGCCTTTCTTTGGAGTATCCTTTATGGGAGCTGCCTAAAGATAAAGAATTCGGCGATTTATCATCCATGGCCGCGCTTAAACTGGCTTCCCAATTAAAGAAAGACCCTTTAGAGATCGCCGCTGAACTAAAAATCTCTTTAGAAAAGTTACTTTTCCCGGATATCGCCAAAATAGAGATTTTAAGGCCCGGTTTCATCAATATATTCATGGCTAGAAAGCCCCTGATCGTTTCTTTAAACGCGATCCTTAAGGGTAAAGATAAGTTTTTTCGCCGCCAGATAAAACGGAAAGTACTGCTGGAGTTCTTAAGCGCTAATCCCACCGGGCCTTTATCTATAGCCCACGGCCGGCAGGCCGTAGTCGGGGATGCAATGGCCAACATCCTGGAGTTTTTCGGCAATAAAGTTACCCGCGAATACTACTTGAACGACGAAGGGAGGCAAATCGAGCTTTTGCTCTCTTCCGTGGCGGAAAGGGCTAAGGAGATTAAAGGCAAAGAATCTTCTTTTCCTGAAGGCGGTTACCAGGGCGAGTATATCAAGGATGTAGCCGGAGAGCTGCTTAAGAAAAAAAGTAAGAATATAAGAAGTTTTGTCCTCAACCATATCGTTTCTTTAATCAAGAAGGATTTAAATTCTTTGGAGATAAAGTTTGACTGCTGGATGAGCCAGAGGAAGATCCGGCAGGATAAAAAGGTTGATCAGGCCATAGCGGCTTTATCCCGGAAGGGCTTAATGTACGAGAAAGACCAGGCCCTTTGGTTTGCCACCACTAAGTTTGGCGACGATAAGGATCGGGTTATAAAGAAGGCCGACGGGGAGTTGACTTATTTCGCCTCGGACATTGCCTATCACAAGGATAAGCTTAAGCGTAAATATGACCAATTGATAAATTTATGGGGGCCGGACCATCACGGTTATATCCCCCGGGTTAAGTCAGCAATTAAGGCTTTTGATTACAAGGATGAGATGCTGAAAATAATCATAATTCAGCTGGTAGTCTTAAAGACGAAAGAGCGGATGTCCAAAAGGGCCGGAACCTTTATCCTGCTTTCGGATTTGATTAAGGAGGTCGGTCCGGATACAACCCGCTTTTATTATCTGGTTCGGAAAAATTCCTCTCCCCTGGAATTCGATATCGATTTGGCTAAAGAAGCGTCTTTTAACAATCCTTTTTACTATGTGCAGTATGTATGCGCCCGGATCGAAAGTATTTTCCGAAAAGCCAAAGTTACTGCTTTCGAAACCAAATTCAGCCAATATTTGTCCACTGAAGCAGAGTTGGGCCTTTTGCGTACTTTATTGCAATTTTCTTACTGCCTGGAGAAGGCCTATTATACTTTAGAACCGATATTTATCGTTGAATATTTGAAAAGTCTGGCTGCCGGTTTTCACCAGTTTTACGAAAACGTAAGGGTGATCGAAAAAGATAAAAATAAGCGTCAGGCCCGCTTAAATCTCATCCGGGCGGTTCAGGTGGTTTTTCACTGCGGCCTCGGACTTTTAGGAATAAAGCCAGTCAAGAGAATGTAGATATCAGAAGAAGCTGCCAAGCAAGAGAAGTTTGAAGTTGGTAGTTAGTAGTTTGTTGAAGAAATAACAAACAACAAATTTCAAACTACAAACTACTCGTGCTGGATATGTGTGTAATGAGAAGAAAGATCTGGAAAATAAAGGAGTTGGATTCAAGGGTTAAAAGTTTAGCCGGTGAGCTTAAGCTATCCCCGTTTTTAGTCCAGGTCCTTCTTAACCGGGGGGTAGCCGAGGAGGATTTTACCTCCTTTCTTAATCCCGCGCCGGAATTCCTGCACTCTCCTTATCTGCTTCCTGATATCAACAAGGCTGCCCAGAGAGTAAGGAAAGCGATTAAGGGCAAAGAAAAGGTTTTGGTCTTCGGCGATTACGATGTCGACGGAATAACCTCTCTGGCCATATTCCATGAATTCGCCAAGGATTTTCCCGGGACATTTTCTTTTTATATTCCGCACCGCATCGAAGAAGGATACGGTTTAAACACCGCGGCAATTGTAAAGGCAAAAGAGGACGGGGTAGGACTAATTATTGCCTTTGACTGCGGGACTAACGCTCAGCCTGAGATAAGTACGGCCCGCTCGTTAAATATCGATATTATCGTCATCGATCATCACCACCCAAAAGATAATTTAAATCCCGGATTTGCTTTGGTAAACCCGAAACTTAAAAGTTCAAAATACCCGTTTTCCGACTTAAGTGCCGGCGCCCTTTCTTTTAAATTTCTGCAGGTATTGACCGGATCCGATTGCCACCCGGTTTTAGATCTGGTGGCTTTATCTTTAGTCTGTGACGTAACACCTTTAGTCGGAGAAAACAGAAGCCTGCTTCACGAGGGGCTGAAGGTGATCCGGAAAAGCCGCCGGCCGGCCTTAAGAGCCCTTTGCCAGGCGACCAGGATAAAACAGGAGTATATCGATACTTTTCACATCGGCTATATTCTGGGTCCCCGGATAAACGCTTCCGGAAGGGTTGCCCACGCCGAAGATTCATTGCAGCTTTTTTTAGCCTCCGACGATAAAACGGCTTTTGACTTAGCTTTAAAATTAGGCGAATATAATCAGCTAAGGAAGAATATCGAGCTTCAAATCCTAAGAGAGGTAGAGGAAAGAATCCGGGAGGATATAGCCGGGGTCGGGGCAATAGTCGTATCGCATAACGACTGGCACCCGGGAGTTTTAGGGATCGTAGCTTCGCGTCTTAAAGAGAAGTATTATAAACCTTCTTTCGTCATTTCTTTTGACCGGGATATCGGCCGGGGCTCCGGCCGGTCAATCGCGGGAGTGCACTTAATCGAGATGCTGGATAAATGCGCCGATTCTCTGCTGGTGTACGGAGGCCATAGCCGGGCCGCAGGAGTAGAAATCCGTAAAGACGAGTTGGATAATTTTAAGGATAAGATTAATTCTTTTGTGGCTGAGAACATAAACCCCGAAGATTTTATTCCGGCCGTTGATATTGATTGCGCTTTGAGTTTTACCGATATCGATTTAAAGCTGGTTGAAGATTTAGAAAAAATAAAGCCCTACGGCGAAGGAAACCCCAAACCTCTTTTTGCGGCTTTTAACGTTTTCAAGAAAGGCGTGCCGAAAAAGGTAAGCTCTTTCTTTTCGCTCTGGCTGAGCGACGGAACGA
>CAYQUQ010000026.1:0-25182 GCA_964420965.1 uncultured Planctomycetia bacterium | reverse complement strand
ATTATAGGAGATTTTCTCCTAAATTGCACGTGTTAGCTTAACGGGGAGCAGTATACAATATTACCAATACTACCAAATAAATCCAAAATCCCAAATAATATTTTTGGGATTTAGAAATTGGGGCTTTGTGGGGTTTGGCAGTATTTGGGTTTGGCGTATTTAAACTATGGTATAATTATACAGCCATGCCGGAATTAGTCTATATCATTCAAACCCCGCCCTTCTGGCTTAAAACGCCCCCCCTTTCGCTGACTTACCTTAAAACCTATTTAGAAAGTAAGGGGATTGCCGTAAAAATACTCGACCTCAATATGAGCCTTTTTAGAAAAGCATCCCTTTCCCTTAAGAGCTGGCTTGCCTTGAACGGGAAATTCGAGGAAGGCCTCTTCTCTTTTACCGAAAAACAATACCCCGGACTGCTGGCCGGCGTATACCAAAAAATAAAAAACACCTCCCTTGTCGGGTTTTCTTTGCTTAAGCGCAATAATCCCTTTGCCTTCTCTCTAGCCCAAAGGATTAAGAAACGTTTTCCCGGCAAAAAAATCATTTTTGGCGGGCCGGAAGTGTTCTTTCTGGAAAAAAGGGGCCGGCTTGACCGGGAGCATTACTGGGTAATCGGCGAAGGCGAAATCCCGCTCCACAGGGTAATTGCCGGCGAGAAAAATAAAGTTTTCAAATTCCGGGAGCTGCCGGATTTAGACTGTCTCCCTTTCTATGATTTTGAGGACCTAACTCTAAATAGTAATGGGCCAGGCAGGCCTAGCCCCTACATTAAAACCCTGCCCCTGCTTTCCTCCCGCGGCTGTCCTCACGGCTGCGCATTTTGCAGCGAACGCCGGCTTTATCAAAAATTCCGCCATCATTCACCGGAATATATGCTGGACCAGATCGACTACCTTAAAAGTAAACACAAAACCAACACTTTCGTATTCCTGGACTCGCTTATTAATTACCAGCGAAGCTGGCTGGAAAGTTTCTGCTCGGGACTGGCCAAAAGAAAACTGAACATAAAGTGGGAAGCCCAGATGCGTATCGAAAATAATTTTCCCCCGGAATTAGCCCGGCTGATGCAAAAAAGCGGCTGTTACAACCTGTTTATCGGCCTAGAAAGCGGCTCGGACGCTGTGCTGGATAATATGCGTAAAGGATTTACCGCCCGGACAGCCGAAAGATTCCTCAAAACCCTTTACCGACAGGGGCTTCATTTTGAAATCAGCCTTATTTTCGGCTATCCCCGGGAAACCGAAAAAGAATTCCGGGAAACCATAAACTTTATCCGCAAAAACAAAAAAAATATCCCCAAAATTGCCCAGGTTAACCCTTTTACCGATTACTTAAACCGTTTTTCCCACCAATCACCATTTAAAGACGAGCCCAAAGAAAAGGTAAAGGTCTTTTTGAAAGTCCTGGAAGACGAAAACATAAGATACACGAAAAGCTTTATTAATAACCTGATTTATGAAAATTAAAATAATTCAAACCCAGAAGGTTCTGTCGCCGACCCAGATTACCCTCTCCGACTATGTGATCAACCCCTACCGGGGGTGCGGTTTCGGCTGCCTCTACTGTTACGCGCAGGAAAATAAGAATGTCGATAAAGGTGATTTTTTCAACACTCTGGGTGTAAAAGTCAATGCCCCGGAAATCCTGGCCAAAGAACTAAAATACAAAAAACCGAAACGGGTTCTTTTAGGCTCGACTACCGAATGTTTCCCTTACGCAGAATCAAAATATAAAATTACCCAGAAAATTCTAAAAATCCTCAATAAACACAAGATCCCTTATACTATCCTGACTAAATCCCATCTTGTGGCCGATTATTTACCCCTAATGGCTAAAAATCCGGAAAACCAGATTTACTTTACCTTAAACTCCGCATCCGATAAGGCCATCCGCATCCTGGAAAAAAAATCCCCTTCCCTGCCGCAGCGGCTTAAGGCCATCCGAAAAATACTGCAAAGCCGGGTAAGACTGCGTATCCATATCGGCCCCTATATTCCCTGCCTGTCCCAGCTTGGGGAAATTCTAAAAATCCTGCCCGGCGGAATAAAGGAAATCGACATTGAGCTTTATCACAAAAAGCAGGGTAATTTTAAAAGCATATGGGAAGCAATAAAAAGGAGTGAAAACCGAAATAAGGCCATAAGAATAAAACAAATTTACCGGACCGCCGAAAGCTATCAGCAATTCGTGAATGAATTAAGAGGGGAAATCAAAAACCTCAAGGCTGCCTACCCCTGTAAAATCTATTATGTGGCTCCCGATTTCAATCAATATTATACCGATAAGATAACCTATCAAAAACCGCTCTAAGTTATCTTTTATGGCCAGGGAAGGAAGATTTGACGGATCGACCGCCAGTTGAGTACATTCAGCAACATATCAATATTGTTGACCCTTGAGGCAAGATTCCTTAAATCACGTTTATTCTTTCTTATTTCCTGATCCTGAGATTTATCCAGGCCGCCGCTGGCGATAAAAGTCCGCAAACGGGTAAGCTCGCCGTCATCGAGCCAGGCGCCATGCTGGCCGCAGATATCAATCAAAATACCGGAAATGATCTTGAAATTAAACCGGTTCATACGGTCGTTACAGCGTACACACTCGTATAAACCGCCGCTGTTCTCGGGGGGTTCCGGAATAAAGTAAGTAGATACTTCCGGGTCGGCATAAACATCTTTTTCGGAAGTAAGGTGTTCGAAATCAAGGGTATCCAGCCAGACTCCGGAACATTCCGGACAGGCCGCAAGCTCGGCCTGCCGGAATTTTTTCACTTCCAGCCTAATTTTACACTTAGGGCAGACCGCTTTATCTTTTGTCGGCGGCTTTACGTTAGGCATACCGCAAAAAGGACAAACCCGCAAATTCTGACTGAAATCTTTTTTGCAGCGCACACAAGGCCTCGTGGCCATAGAACCTCCCTCCTTATTTGATTTCTGTGTCTAAATAACGGTCGATGGCCTAACCGGGCGTCAGTTAAACCATAACGCAAAGCCGACAAATCTTCCGTTGAAAGATTGCATCAACTGGTTCCAGAATTCCACGCTGGTCAAAATCCCTTTCTCCAGATAGGGTGCAGCCGCGGTGCCCTGGACCCAAAGGATTAAATCAAAACGCCGGGGGTCGGTAAATACGCGCTTAAGATTCACCCCTTGCTCCTGAGTTCCCCGCCAGAAGGGAATTAGTTTTTCTCCGGATAAAATATTATCGATTTCATCCAGAAAAGCCAACCACTGTTGAACCATCTCCGCGGTAACCTTTACCCCCGGAATTACGCCGGTCTGGCCAGGGTTGGGGATCCACTCCCAATCGTCGTCAGTTTCGGCCCGGTACAACCGCCAGGATTCACGGCTGAGGGCGGTGACCTGCCGGAAATGCGCCAAGGCCTTCCGGCTCCGCTCGGCTTCCTGAACCGGAAAATCAAGGAGGTGAACTAAGGCAATGGCATCGAGAAAAACCCCGTAATCGGCCCAGTAGTTCTCCTGACCTTGTTTGCGCTGGAGTAGAAAATCATAAGGTATTTGCGGCTTTTCAAAAAAAAGATGGGCGGTGTGGGCAAAGAGACGGGAATCGTCATAAGTAAGGTAGACTTCGAGAAATCCCGATAAAAGATGACAGTAGGCCCTGAGCCATTTCACATCACCGGCATCAAACTTAATTACAAAATCACTGGCCTGTTGCGCGGTAATCTCTACCCCGCGGTTCAACTGCTGATAAATACGCCACAGGGCCTCTTGTTCGGAAACCTGGCCGTCGGCGTCAAAGTCAAAATGAGCCCTCCCAAAGAAAACCGAAAGGCTTACCGCATCGCTCCTGATTGAGGATAGAGTTTCTTCGCAGGCCGCTAGATCATCAATAAAGTCGTTTAAGGTTTTTCTAAAATCCCTATTCGTAATTGGCAGAGGGTCCTCCCTTTGCGGTACGGGAATTCTTAAGAAGGGGATCATACTGGCAAATCCCCTTTGCGTGCGCAGCCCGTAACGATGCCAGGCTTGCCCCAGCTTCTCCACCGCCCGGACAAACTGCAAAAAGCCGACCGCGAAACGCAGGCTGTCATCCCCGGGGTCAGCCGCAAGATTCTGCGTAAGTTCCGCGACCCCCGCTTTTATTCTTCCTTCGGCCAGGTAGCTGTTGGCCCGGACCTCATAAATATTCATCGGGCCGGAATAACATGTGTCCGCCGCAGCCACCGTCATAAAAATTATCCCCAAAAATATGAACCGAAAACATTTCACCTTCACACCTCCTTTTTTAACCAAAAAATCACCATTCACCACCGGATTCATACCCGAGTTTAATCAAGATATCGCCGAAAAGGGCTAAAAATCTCCTTTTATGCTCCGGCTTTTGGCCGGTTACTCTAATTATAGCATATTGATTCCCCAATAACAGTTAAAAATGGACAGGCTTGATTTTACCGCGATTATATTTATAATACCCTCGATATGGCTAAAAGCCCTTTTTTCAGTATCATTATCCCCGCTTATAACCGGGGGAAACTTTTAAAAATAGCCCTAAACTCGGTCTTTGCCCAGACCTTTTCCGATTACGAAGTAATTATCGTTGATGACGGCTCGACCGACGGCACCAAAGAAATCGTCAGTGCGGCTAAGCGCAAAAACCTGTCCTACGTTTATCAAGAAAACCAGGGGCCGGCGGCGGCCCGAAACCGGGGCCTGAAGGCGGCCCGGGGCAGATTTGTCTGCTTTCTCGACTCGGACGACCGCTTTTGCCGGGAAAAATTAAAAATTACCCGCGGCTATATAAAGAGATATCCGCAATATAAAATTTTCCACAGCGAAGAGGTATGGTACCGAAACGGCCGGCTTCTCCCCCAAAAAAAATACCACCAGAAACCGCAAGGCGCTTGTTTCCCCCGGGCCCTTAAGCTTTGCTGTCTGAGTATATCAACCGCGGCCATACAAAAAAGACTTTTTGACCGGGTGGGCAATTTCGACGTCAACCTGCCGGCCGGCGAGGATTACGATTTCTGGCTGCGGGCAACCTGCCGATACCCGGTATTGCTAATTCCGGAATACCTGACCATAAAAGAGGGTGGCCACGCGGATCAGCAGTCAAAAAAATACCCGGCCATGGATAAATTCCGGATATACGCCCTAAAAAAACTTTTAGAAAGCAAAGCATTAAACAAAAAATATTACGGTTTAGCCTATGCGGAATTGAAAAATAAGTGCTCTGTTTATATGCAGGGGGCCTTAAAACGAGGGAGAATAAAAGAGGTTGAAGATCATAAAGCCCTGCTTAAAAAATTAAAACCATGCGGGAAAACCTGAAACAAATAATTGCGAAGAATTTTGCCTTTCAGCCTAACCGGAACCAATTCCGGGATTTACAACGGCTGATATTTGAAATTATGCGACGGGAAAGCATCCCGCCGGATGCGGTTATGGCGGACTTAAAGAAAGAGCCTGATCTTAATAAATTTTCGGGAAGAAATAAGTTCTTTGGCTTAAAAGACGCGTTGATTAAACGGCGTTTTCCCCTGACCGCGGCTAAACAGGAGATCGACACCAAGAAAATCTTTTTGAATAAACTCCGGGAACCCCTGCATGACAATTGGAAGGTACAGGCAAAGTTTAAGCCCTTAAAAATATTCGTAGATAGAGAAGCCAGAGAAAGCCAGCTGGCAAAGAACTTTCGGGCAAAATTTCCCGAAGTTGAAATCGAAGAAATCGCATATTACAGCGACTACCTTAAACAGCATAAATACGCCTTGGCGGAATTAAAAAAACCTTATGTTTTCATCGTAAAGGAAAAATGGGATTTCTTAAAACCCTGCCCCTGCACCAGGGGGCATAAACGCTGCGGGTACTGGATCCTGAATTTAGGTTTCGGGTGCCCCTATGACTGCGCTTACTGCTTCCTGCAGCACTACACTAATTTTCCGGGGATAATTCTCCCCGGAAACCTCGCGGACTTTTTTGAAAAGTTTGATAAGTTTTCCCAAAAGTTAAAGCAACCGATCAGAATCGGAAGTGGTGAATTCTCCGACTCCTTAGCTCTTGATCATATTACTGAATACTCAAAGAAACTCATTCCCTACTTTTCCCAAAAGCCAGTCCTGTTTGAACTTAAAACTAAAAGCGCAAACATTGAAAATCTGCTTAAGTTAAAGCCTTCAAAAAATATCATTGTCTCCTGGTCGCTTAATCCTGACGGCTTAATCGCTTCCCAAGAGATCGCTGTGGCTAGCCTAGATCAGCGCCTGGAAGCTGCTAAGAAAGTTCGGGCGGCCGGTTACAGTATTGCCTTTCATTTTGATCCGATAATCCATTACCAAAACTGGACTAAAGATTACCAGGATCTAGTTAAACGGCTATATCAGCGCTTAAAACCACCCTTTGCCTGGATAAGCTTGGGAACCTTGCGCTCCAACCGGCAGTTAAAAACAATGGCTGAACTGCGCTTTCCAAACAGTAATATTTTTTATGGTGAACTACTAATTGCTGAAGATAAAAAGTTACGTTACCCTGGATTTTTGCGAACCGAAATCTATAAGGCTATGGCCAACTGGATAAAAAAATACGATTCAAAAACTCCGCTTTACCTCTGTATGGAAAGTAAAGATACCTGGAAGGTCCTGGGAGATTTTAAATCGGAAGGGGAAATCGAGAGGTATCTACTGAATATGTAGGGGACGGTCGCGACCGTCCCCTACATAATACGCGTTTATTAAATAGCAACCGTTGCCTGCCTAATACGCATTTATTAATTCGGCTTTAGGATAGTAATGTTTGAGAATCTGGCGGTAGTTAAAGCCCTCTTTGGCCATTGCCAGCGCACCCTCCTGGCAGAGGCCGGAGCCGTGGCCGAAGCCAGCCCCCCAGAAAATAAGCAGCTGAGGGCTGCCTTGCGCCGAGCGTTTTATCTCCAGCTTAAACGCGCTGCTCCGCAAGCGGTCAAAAAAATTCCGGATCGTAAAATCCCCGCTAAGCTTTTTCTTACCGGAAGCAGTGATGACCTCAATCTCTTTATAGTGAAAACACTCGCCCTTGGCTTTCGGAGCAACCTGCCGCAAATCCGTTAAGTCAAAGCCAAAAGCAATTAAGAAATCCTCCTGGTCATATATTCTTTGCCAGCGAAATTTACTGTTCGCACCCCGCGCGCAAAACGCGGACGGCGCTTCTAAAAACCACATTTCCTCTTCATGGGAAGAAGCGGGAATAAGGCCTTTGTTCCGGTCGAGCTTGTTAGCCAAATACTTATGTTGGCCAAACGTATCCGAAGCCAGACAGCCGCCGCAATTCGAATGATATAAGGTTTCGATAGGCCGGCGGTTATGAGCCAGAATTTCTCCTCGGGTCTTATTCACCGCCCGGGTTGTGGCTGCGGTTTCTACGGACAGCCCCTGATAGAATTGACAATGCACGTCGGCGCAAAGATCAAAACCCTTATTTTCATGACGGTTCCGGTTTTTAACTGCGAATGTTCTCGCTGCAACTGCCTGGGCCTGCAAGGCTTGGGGGTTGGATTTTGAAGGCATTTCTGCCGCTAAGACTCCGCAAAGATACGCCTCAACACTTAAAATGTTGACCAGGGTAAACCCTTTACCACTGTTTAGCAGTTCTAAATCGCCCCGGTAGGCCCGGTCAATCCGCTTGTGCCAGAAAGTCTTCTGGCCGTAACTTAAATCCAGGATATAAAAAGGGGCTCTTTTACCCTCCGTACCTAAGGCGGTAATCTTTACCGGCAGAGAAAAAGATGCATAACGTATAGAAGCAGCATAATCTTTTAAGGTTATCTTTCCCGGGGTAAAGACGATGGTATAGAAGTTTTCCTTCTTGCCCTTAAAGGAAATCCGGGAATCGCTGACCACGAAATCCCCCGGGCAGGAAAAAGAAATCTTTTCCAAACCTTCCCCCAGACCGACCCGAATGCTGGGAATACCTTCCTGAGGAATATAATACGGCAGCTTAACCCGACGCCGTTCTTTTTCGACCTTGGCCCTTTTGGCCTGAAAAAAACTTCTGCCTAATTTATTCTTCACCTTCCCCAAAAGGGTATTCATTTCGGTATTTTCCGGATAGAAGCGTATAGCCTTGGCTAAATACTTATAGGCTTTTTCATGCCGGCTTTGATTATAAAAACACTGGCCTAAATAATAATAAGCCGGACGTATGCTCGGATCCCAATCAATGAGAGCCAAAAAGTATCTTATCGCCGTGCGGTATTCCCGGCGCTGGCGGTGAATTTTTCCCAGACGAAATAAGGCGACGCTTGTTTTCCGGAAACGTAAAGAATGCTTATAATACTTTATGGCCGCTCTCACCCGGCCCAAATCTTCGCAAGCCAGTCCGAGATAAAGAGAATCGAGCCAGTTATTTTTTCCATCCCGATCTAAAATTTCCAAAGCCTGTTTTGAATTTCCGGATAAATAATCAAGCCGGCCCAGAAGCCGGCTTGATCTTATATCGCGGTTAAGGGTGCCCGTGGTTTCCAGAACACCCTTGGCCTTTTCATACTCTCCCGATTCTTTAAAAAATGCGGCGATATCTAAATAATGAGAAATTTTTGAATCGGCCTCCGGAGGACGATAGTCGGAAGCCCCGAAAATTGAAGCCGGCAAGAATACACAAAGCAATAGCACCGTAATAAATTGCATCGCTGCTTTAAGAAGGATCCGGATTAAATATCCGGAGTGAATTGAATTGTTAATCCAAAACTAAATATACTTTATCGTGGGGGTGAACTTTCTGGGATACTTTTACACCGACGACATCCCCTTTCTTTGCCTCTTCTACCCCTTGATGTTCTATCTGGATGGTATCTACGGTTTGGGTAAAGTCATCATGGGCTCCTTTTATGCGGATATTATCTCCGACCTTTAAGGGGCCGCTGAGCCCAATTATGCCTACGGAAATTTTTCCAAAATAGTGCGTGATTGCTCCGATCTCCTTTTCTTCCATGCGCCACCTCCTCAATTCTCCCCTGATCTTAAGTCAGGAGAATTGATCTCGAACCCGCCGAAGGCGGGTGAGAGACCTTACCACTCACACCCTTATCCGTCCCACCACCGGAATTCCCCACTCTTTAGCCAGTTTTAAGAATTCCTGCTTCTTAATGATTATAACTTTACCCCTCTCCAAAACTAAAGCCGAAGCCCGGATGCGCTTTAAAAGCTTTAAGGTTGAAATCCCGACCACCGGAACGTCAAAACGCAGGTCCTGATTAGTCTTGGCAAACTTGAATATCGCACAACCACCACCGGCCAATTTATAGGCGCGTTTGATTGTTCGATCGGTCCCCTCTAAAGACTCTAACGCGATTACGCTGGTTTGCTTTACGCCGATAGTCTGGCCGACATCTAATTCCGTGAATCGCGATATAACCTTTACGCCAAAATCAATGTCCCGGGATACTTTTTCCTCTAACCCTAAGCCGTTCATCGCTCCTTCCTCAGCCAGGTCTTTTTCAAGATACAATGTCGAATCCAGAAATGTTACGCCCTCTTTCTCTAAATGCCGGATCAGGGTATTGAATACGCTATGGGGCCGGAAATCTAAGGTTTCCCCGATTAACGCCTCAAATTCCCCATCCCAGTTCTTTTTTTTAAAAATCCGCAACGGATTAATCTGTCCGGCCAGGATGCATTTCTCTAGACCTTCATTTTTTAAAATGCCTTTGAGCTTTCTTAGCTCTCCGGGATGCACCCAGAATGCTTTATCGACATAGCGGTTAATCACTCTGGAAGTTTCGCCGCGAAAGCAAACCGCAACCGTTAAGCAATCCCTTTCTTTCTGCTTGATCCTCTGGACAAGCACAAGGGGCAGGTGGCGGCTGCCGGCAATAATCCCTAATTTCATTTACTCAGGCCTCTTTTTGAGGACGAAATGAATCGAAGAAGATAATCTAGCTCCTTTGATTGGGGTAAGCTTTTCTGAATTAAAACTCTGGCTTTATCGCAAGGATGATTTTCAAAAAAAAGTATCTTAAAGGCTTTTTTCAAAACATTTACAGTTGAAGTCGAAAATTTAGCCCGGCGTAAGCCGACTAAATTAAGGCCGCGCACCGAAGCCGGGTGCCCGTCCGAGAGTGCATAAGGAGGTATATCCTGCACCACTTTAGAGCACCCTCCAACTATGGAAAAATCGCCTAAGCGGCAGAACTGGTGCACGGCAACCAGCCCCCCGATGACTACTTTATTTCCGATAGTTACATAACCGGCCAAAGTGGCGTTATTAGCTAAAATATTATCATTTCCGATGGTGCAATCGTGGGCAATATGGGAATAAACCATGATCAGATTATTATCGCCAATAACAGTCTTGGTATCTTTATCGGTACCGGGATTAATGGTAACAAACTCCCGGATGCGGTTATTGTTACCGATGATCAAAAAACTCCTCTCTCCCTTGTACTTTAAATCCTGAGGGATATTACCGACTACCGCATAGGGGAATAGATGACAATGTTTGCCGATCTCAGTATGACCTAAGACTTGGGCGAAAGAATCAATGACAGTATCGGCGCCGATCTTAGCATTTTCGCCAATCACGGCGAAGGGGCCGACTTTTACGTTTTTATCTAAACTGGCCGTTGGATTAATTAGGGCTCTGGGGTCAATTTGCGTGGACATACCGATACCTTTCACTAGGATATGAACCCGCTAGAAAATAGACCCGCTAGCGGGTGAACGGGTGAAAATATTATACCAGAAATCAAATGGCGGGCAACAAAAAAGACAAAGACCCTTAGGAGCTGACTAGAGTGAACATAAGTTCAGCTTCGGCAACAAGCCTGTTGCCCACAAAGGCTTTGGTGTGTACGGTACCGGTTCTGCTTCTGATTTTTCCGCTGACCACTTCGATGACCAGCTGATCGCCGGGCAGTACGGTCTTGCGGAATTTGATATTGTTGGCGGCCATAAAATAAGCCAGTTTTCCTCTATGTTCTTCACAGGCCAGCATAAGTATGCCTCCAACCTGAGCCATGGCTTCTACGATAAGTACGCCCGGCATGACCGGCCGACGCGGGAAGTGCCCCTGAAAGAAATACTCATTCATGGTAACACTCTTGATTCCGACGGCCTTTTTGCCTTTATCAAGATAGACTATTTTATCCACCAAAAGAAAGGGGTAACGATGCGGCAAAATCTGCATGATTTCTTCGGCATTCAGCTCTCCTTTATCGGGAACATAAAACGTTTGCGAACCGATGCCGGCACTCTTTACTTTCTCCTGATATCTTCGCACCTTCTCCAACAGTCTTATGTTTAGAGAGTGTCCGCCTCTTATGGCGATAACGTGACCCCGGATCGGCCCGGCCAAATATAAATCACCGATCAAATCTAAAATTTTATGCTTAACGAATTCGTCCGCGACTCTGGTTTTATTTTCGATAATGCCTTTATCCGATACGACTAACGTATTCTTGTAATTAGCCCCCTTTCCTAACCCTAATTCCAGCAAAGGTTTAACTTCGCTCTCTAAGCAAAAGGTACGGGCTTCATAAATATTATCCTCTAAATTTCCGTTAACGGTTACATCGATATAACCCGAACCGATTAAGGGGCTGTCGTAATTTAAAATATAGGATATACGTAAATCCCGATACGGCAGAACTACTATGCTGGCCGAATCTTCCTCTACCCACAAGGACTCCCGGACCACCAACCGATTGCGTTCGGCAGGCTCTTGCCGCCAGCCCACTTTCTGTATTCCTTCTACAAAGTCTTTGGCGCTGCCGTCTAAACCCGGGATTTCTTCGCCCCAGATATTTATCTGGATATTATCAATACCCAAAAGGTTGAGTGCAGCCATGAGGTGCTCGATGGTATGGACATATACGCCGTCTACGCCCACAGAAGTGCGGCGCGGGAAATTATCGGGGTCCAAAACCGAATAGAGGTTTACTTTAATGATAAAGGGAGACTCCGTATCCTGCCTTACAAAAATAACACCGGTATCCACAACTGCCGGAAGCAGCTCGAGCTTGGTTTTTTTGCCGGTATGTAGGCCAACCCCCTCGAATACGATTTTATCTTTAATTGTTCTTTGTCTATCCATATTTTTATACGCACTTACCCGCAGTCTCAAAACGCTTTAGATGGTATATTCAGAGGGCGTTAACGGGGCTTACTCGCGTTTGAGCCTGGACTCTAATTTCTTTACTTTTTCTTCAAGGTCTTTTATTTTCTTGTAGAAATCTGGCAGGCGCTGAATGCAGGCGTTTACGCGCTTGGCCTCACTGTGCGGCTTTGCCGGGTAGCCCGAAACTTTAGTCGCTGAAGGAACGGACTTGGTTACTCCCGCCTGGGCAGCGATGATGGCCTTATCACCGATTTTTATATGTCCGACTACTCCGGCCTGTCCCGCTAAGATTACCCCCTTGCCCAAAACAGTGCTTCCGGAAATCCCGGCCTGGGCAACAATAATACAGTCTTCTCCGGTAATCACATTGTGGGCAATCTGAACCAGGTTATCAATCTTTGTGCCCTTGCCAATAACCGTCTTGTCAAACCGGGCTCTATCGATAGTGACATTGGCGCCGATTTCTACATCATCCTCAATAAGCACCGCTCCGATTTGGGGAATCTTTTTCTGCACTCCTCTTACCATGGCAAAACCGAACCCGTCGCTGCCGATAACCGCTCCGGAATGAATAATCACCCGGTCGCTTATTTCCGTACGTTCGCGTATCGAGACGTGTGGGTAAATAAGGCAATTCTTTCCGATCTTGGTGTAAGAACCGAAATAACAACCGCTATAAACAATAGTGTTGTCTCCAACCTCGACGTCATCCTCGATAACGGTATAAGCACCGACGGCCACATTGCGACTCAAAGAAGCTTTTTTTGAGATTATGGCCGTGGGGTGTATTCCCTGTGGATGCTTAATGTCGTTAGGGGCAACCAGCTGGACTACCTTGGTGAAAGCTATGGAAGGATTGTCAGTTTTTATCAAGGGCTTTAGGGCTTTGAGACTTTCCCGGGAAGTAATTACCGCCGAGGCCCGGGTCGCCTGCACCAGAGGAGAATACTTGGAATTAGCCAGAAAAGTAATATCTCCCTCTCGGGCTTCCTTGATCCCGGAAATCCCGGTAATCACGACCTCCGGATTTCCCACCAGCTCTCCGCTGACTATTTCGGCAATCTCACCTAAAGTAAACCTCATCATTCCCTTTAAAGTAAACCCCGTTAGAGAACGTAGTTCTCTAACGGGGTAAACCTCATTTCTTTCTAAACTTTTTGTTGGCAATCTTTAGAATTTCATCGGTAATATCCATGCCTTTGGCGCCGTAAAGAACGGCTCTCTCGTCAACGACTAAATCAAAACCATTCTTCTCGCTGTAATCCTTAATTATCTTATCGATATCTTCGAGTATTTCCCGCATTTTTTCGTCACGTTCTTTGCGGATATCGAAATCAGCTTTTCTTAATAATTGATCGTACTCCTTGGCCTCTTTTACGAGATTAGCTTCCTCTTTATCCTTTTCGTCCTCTTTGACCACGCTCAATTTACTCTTAAGGCCGTTTACGATCTCCAGTTTAGCCTCGAGTTTTTTCTTTGCGGCTTCCCCTTTCTTCTCCAACTCTTTATCATACTTTTTTGTTTTTTTATAGTCGCTAAAAATCTTTAGCACGTCAACGTAACCGATTTTTAAATCCTGAGCAAAACAAACCGAAGAAAAAGAACAAATCATCCCTAAGGCTATCAGAATCGCCCAAACCTTTCTCATCTCTCCTCCTTTATTAGCTCCGTTGTTCCCTAAAACGCTCTACTCACATTAAAATGAAATCGCCCGTCCTTCTCTTCCTCTCCCGGCTCTTTATCCAGCGGCCAGCCGTAATCAATGCTCACCGGGCCAATAGGGGTTTTGATGCGGAACCCCAGCCCCACACTTGATTTTAATTGGCTGCTTAAGAAATCACTGCTGTCTTTCCAGACCTCGCCGGTGTCAAAAAAAGTCGCCGCTTTCAGAAAATCGGCTAAAGGGTAAGTGTATTCGATGTTGCCGACAAAAAGAGCTTCTCCTCCGATCGGATCTTCGGTAGACTCGTCTATCGGCCCCACTTTTCTCTCGCGATAGCCTCTAACCGTAGAAGACCCGCCGGCAAAATACCGCTCATAAATCGGGATTTTGTCGGTACTGGAATAGGTATCGCCGTAACCGGTTCGTAATTTAAGCTCGACTACGGATTCGTTCACCGCCGGGAAATAAAAGTTTATCTGGCCAAAATATTTTACAAAGTCGCGGTTGCCTCCGAAAGGACCGCCAAAAAGGTTGATGCTGTTCAGGCAATAAATTCCCCGGGAAGGAGAAAAAACATTATTCCTGCTGTCGTAGACTATGTAACCTTCCGCGCTGCTTAAATCAGTGACTCCGATTTCATCTTTAAGCTCCTGGGTAGCATCACTAACCACATCCGTTATCTTCACGCGGTCAAATCTATAGGCTACGCCCCCTTTCCAGTAATCGTTAAATTCCCGGCCTAAACGCAAGGCGCCTCCTCTTATATCCTGGGCGTAAGCGTACCCTACGTTCTCATCCTGATCGTGGCCTTTCTTGTATCCGTCAAAACCAAAAGAAACCGGCCGGTCAAATATCCAAGGGTTAGTAAAACTCAATTGACAACGGTCGGATAAAGTTCCCAGGCTCAACGTCACGCTCAAATCCTGCCCCCCGCCGGTAAAGGTGGAAAAATTTCTGTAATCAAAGTTACGTTGCCGTAACTCTACGAACCCCACAAACTCATCTATTGAGCTATAACCGCCTCCGAAACTAAAATATCCGGTCTTGGCCTCTTTTACGTCCACCACCAAATCAACGTTATTGGACTCTGAACCGGGTTCGGTCCCAAACCGAATCTCTTCGAAATAGCCTAAATTCTCCAACCGCTCCTTGCTTTTTCTTACTTTTTTGCCGTCAAACCTTTCGCCCGGATACGTTCTCAATTCCCGCCGGATTATCTTATCTTTTGTTTTCACGTTGCCTTTAACTTCGATGTCCTCGATGTAGGCAATATTATTCTCTATAATTGTATAAGTTACATCTACCTTCTCTGTCTCCGGGTTAAATAAGCTGACCGGGTCAATCTGAGAAAATATATACCCCTGGTCCACATAGACTTCCCTTATCCGCGAAGACCCCTCATAAATGGCCTGTTCGCTAAAAAGATCCCCTTCCTTCAACTTCAGAGCTTCGATAATGACCGCGGTGGAAATATCTTTACTCCCCTCGATATTCACTTTCCCGATATAATATCTCCGGCCTTCGTTGACATTTACGGTAAGATAGACCCCCCGGGGCAGGTATTCCACGCCTACGTCCACCGCTACGTCACTAAACCCCTGAAGCTTGTAAAAATCGCCGATCCTCTGGATGTCATCACTTAAAGTGCTTTTCTTAAAAATTCCCCGGCTCAACCACCAGGCTTTGCGAGTTTTCATTAATCTGATGATCTTCCGCGTAGACATCGATTCATTGCCGGCGACACTGACTTTCCTTACTTTTAAAATCCCTTTCTCATTGATATCGAAAGCCACCTCGGCTTCATTCTTATCTTTCCGGGGGGTTAATTCAAACCCCACCTCGGCCTGGGAATACCCTTTTTTATTATAAAGACCCTTTATCTTTTTCACCGCCTCTTTTA
The DNA here is from genome assembly GCA_964420965.1 of uncultured Planctomycetia bacterium. Taxonomy (GTDB): domain Bacteria; phylum Omnitrophota; class Gorgyraeia; order Duberdicusellales; family 4484-171; genus CAYQUQ01. The sequence continues at coordinate 9,569 of CAYQUQ010000026.1, read as the reverse complement.
GCTTATACTCATCAACGAAAGAACCTTCCTCGATATCGATCGCTTCTAAAATCTGCTTCTTCCGGATAAATCTTGCTCCTTCGACAGTTATCTTTTTAAGTACGGGTTTCTCCTTAACCTTAAAAATAACCACCACTCCCTCGGCGGTGTCTTGTTTCTTGACCTTGACCGTCTTAAAAAACCCTGTGCCGTAAAGGTTTTTCAGGTCGTCATTAACAACGTTCTTATTGTAGGGCTGGCCGGCGCGAACTTTTATCTTGGATATTATGGTCGCGTCGCTGACGATTTCATTACCCTGGATATCGATGCGGGATATTTTATCCTCACCGTATCCCTTAACCCCGGCAATTACGGAAAATACTATTAAAATAAGCGCAATTTTACATCGCATCATATTTATTATAAATCGACTGCTGGCTAAAGTCAACCCTATTCACCTTCGACCTCGCGGGCCATATCCACAAATTTGGTATATTCCTTCAAAAAGGTAAGGGTGATGCTGCCTACGGGGCCGTTCCTCTGTTTAGCGATGATAATTTCTGCTTTACCGCTATTCTCCTCGGTGGGATTATAATATTCCTCCCGAAAAAGAAGAACGACTACGTCGGCATCCTGCTCAATAGCCCCGGATTCGCGCAAATCGGAAAGCTTGGGACGGTGGCCTTCTCTTGATTCCACCGCGCGCGAGAGCTGGCTTACGGCAATAATCGGTGTGCTTAACTCTTTAGCCAGGGCTTTTAAACTTTGGGAAATTTCGGAAATTTCCTGCTGCCGGCTGTCTCCGCGGCGCAGCCCCCGGATTAATTGCAAATAATCGACTAAGATGAGCTCAATATCATGGTGGGCCTTCAGCCTTCTGGCTTTAGCCCTTAGCTCAAAGACGTTTAGCGCCGGGGTGTCGTCAATATAGATCGGTGCTTCCGATAATTTTCCGGCTGCGCTGGTCAAAATCGGCCATTCTGACGGCGCTAAGAATCCGGTTCTTACCCGGTTAACTTCGACCTTCGCCTGCCCGCAGAGAAACCTCTGCATCAGCTGCTCTTTGGACATTTCCAGACTAAAAACAGCTACGGGTGCTTTTTCTTCTACAGCGACATAATTGGCTATCGAGGTAACGAAAGCGCTTTTTCCCATCGAAGGCCGTCCGGCGGCAATTATTAAATCTCCCTTCTGTAAACCCGCTGTTTTTAAATCGAAATCCTTAAAGCCGGTGGGTATACCGGTAACATGCGACTTCTTATGGTATAAAGATTCAATGAGTTCTATTCCGTCCTTGATGATATCTTTAATGTGGACATATCCACCCTCTATGCGGCGGTCGCTAATTTCGAAAATCAGCTTCTCCGCTCTGTCTAAAATGGCGCCGACGTCTTCTTCTTCTTTATAGACTGCCGAAGTTATCTGAGTTGCGCTGTCAATCAAGGAACGTAAAATGTTCTTCTCTTTGACAATGCGGGCATAATGGGCCGCGTTGGCCGAGGTCGGGACGAAATCAGCTAAGGTGGCTAGGTAAGATGCCCCGCCTACGTTTTCCAGGGTTCTATTTTTCCCTAAACCTTCCGCGACCGTCAGGATATCTATTTTTTTCCGGGTATCAAAAAGCGACACCATGCACCGGTAAATAAGCTTGTGCTCTTCCTTGTAGAAAGAATACTCATCGATAATTTCCAAAATCTCCGGGATTACTTTTTCATCGATAAGCATCGAGCCCAAAGTAGCCATTTCGGCTTCGATGTTCTGGGGAGGAACTTTATTTAAGTGTTGCAGGGAATCTACGCTCATGTTATTTACGGACGACCCAAACCCGCAAAGCTGCCTCTACTTCGGGATGAAGGCTTACTTTTATCTTATAAACGCCCAGTTTTCTTATCGGTTCATCCAAAGATAAGCTTTCTTTGTCCAAATCTATTTTTTCGGCCCTTAATGCTTTTACGATCTGGGCTTCGCCGATGCTTCCGTAAAGCTCCTCGTCGTCCTTGGCTTCCGAAACGATTGTTAAAGAAACCTGCTCAATTTGCTCCTTTATTTTTAAAACTTCCCCTTTCTCTTTTTCGGCGGCCTTGCTTTTTATTTTTCTGATATCCTCAAGCCGCTGGAAATTTTTGCTGTCGGCCCTAAGGGCTTTTCCTTCCGGGATTAGATAGTTACGGGCGTAACCATCTTTAACTTCGGCCACATCTCCTTCCTTCCCCAGCCGACCTAAAGCTGTAAGCAGAATTACCTTCATAAGACCCCCTCCCCTTAAGAAGAAACTCTTCCGACATACGGAAGCAAATTCAAAAACCGGGCTCGCTTGACTTCCCGTGATACTTTCCGCTGATGCTTTGCGCAGTTTCCGCTAATGCGGCGGGACAGAATCCTTCCCCGCGAAGAGACATAGCGAGAAAGAAGTTCAATATTTTTATAGTCGATATCCAGTTCTTTCTTGCAAAAAATGCAGTTCTTCTTAAACCGGATCCCTCGGCGCGAAGTTTTCTTATCCTCTCGTGTTTTTCGCTTAAACATCATACACCCTCCGCCGCAGCTTTCATTCCGCAGCTACGTTGTTCTCGCCTTCCAGATTTATAACTTCCTCGGGCGCTTCGCCTAAATCCACCTCGGCCGTTTCCGGACGCACGCCGCGGGGCATGAATTGAACCCGATTCGCTACCACCTCTAAAACACTTCTGTTTTTACCTTCGCTGTTTTGCCAGGATCGAGACTGCAGCCGGCCTTCAACAAAAACCTGCCTTCCTTTCTGCAAATACTGGTTGCAGACCTCCGCCATCTGACTCCAAACCACCACGTTGACAAAACAGACATCCTTTTGAACCTGGCCGCTTTTACCCTTAAAAGACCGGTTAACCGCTATCCTTAAGGTAGTAACTGCGGTACCTTGAGGCGTATATCTTAACTCCGGATCACGTGTCAAATTTCCGATCAAAAGTACCTTATTGTAAGTTACCATTTTTACCCTCCCGTCCGAGCCCGGCTAGAGCCTCTTGGTTTTACGCGCTTATCCGGCTTAAGTCTAGCGCGTGCTTCTAAGTTTATAATGAGGCTGCGCAGAATCCTTTCTTCTAATCTTATCGCCTCTTTTAAATCCGAAATCTTATCCCGGTCTAAGGTAAAATCGATAAGCCAGTAGCACCCTCGATAATGTTTATTTTGCGTACCTTTTTCCTTCAAAAAATAATAAAAGTTCCGCTCTTTAGCCCATACCTTGGAAGCTGATGCTTGACCGCCGAGCCCCTCGATCTTCTTAATGATTTTGGTAAAAATCTCTTCGCGTTCCTGATCTCCTAAATCCGGCCTGATTATTACCATGCTTTCGTAATTTCTATCCACTCTCTAACCCCCTTACTCCGCTGAATTAACTGCCCTTCAATTTTGTTTAATCCAATCTATACATGCCGCAATCGCCCGTGAAATCGCTTCCTTCAATTCGGTTTCTTCCCGAGCATGAAAATCAGAAAGAACATAGTCAGCAGTGTCCCGATCCGGATCTTTCCCCACGCCTACTCGCAGCCGATCTATCTCTTCTGTCCCTAAACATTCCATGATCGACTGCATTCCCCGGTGTCCTCCGGAAGACCCTTTCTTTCTAAACCGAACCTCGCCCAGAGGTAAATCTACATCGTCGTAAATTATTAAGGCATCGGAAAGCGAAGATTTATAATAACCTAAACACTTCACCACGCAGCGGCCGGAATTATTCATATATGTCCGGGGCTTGATCAAAACGGCTTCATCCGGGCCGATGCTCTTTTGGACCACGAATGCACTCAATCTGAAACTGCGCTTAAAGCCATACCCCCAGGCTCTGGCCAGCTCGTCTAACACCATATAGCCAACATTGTGTCTATGATTATGATATTGCTGGCCGGGGTTACCGAGACCGAAAACAGCTTTCATTTAAACGCGGGGGTTAAGGCTGCGCTTCTATTTCTTATCCTCTTTGGCCTCTTTTTTGGCCTCTTTAACTTCTTTGCCTTCTTTGCCTTCTTCCTCAGAAGCCTCTTTTTTCTCCTTAATAACTTCCGGCTCTGTGGGTGCGGCTTCACCTTCCAGCGGTACCTCTTCGACTTCTTCCTCTTTCTTTAAGCCCACGATAACTATTGTTGCCTGAGGATCGGTTATGATTTTTAAATTATCCGCGATGCTCAAATCTTCTACGTGCAGCGACTTACCGATGCCTAACTCCGATATATCGACTTCGATTTTCTCCGGAATATCCAAAGGGAGCCCCTCGATTTCTAAATCTCTTAAAATTTGCTCTAAAACCGCTCCCTCCTCTTCCTTCACTGCTTTTGACTCGCCTTTAAGCACTAGCGGAATGTTAACTTTTATCTTATTGGTCAGGGATACCTTTAAAAAATCAATATGAAAAATAGCTTCCGTAACCGGATGAAATTGTACCTCCTTTATCAGAACCGGCAAAGGCTTTTGCTTTTTACCGTTTTTTATTTCCATATCAATTACAGTGCTCTCGGAAAAATGTATAGCCCGTAATATTTTTAAACTGGAAACGGGAATAGTTAAAGCAATGTTGGTATCTTCACTATAAACTACTGCCGGGACAAACCCCTGATTGCGTAATCGTTTGATCTTCTCCTTACCCGTATCCTGCCGTTTACTGACTGTTATTTTTACCCTCTCCATTATCCTGTCTCCTTACTGGATTGAATTAAAAAGCACACTGATTGATTTTTCAAAATGAATGCGCTTTATGGCCTCGGCGAATAAGCTGCCTACGGAAATGACCTTTATTTTTTTACTCCTCTTGCTGTCCGGTAAAGGTATCGAATCGGTAACGATTAAAGAATTTATCGGAGAACTATCAATTTTCCCCACGGCATTCTGCGATAAAATGCCATGGGTTATGGCCCCGAAAATCTTTTCCGCGCCTGCGTTTTTTATGGCCTTGGCCGCTTCCAGCAGAGAAGAACCGGTAGCAATAATATCGTCTACCAGGATTACGTTCTTACCCTTTACCTCCCCTAAAATATGCATAACCTCTGTTGAGTCCGGAGAATTACGCCTTTTATCAACTATGGCCAGAGATGCCCGAAATCTTTTGGCGTAAGCCCGGGCCATTTTAATCCCCCCCACATCCGGTGAGACTATGGCTAAATTATTCAATTTTATGCGGCGAAAATAATCCAGAAATACATTTATCCCGTAAAGATGATCCAAAGGTATGTCAAAAAATCCCTGAATCTGGCCGGCATGCAAATCCAGCGTTAAAATCCGGTTTGCTCCGGCACCATCCAGGATATTTGCAACCAGCTTCGCGGTAATCGGCACCCGCGGCTGGTCTTTTCTATCCTGACGCGCGTAGCCGAAGTAAGGGATGACCGCGGTTATCCGGTCCGCTGAAGCTCTCCTTAAAGCATCTAAAATAATTAAAAGTTCCATCAGGTTCTCGTTTACCGGCGGACAGGTGGGCTGAATGATAAAAACATCCTTGCCTCTTACGTTTTCCTGAATTTTTACCTTAATCTCACCGTCGCTGAATCGCGAAACGGCCATCCTGCCCGGCTTGACATCAAGGCATTTACAAATCTTGTTCGCTAACTTTTTGTTGGCATTACCGCTAAAAATAACTAATTTATTCATAGCCTACCCTTTCTTTTTTCGCAATACCCTCGCCGGGATCCCGACCACCACCGTTTTCGCCTTGACATCTCTGGTTACCACGCTCCCCGCGCCGGTAACCCCGTCTTCATCTACTTTAACCGGCGCGACCAGTACGGTGTCCGAACCGATAAACGCGCCCTTTTTAATGCAGGTTTTGTGTTTGGTTTTACCGTCGAAATTAGCCGTGACCGTTCCCGCACCGATATTAACATTATCCTCGATGACGGCATCGCCCAGATAACCAAAATGCTTGATTTTTACATTCCGGCCGATTATACTGCGGTTTACCTCCACGAAATTGCCAATCTGAGTATAGTTACCGATAGAGGTCTTACCTCTTATGTGGGTAAAGGGTCCCAGAGAACAATGGTGGCCAATTATAGCACCTTTCTCAATAAAGGTAAAGGGATAAATTATACTATTCTGGCCGATCTTTACCCCTTCTTCGATCAGGGTGGTTTGAAAATCGATAATCTTAACCCCTTCCCCCGCAAGCCGATGTAAAATTCTTTTTTGCATAACCTTGCGGGCTTCGCTGAGGTCAAACTGAGTATTTATGCCTGAAACTTCCTCTACGGTATTTAAAGTATGGGTATCGACTAAACGCCCCTGCTGGTAAAGAATCTCCACGATATCGGTAAGAAAATACTCTTTTTTCTTATGCTGTTTTTTTATCCGCGGCAAATTACCCCTCAGGGCCTCCTTCTTAAAACAATACGTACCGCTGTTTATTTCGCAGGAAGCTAACGGGGTGGTCAAATCCGGGCTAAAATTAATTCTTTCCCGGATAGATTTAATCTTCCCTTTTTTATCGCGCAGGACAACCCCTAAGGCATTATCGGTAGAACCGACAGCGGTCAAAACCTGACAGTCGGATTTTTTCTGCAAATAAAGCGCCATGAACTCCTGCAGTAAATCTCTGGTTATCAGCGGAACATCTCCGCAGGTAACCAAAATATTGGCGCATTTTGCGGCCTTAAGGCTGACTTCTACGGCATTGGCGGTTCCCAGCATACGGGGTTGATAAACAAACCTTATCTTAGGCTTTAAAGAGCGGCCTAACTCGTTAGCGGATAAATATTTTTTTACTTCCCCGGCTACGATTTCACCTTTATATCCCACGATCACAATTACTTGCTCGATATATTTCTTTAAAGAAAGTACCTCCCGGAGAACATAATAAATCAAAGGCTTTCCCAGTAAATCATGCAGGACTTTAGGCCGCGGGGATTTCATTCTTTCCCCTTTTCCCGCGGCCAGAACTACCGCCGTAAACCCCGTTAGAGATGGCGAACGTTTCGCTAAAGGTAACTTCTTCTTACTGCTCATAACGCTTTTTTACCCCGCTTCCATCTCTAACGGGGTAAATTTACGTATCTGGCTCATGGTTTTTCAATTGCCCGGTGAGGACTCGAACCTCAAAACCAAGATCCAAATTCTCGTGTGTTACCGATTACACCACCGGGCAAAATTAATACCCTATAAATTAATTTCCACGCTTGTAGGCGTGGCGTAAATATATTCTGATTTTAGAAAAATCCTTTCCTTTAACTTAAAAAGCGGCATCACTGCCTTAGGCAGCGCCTTCCTCCCGGGTAGCTTGGGCTCGGGGTGAAGATTTCTCGCTTTGATAAGCGTTAAGAACCTTGCTTTGCAGATAATCCCGAAACTCCTGATTGATTGGATGAGCCAAATCCTGATGTGTTGCCTGACGACTCTCTTCGCCGCCCTTAGGAACCGGGGGCAGTTGCACGCCGCAATGGCTGCAATACTGACTTCCGACGTCGACTTTCTTGCCGCAACGGGGGCAAAAAAGCTTGAGCTTGCGTGCCGGCATGGCCACAAATAAACCGCTGTTACCTTCAATGACTTTGATGTTCCGGACTACAAAAGAATTATCAAAAGTAACCGTGGCATACGCCTTCAGCCGCTTTCCTTCGTTCTCGCGAAGAGAAATCCTTACTTCTGTAATCTCCATAGTGCCTACCTCCCTTTCAAAAAGTTGTCACCCCAAACACAGGCCATTTATCCGGAATTGTCGCTCTCAATTTGCTGTTTCGGGTGTCCAGAGAAAACGTATAAAAGGCGCTACCGCTTCCGGTCATTCGCGCAAAAATACCGCGTTTGCGTAAATATTCCTTTACTTCTCTTAGCTCCGCGCAAAGTGAGTATGCTCCCCGCTCCAGAGCGTTAAAAACGCTTCGTTTGATTAAGTCGGTATCCCCTCTCTTTAAGGCGTATTTTAATATCTTAACATTGTTAAAAACCTTTGTCAAATTTACCCGGGCATTCTTATACACCCTTCTCGTCGACAGCTCTATCCGGGGCCAGATAATAAAATGTGAAAAGGTCTTTTTGATATCAAGCGGCTCGACTTTTTCTCCCCTCCCGGTAAGAAAAGCGAATCGGCTGCCGGAGAGAAAAAAATTGACATCACTCCCTACTTGCGTTCCCAGCTGATAGAGCTCCTGCGTCTTTAACTTTAGCCCCAGAAGAGCATTGGCCCCTAAAAAAGCACTGGCGGCATTAGAAGAGCCCCCGCCTAAACCCGAACCCGCAGGTATCTTTTTCCGGAGTAAAACATCAAACCCGAAAGGAATTTTAAATTTCCGCTTCAGTAATTGCAGAGTTTTGAATATGAGGTTGGCTCTGGTTTCTAATTTTTTATAATTGCAGGAAATATTTATGGCCGGGTCTTTTTTAACCCTAAGGGTAACCTCATCGCATAAGGAAATACGCTCCACAACGCTCTCCAAGCGATGGAACCCTGCCTGACCGGCAGGCAGGCCTGCGGGGTATTTTCCGATTATATTCAGGTAAAGATTGATTTTGGCGGGACTTAAAATTTTAATCTTACTACCGTAGAAGCGACTTTGCCTTTTCAGCGATAAAATTAGCGGAGAGTCCATAGAAATCCATAAGCTCCTTGGGTGAACCGGATTGACCGAACCTGTCTTCAACTCCTATCCTCTCAATCGCAACCGGGGCTTTGCGGATTAATACTTCCGAGACCGCGGAAAACAATCCCCCGGTAACCTGATGCTCTTCGCAAACGATAATTTTTTTATGCTTTTTCGCTGTCGCGATTATCAGCTCTTCATCAATCGGCTTAATGGTGTGCATATTTACTATCGTCGGTGATATTCCTTCCTTATTCAAAAGTTCAGCAGCCTGCACCGCCTCCTGAACCATGATTCCGCAGGCGATTATGGCTAAGTCACTTCCCGCTTTGATCACCGTCCCCTTACCTAAAACAAATTCCTTTTTGCCTTCTATGGTCGGGGCCTTCGAACGTCCTAAGCGGATGTAAAATGGACCCTGGTTTTGATAGGCCGCAATAACTGCGCCTTCAGCCTCGGGGCCGTCGGCAGGAATAATTATGTGCATATTGGGAATGGCCCTAAAAAAATTTATATCTTCCAGGGCCTGGTGTGATGAACCGTCCTCCCCCACGGTTATACCCCCGTGAGTAGCTACAATCTTGACATTAAAATCATTATAGGCTACTGAATTTCTGGCCTGATCTAAAGCCCGGGCGCTGGCAAACATAGCAAAGGTAGATACGAAAACTACTTTACCACAGCTGGCCAGACCCGCTGCGGCCGCCATCATATTCTGCTCGGCAACCCCGAAATTGAAAAACCGGTCCGGAAACTCCCGGCGAAAAAAAGAAGTGCGTGTTGATCCGGAAAGATCGGCGTCCAGAACCACTATCTCCTCATGGACCTTGCCTAATTCCACCAGGGTCTTACCGTAAATGTCACGCGCGTATAACTTTTCCATAACAATTATTCAAATTCGAATTTCGAATATCGAAATCTTAAACAAATTCAAAATTCTAATTTTCAAATTACCAAAACTTTTTTTTGAACATTTGAATTTTGATAATTCGATATTGTTTTGTAATGCACCCCGTTAGTCAAGCTAAGTTTTTGTAGTAAGCAACAGCT
>CAYQUQ010000025.1:0-26475 GCA_964420965.1 uncultured Planctomycetia bacterium | reverse complement strand
TAGGAGATTTTCTCCTAAATTGCACGTGTTAGCTTAACGGGGAGCAGTATAGTTTCGAATTTCGGATTTAGGATTTCGAATTTTACAGACCTTCTTCGTCCTTTTCGATATCCTCAAGTTCTTTTAAGGCGACCTCTTTTTCCTCCTCTGTCGGCGCTCGGCCGTGAAAATCAACGACATGCTCCATAAAAGATACTCCCTTGCCCTTAACCGTGTGGGCGATGATAACTGTCGGCTTTAAAACCATTCTCTGGGCTTGATTAAAAGCCTGGAGCAACTCTTCGATGTTGTGGCCGTCGCACTGGACAACATGCCAGCCGAAAGACTCCCATTTATTAACTAACGGCTCTAAATTCATGATATCTTCGGTCCGGCCATCGATCTGAAAACGATTGTAGTCGACAATCCCGCAGAGCCGATCCAGCTTAAAATGGGCTGCGGCCATAGCTGCTTCCCAAATATTTCCCTCTTGAATTTCTCCGTCGCCCATAAGGCAATAAACCCGCCAGTCGTTTTTATCTATTCTACCGGCTAAAGCCATGCCTAAGGCAATGGAAAGACCCTGGCCTAAAGATCCGCTGGCAACCTCTATCCCCGGCGTTCTTCGATCCGGATGGCCTTGCAGTATCGAACCGACTTTTCTTAAAGTCATAAGCTCTTTCCGGGGAAAATAACCGCTTAAGCTTAAAGCGGCGTAAACAGCGGGACAGCAGTGGCCTTTGGAGAGATGAAACCGGTCCCGATCCGGCCAGTGGGGATTTTTAGGATCGTGGCGTAAAACTTCAAAATAAAGGCAGGTTACTATTTCGGCTGCCGAAAGCGAACCGCCCGGATGCCCCGAGGCAGCCTGGGCTAACATTTCAACAACAAGCTTTCTTACTGAATTAGCTTTACTCTTTAGAGCCCTTACCTTGTCCTTCATATTCCTTAAGCTTGTTCTTCAGGCCCTTATAATCCGGAAAGTGCGTAAGCCCCTCTCGGTAATAATCAACTCCCTTGGCGTTATCCCCCAACTTGATGTAAAGATCGCCCAGGTGTTCGTAAATTTCCGGATCTTTGATGTAACTTATGGCTTTGGTCAGGTATTCCTCGGCTTTCTTTATATCGCCCTTCTGAAAATAAACCCACCCCAGACTATCCAGGTAAGCGCCGTTTTCCGGCTCTTTTTCCAAAGCCTTTTTTATCATCGTCTCCGCTTCATCGAGATTTATACCCTCCACGGCATATATATACCCCAGAGAATTTAAAATCGGGGCATAAGCCGGGTCGATTTTTAATCCCTTTTTCCAGGCCGTAACCGCTTCGTCTCGATTTCCGGCCTCCTCATGAAGATAACCAAGCCAGAATAAAGCGGATACGTATTTGGGATTATGCTCCAAAATTTTATTGTATATTTCTATGGCCTTCTGAGGGCGTTTTTTATAGAAATAAAATTGAGCCAGGTATTCTGATATTCCTACATCTTTCGGCTTCAGTTCGTGAGCCCGCTTTAAAAAATTCTCGTATTCGTTCTCCAGGGCCTCGTCCTTCTGGGCATAAGAATAAACAAAAATCAAAGCTAGAGATACGTCGAGATTGTTCGGCTCGACCTTTTTTGCTTCCTTAAGCACTCCTTCCGCTTCCTCGATCCGGTTTAAGCGAATTAAAACAGTGGCGATTTTTAAACGGATGTGGACGGACTGGGTATCCCGAGCCTTGGCCTTTTCCAGCTCTTCCAAACCCGAAGTATATTCTCCCTTTTCAAGATAAAAAAGACCCTTAAGGTAGAAGCCGTAAAGGCTGGTGAGCTGCTTCTGGCTCTTAGCCAAAGAGACCGGGGTCCAGACCAAAAGAGTGGCCAGTCCGATTAGAAAAAATATTCGAAAAGATCGCATTAGTAATTACTTACTCTTATGTCTCTGCTGCTTTCTTCTTTTCTTGAACCAGTGTCGTTTAACTTTTTTTAATTTCCTTTTTCTTCCGCAAGGCATATTAATTCCTCTAGTAAATTACTTTGTTTAGGGGGTACTCGATTATCCCCTGAGCGCCGTTTTCTTTAAGCACGGGTATGATCTTACGGACTTCTTTCTCCTCGACAATAACTTCGCAGGCAACCCAGTTTTTTAAAGTTAAAGAGGAAATGGTCGGCTTTTTTAAGGCTGGCAAAAACGATAAGATATTATCCAGATTATCTCTCTTCACGTTTAGCTTCAATCCGACCTTATTCCCGGCTTCTAACGCTCCTTTTAAAAGCAAAAGCAGATTCTGCATCTTCTTCTTCTTCCACCGGTCTTTATAGGCTGTCTTGTTGGCAATGAATTTGGTAGTCGATGTGCAGACGGTAGCTATCTCTTTAAGACCGTTGGCCTTTAACGACTCCCCGGTTTCGGTAAGCTCGACTATGGCATCGACCAGGCCGCTCTTTACCTTAACCTCGGTAGCGCCCCAGCTGAATTCAACATCGACGTTTACTTTTTGGGATCGAAAGAACCTTTTGGTGTATTTTACTAATTCCGTGGCCACCCTTTTACCCTTTAAATCACGTAGGCTTCTGATCCGGGAATCCTCTCTAACTGCCACCACCCACCTTACGGGACTAAGGGTCCTTTTGGCGTAGGCCAGTTCACAAAGGCGGATAACCGGGGAGCCATTCTCTAAAATCCAATCCTCGCCCGTTATCCCGCAATCCAAAACCTGCTCATCCACATAGAGGGACATCTCCTGGGCCCGGATAAGGACAACCTTGATTTCCGGATCGTCTATGGCCGGAAAGTAAGACCGTGAACTTACGTAAACATTAAAGCCGGCCATCCGGAAAATTTCCAGAGTCTTATCCTGCAGGCTCCCTTTAGGTATACCTAATTTAAGCGTCCGCATAGCTATCCCTCAACAAACATTGATTATACAATGCAGGCCACAAAAAGTAAAGCAAAATGTTATAGTCAGAAACCAGTATTTTTCCAGGCCATTACGATTTTCCCCTGCCTGTCGGCAGGGACCGTCAAAAATAGCCTAAAAATCGGCTCCCAGCCTTCGGGCTCGCCGATTTTTTTAACGGCTATTTTTGACTAAAATCGTAGGGCCTTCCAAAATGCTGGTTTCTGACTAATACACTATCGCCTTACTTTCGGTGTGTAACTTCATTACGCTGAAAGCGCTTTCACCGACAACCGGGGATATACTTGAAAACTAAGCCCAAATCATGTTACCCTTTAGTATAAGGGGGTCTCTCTTTTTTGGAGGGATCCAAAGCCACGGACCCTCTCCCTTTTTGGGAGGGGGTGTCTTCATTTTAGGAAGGTTTATCCGGTTTGGATGTAAATTCGGGCTGGACGCGGAGGGAAAAATCTGCTATCTTGAATATCATGAAACACCAGCTTAAAACCGGTATCAGCTTCGGCCTGACTTCGGGGATAATTACGACCCTGGGCCTTATGGTCGGGCTCTACTCCGGAACCCAATCCCGGCTGGTGGTTATCGGAGGCATATTAACCATCGCCATAGCCGACGCTTTCTCCGATGCCCTGGGAATCCATGTATCCGAAGAGTCGGAAAATAAGCACAGCCATAAAGAAATCTGGGAATCTACCATCTATACCTTTTTATCGAAATTCCTCTTTTCCCTGACCTTTGTGGTACCGCTTATTTTATTCAGCCTGCAAACAGCCATTATGGTCAATATCGCCTGGGGAGTCATCCTCCTGACCCTCTTTAACTTCTATATCGCCCGGGGGCAGAAAACTCCGGTTTTAAAGGTGATTGGCGAACACCTCCTGATTGTCGGCGTGGTTATAGTCTTAACTCACTATCTCGGCAAGTGGATCGGCTCGGTCTGCGGATAAGGCGGTAATAAATTCCGGGCTTCAGCCGGGCAGGGATTTAATATCCTCTGGTGAACACTCCTCGACCGTAAAGAAAATATCGGGTTTCTCAGGATTTAAGGTTATCTCTTTCTGGAGCAGTTCGGCGATATCCTGAGGAAGCATTCTTTCGCCTAAGCTCACGATACGAAAAACTTTCAGCTGTTCCTTCCTGTCTTTTTTCATCGCAACCTCCTTTAATGAGCCCATGACTTATGGAACGAACGAAGTGAGTGAACATAAGTCATTTGGGCGAATTAAACCCCCACACCAATTATGGTACAGCCAGACTCATTTTTGCTTTTTATAACATATACATAATACATAACCCATAATTGGTGTGGGGGTAAGTTCGGCCAACAGGCTTATGTTCGTCCCGTCCTTTTGGCTTTCACCCTTACTCGGTGGTTTTATTCACCAAAAGGGCGGGACTCCATAAGCCTGGGCCTCATCTTATCTTACCGGTATTACGGCGCTAAATCAATACTTATGGGGGGCGGAAATGAAAGCGCTTTCACTTTACCGTCAAAATATACCATATTTTTTGGGAAAAAGACTATTAATATGGTATCTTCAATATAGGAGGAAATTATGCCGAAAAAAAACTATATAAAAACTACGCTCAAAGAAAGAAGGAAATACAGCCGAATTAAAAAATCCCTGAAAGTCGAGCCCTGCTCTCTGGATTATCTTTTAAAAGGGAATTTCTTAAGTAAAGATATCTCCGAAGCCGGAATGTGCATCTTAAGCCCTTATACCATGGAAATCGGAGAAACGGTGGAACTGGCAGTTCATCTCCCTGACTGCGAAGAGCCGGTTGTTTGTTTCGGAAAAGTAGTCAGAAGGAATGAAATAGAAGACGAAAGATTCCCCTTTCTCTTGGGAATAAAATTCACTAAAATCGATATGGCGGCTCACGATAAACTTTGCGAGCGTTTACGCTTTTATGAACTTATTGCTTAACTTAAGCGGCGTAAATAACCAAAACCCCCACCCCTAAAGCAATCAGGGCAAATCCGCGTAAGGTCTTTAGAGGCTTTTTAAGCATCGTTTCGGCCAGAAAAAGTATTTTCTTCGTGCCCAGGGTAAATATAAAAATACCCTTGATCAGGCTTAAAATGCCTACCAGAATAATAATCCCGGGTATCTGGCATTTAGCGGCATTTAAAATAAAGGTGATGCCGACTAAAATATTTAAAAGCCCCCCCAGCTGAATCCGGCCTTCTTTCATCCAAAAACGGAGCACTTTTTTCATCAGGGAAGGTTTTGTTAAATACACGGCCCCGGCAAAAAAGATAAGTATACCGATAAGCTTAATCAATCTAACCATCCCTACCCCCCGATTTTTCTTACCTCCGGCAATTGAACCCTGGTTACGCGGGGAAGATTTCCGAAAACACCCGCATAAATTTCGTTATATTTATCTTTGCCTCCGGCTAGAGCAAGCGTAAGAGGCATCACCTTCTTGGCCGCACCCACCATGGCCCGGGAAACGTTACGGATGTCCCATTGAGCGTGAGTATCTTCTCTTAAACGTGATATGTGATAAAGCTCCCGGGCGTTAAAGCGCATCAAAACCCGCCGCCGGTGGGCATTGGTTAAAATATAGGTGGCCGCCAAAGGAATCTCTTTATTGATCCGGTCATAAACCTGATTGGTTTTATCCACTATCTCTAAAAAGTATTTATCCAGATTGATCTCCCGGATCGATTCCGGTATGGTTACGCCTAGTCCGAGGTCATAGCCCTGGGTGGTAAGTGTGGACATCCGGTGGCGTTTAAGCTGTCCGAAACAGGCCGCGGATAATATTATATTAAAGGTAAGGTTAACGTATTCGAATTCCCGCAGCATCGAGTCGTAAAACTGCATATTTTGCCAGGCAGTTTTAAAAACCTTTTTAAGCTCCTCCCGGGAAAGGCTGCCGGCCACGGAAGAACATTGCGCGTAGGGCAATTTTGAAGACGAATGCAACAGGGAGGCGGCTATAGTGATATCGGCATCTTTAGTAAACTCAACCAGCCTGACTTCCTCAGCCTCCGGAATACCGTCATCGATACCAGCGGTAAACTCGGCAGCCAACCGCTTCAACTCCGGATAAGTCTTTAAATCCCGGTCGTTAGCTTCATGAAAAATCACTATGGAAGGGGCAATCAAGGCAATCTGGGCATAGATCGCCCGGCCCAATCCCCTTACTTCCGCCAGGGGCAAAGAGGCGAACCGGCGCAGCATCAATTCCAGATTGCGGGCATTTACGGTTAGACCCGCCTGGGATTCTGTAGCCAGAGCGGTTATGTAACGCGCATCTTCCTTGGCCCAGCCCTCTAAAAGATTATGCTGTTTAGGGTCGCCGGCCAGCTCCGGGTATTTTTTAAAAATGTGCTCTTTTAACTTCTTCAGAAGCTTAAAGTAAGCTTCATTCTGCAGCGATACCATGCCCACAAACTCTTTCTCTAAAGGGGTGCCTTTGATCTCTTCCGGAATGACAAAATCCTTATCCAGAGTGATATAGCGCTGGGATTTTTCCGTATAGGAGGAAAGCCTGAATTTCTCCACCTCCTCCATGGCCAGCCGGGATAGGCCTAAAATATCCAGATTGAATACGGCGTGTTCGGCCACCGAATGGTGCCCCATTTTGAAAATTATGGTGGAGTTGGATTTACGCGCCCTCCCGACCTCCTCCCGGGCCTCTTTTCTGATTTCATCGATCGGGCGGGGATCCCGGCTGATCCGGGCATAGGCAGCGGATAAAACTTCAGGGGTAAGGTCTTCCCTCTTCCCGGCTTTTCCCTGGAGTTCCTCTAAAACCTTTGTGTCCACATTGTAACCGGCTAAATTAACTTTCATGATCAAGCTTAAGCGAGAACTGGCTAACGCAGGATTCTCCGTCTTCTTCCCTCGTCGCTGATGAATTCTTCTTGCGCCGATCGGAAATCTCCTCGGGAAGAAGAAAAATCTCCGCAGGACGAGGAAAAATCTCCGCGGGTTGCCGAAAATGTCCTCCGGGCAGGGATAAATACTTCTTTCGGCCGCTTAAAAACCTTCTCGGTAACTTTAAAATTACGGCCGGAACCCTGAAACGCCGGGCTTTGTCCTCTAAATGCATTCTGGCTGTGCTGAAAATCATTTACGGAGCCTTTGGCTTCGGCCTTACTGGACATAGAAATTCCTGTTGAAGCCGTAAGCTCCGGCCAAGAAGCCGCAAACGGACTCCTCCGGTGCCAGTGCACTCTTCTGATCGTCCTGGTGACCCGAAGATGCCGGGCTTCGGCGGATAAAGACAACATCAACCCCAGAATTAAAATTCCGGAAATACAGTGTTTTCGCATTTAAAAATCCTCCTCGCCTTTACCGGTTTGTTCACCCCTTTTTTCTCAATTCATAAGAAAGAATTATGGCTTCGGCCACCTCTTTCATCTGAATTCGCCGGTCCATGCTCGATTTTCGAATCAGATTGTAAGCCTCGTCCTCGGTCAACTTCTGCTCCCGCATTAATAGGCCTTTGGCCTTCTCCACCTTTTTGCGCGACTCCAGCTCTTCCTGGATGACCTTGGTTTTAACCATAAGCTCGGTATTCTCAATGGCCACCGCCGCCTGATTAGCCACGGTGCTTAAAAGATTAATATCGCTTTTAGTAAATTTATATACGAAAGTAGTATAGCAATTAACCACACCGATTACCTTCTTTTTAACCAGCATGGGCACGCTGACCATGGAAACCAGCCCTTCTTTCTTGGCCAGGGCCTTCTCCTTATACCGTTTATCTTCCAGGACATTCTCGATATTGACCGGCTTCTTCTCTTTGGCTACTAAACCCACGATGCCCTCGCCGACCCTTATACTCCGCTCTTTTAAGTATTCCTGGCTTAAAGCTTGAGTGGCTCTAATCTTTAATTCTTGAGTTTTTCCATCCAGAAGCCAGAGGGTGCAAATCTTAGCTTGCATTACATTGGCGGTCAAGGTCACGATGAGCTTGAGCATATCCTCGAGGTAAAGATCGGAAGTTATGGCCTGGCTGATCTTGCTGATGGTGTCGATGTAGGATTTATAGGAGGTCTTTTTCACGGTTTGCTCCCCCTTTAAGGCTTTCTCTATTGTAGCACTTTTCTTTGGGGAATCAATAATTAATGCGGGTTGCAGATGCAGTAAGCTCCGTCGTTATTGAGATCACACCAGTTGGTACCCACGGCAAAGGGACGACAGGAACCTTTCATCCCGGTGGTGCTGGTTTCGGTTTCCAGGTTGGCAACTATCATCGCCCCCATATTGTTGCCGGCGCCGTAATTGAAGTAACAGTAGGCGTCATTGACCGGCCGGGGGATCTCCTTAAGGTAGGCTCCGTTAACTAATTCCTGCATGCTCGCATCGTAACCGTCATTGGGCGCTGGACTCTCAGCAGTGGGGGTTGTGCAGCTCCCCTGGCCGGCAGTACCATTGTTATTGGGCATCCGGCCATGGTCGTCTACGAACATGTAGAGGGCCGTGGATATGGCTGAAAAGTCGGCTTTCTTGGAAGCATCCCGGGCTCGGGCTAGGAGCTGGGTTACCGTAGGGGTAAGTATGGCTGATAAGATGCTGATGATGGAGATGACTACCATCAGTTCGATTAAGGTAAAACCGGTTTTCTTTTTCATTATGCCTCCTGGTTAGGGATTAGTTATACCTTACTGGCCATAATTTTACCACAACCCCAAGGAAATAGCTATTTTTTTTCGGGACAGACCCCATCGACCTAGTTTGCTGGGGTCTGTCCCGAATTGGGGTCTGTCCCGAAACTCTTGTTTTTCAACCCTTTTTGCCATTTGTAAAAAAATACAAAATTTTACTTGACAAATGTCAAATAATGGTTTACACTTGTAAATGAGACTAGTTTTTTGAGCGGGCCAAAAGACGGCCAACCAAAACCCGGAGGTAACTATGACTGTGGAGCGAGAATACTTAAGTCCGACGGAAGCGGCTAAAATTCTGGGGATTTCGCGCCAGGCGGTTATCGAGCGGATCAAGCACGGTAACCTCTATGCCGAGCGGGTGGGAAGCCGCTATATCATCCCCAAAACGGAAGTGTGTAAAAGGACTTCCTTCCCCGCCCCCGCGCCTACTGCGCCTATCGACAAAAAAAGCCGTAAAGAGGCCGGACGGGAAATCCTCAACCAAGTGCGTAAAGCCAATATAAAAACCATCCAGCTCTGGTTTGTGGATATTTTAGGAATTCTAAAGTGCGTTTCCATCACTGACCGCGAACTGGAAGAAGCCCTGGCACACGGCAAAGGTTTTGACGGCTCATCGGTAACCGGCTTTGCCGAAGCTCAGGAGAGCGATATCATCGCTCTTCCCGACCCCCATACTTTCAAAGTCCTGCCCTGGACCCGGGAATACCCCATTGCCCGCATGCTCTGCGATATCCTCAACCCGGACCAGACCCCTTATGCCGGGGATACCCGTTATGTTTTAAAACGCGCCCTCCAGCGGGCGCAAAGGTACGGCCTTAAGTTCTGCGTCGGGCCGGAGATCGAATACTTCTACTTTAAATCCGACCGCCGGCCGGAAGTTATCGATGAAGGCTCTTATTTTGCGCTTATCCCCAATGATTTAGCCAATACCTTAAGGAATAAAACGGTGCGGATGCTGGAGGAAATGGGTATTTCCATGGAAGCCACCCACCACGAAGTGGCTCCTTCCCAGCATGAAATCGACCCTAAATACAACGACGCTTTAACCATGGCTGACAATGTGATTACCTGCCGCTACGTAATTAAGGAAATTGCCCAGCAAAGCGGGGTTTACGCCACTTTTATGCCTAAACCTCTTTTTGGCCAAAACGGCTCGGGGATGCATGTCCATCAGTCTCTCTTTAATGGTGGCAAAAACGCTTTCTTCGATAAGAAGGATAAGTACCACCTCTCCCCGATCGCTAAAGGGTTTATCGCCGGCCAGCTAAAGCACGCCCGGGAAATCTGCTCTTTAACCGCCCAGTGGGTAAATTCCTATAAACGTCTGGTTTCCGGATACGAAGCGCCGGTCTATGCCTCCTGGGCCCAGAGGAATAGAACCGCGCTTTTACGGGTTCCCTTATACCGCCCGGGAAACGAAAAGGCCACCCGGGTTGAGCTGCGCTGTCCGGACCCGGCCGCTAACCCCTATTTGGCTTTCGCGGTTATGCTGGCCGCGGGCCTGGAAGGTATTGAAAAAAAATACGAGCTGCCTCCGGCGGTCGAACCTAATATCTATCATATGGAAATGGAAGAAAGAGAGCGGCGGGGCTTAACCTCTTTACCGGGAAATTTATTCGAAGCGATTTTAGAAACCGAAAAGAGCGAATTCGTAAAAAAAACCCTGGGCGAACACATCTTCAGCCGGTTTCTGTTTAACAAAAGAAAGGAATGGGAAGATTACCGGATTCAAATCACCGAGCACGAAATTAAAAAGTATTTACCCTTGCTGTAGGAAGGACCTCAAGGAGCCGACTCCGGTTACCTACTCTCTGCTTCCCACTTTCGTTTTACGGTGATCGATATCGAACGCAGGATCAGTTTAATATCCAGCCAAAAACTGCGGCTGTTAACGTAGCGTAAGTCGTATTCAATCTTTTTTTGGTTAGAAATATATTTGTCGGCGCAAACCTGGGCCAGGCCGGTTAAGCCCGGCCGCACGCTGGAACGGGTCGAAAATTTATCCGGATCTAATTCTTCGACTTCGGAAGGAAGCAGTGGCCGCGGGCCGACGAAAGACATATCACCTCTTAAAATGTTTACCAGCTGCGGCAACTCATCCATGGCCGTAGCCCGTAAAAACCGTCCTGCTTTCGTAACTTTGATTAGTGCACCGGCATCTTTAGCCTCCCGGCTGGACATCTGGGCCGACCCCACACTCATCGACCTGAATTTTAACATCCAAAATTCCTTTCGGCCGCGGCCGACCCGCCTCTGTTTATAAAATACCGGGCCCCGGTCTTCCCCCCGAATAAGACCGGGAAATATGATAAAAAAAGGAGAAAACAATATAAACCCCAATAAGGAAAGGGTTATATCTAAGGGACGCTTATACCAACCTTTATTCATATTCTATAGAATTAAAGGGGCAAAATCATGATCAGCGGTTTTTATTTTTTGGGGTGAATAAATATATAAACCCAGAACGAAACGCAAGTAATTAGCACAAATACCTTAAGAAATATGATCACTACGCGCGGGAACTCAAAAAAGAACATCCTTCACCTCCTTAATTTTCTGCAATGACCCGGTGGTATATTTCCAGAATCTTTCGGCCCATAACTGCTCGGGAAAATTCTGATTGTACCCTGCGTTTTCCTGCCTCGCCTAAACGCTGGCGTAAGCTATCGTCGTTGAGCAGGCTGTTTATTGCCCCGGCTAATTTCTCAGCTGATCTGGCAGGAACAATTCTTCCGGTTATACCATCAAGATTAGCAAAAGAAATACCCGTAGGTAAATCTGTACTGACTACCGGCCGGAAGCAAGCCTGTGCTTCCAATTGGACAATTCCAAAAGCCTCATTAGTGCCGATTGAAGGCAATACTAAAAGATGGCTGGCGTAATAATAAGCCGGGAGATCTTTATCGCTGACTTCTCCAGCGAAAAATATTTTCTTTTTCTGACTATTTATCTTACCGCTAAGATACTTTAGGTTTTTTTCCTGAGGGCCCTTACCAACTATAAGCAGCGTGGCGTTTATTTTCTCCATGGCAGAAATTAAATAATTAACCCCCTTGTAGCTGACCAGCCGGCCGACAAATAAAACAATAGGATTTTTAAATATCTTATGAATTTCTTCAGATTTGGCTTTTATCTCTTTGGTTAATTTAAATTTCTCTATCTGTATTCCGTAAGGTATGACTACGCATTTATATTTAAACCTACACAAAAATGGTGAACGCTCAAGCATATTCTGGGAACTAACAATAATTCTATTTGCTCTTTTAAGAAACCTGTTTAAAAAAGGCGCATAAAGCATCATGAGCTTTTTATGCCCCACAATATCGGCATGATATGTAATTACCAAGGGTTTGTTTTGTGGATACAACATTAAACAATACACCTCTGCTATTGGTGAGGGGAAATGAAAGTGTATGATATCGCTTTCGATGCGCCTCAACCATAAAGGGACATCTATTCCTAAATGAACTGAGGATAAAATGGTCCCTAAACTGGCGGATTTAATTACCTGGTAGCCATCCTTTTGTTCAACCTCAGTCTTGAATTTTGTATTTGTGGCTAAAACTTTAAGCTCGACACCACCTTTTATTTCCTCGCAAAGATCATGTACATGCCGTTCTACCCCCCCTATAAAGGGATGATATAGCTTATTAAACATTAGTGCTTTTATCATAATTTGTTAACCTGCTGCCACATTCCGGCTTAAGCTGTACCTTAATTCTTCAGTAAAACTTCGGACAAACTTACTATGCCTTAGCAAAAAGTGAAAGAATCTGCTGGAAGCAAAAAAAGCCAACACCGCTCCCAGCGGACCGAACTTAGACAGCTTTCTGCGGGCTGCTCTTCTTAAAATCTTTCCTTCAATACTCTTGAGCATCTTTAAGATTCTCACTCTCTCCTTGGCCTTAAGCTGGGGCGTTTCAAACACCGGCTTATAGGCGAAAACCGAAGTATCATTAAGGTAATCTTGCGGCGCCCTTAAAAAAAAGCTTTTTTCCTTTATCCACGCAAATAACTCTGTGCCCGGATAAGGAACGATATTGTAAAACCGGGCGTCCATCACCGGATACCTGGTAGCAAGCTTAACCGAGTCCATAATATCCTGCCGGGTCTCCCCGGGTGAACCGGCTAAAAAGAATAAAGTTACATCGTATCCTAACTCACAGGCATCCTTAATGGTCCTGTCTATCTCCTCTATGGTTTCGCCCTTTTTTATCCTTTTAAGGATGCGGTTATTACCGGCTTCTACCCCCAGACCAAGGTAGCTGAATCCTGTCTCCCGCATCCTTTTTAAAAGCGGCCGGTCAACCTTATCGGCCCGGACGCCGTTTCCGCAGCGCAGATCCAATCCCTTTAGCCCTCTTTTTTCGATCTGGCCGCAAATTTCATAAACCCTCTGTTTAAAGAAGGTAAAGTTATCATCGCCGAAGTTAAATTTGCGGTATCCTTTATTATACCAGTATTCTATCTCATCCACAACACTCCCGGCGCTTCTTAAACGTAGCTTTTTTCCGATAGCCAGACCTACCGGACAGTATATGCAGCTGTAGGGGCACCCTCTTGAGGAGACAATCAGTATTTCTTTAAGAAAGTATTTTTGCATCGGAAACTTTTCATATCTGGGAAAAGGAAACGAATCAAGGTCAGTGATAAATTCCCGATCGCCGTTGTAAATTACCTTTTCACCCTCGCGATGCATCAGGCCCTTAATGGCTTTAAGCTCCCGGCCCTGACAAAACTCAACCAGGGCCATTTCAGCTTCAAAAACAAAGCCGAAGTCTATAGCCCGGCAATCTCCTAACACCTCTTCCCTTAAAGTCGAGACGTGTGGCCCGCCAACTGCTATAGAAATGCCGCCAGAACATGCCTTGCTGATTCTTTCAATTAGGCGGTAGGTATTTTTATACATGTAGGTCCAGAGGGTCAAACCAATCAAATCAGGCTTGAATTCATTAACTTTTTTGAATAAATCTTTTGCCCTCTGTCCCAGGGTCATATCCAGGATGTCGTATTCAACCCCCCTAAAACGTAAACTCTCTGCCAAATACCCCAAACCTACAGGAGGTCGGATTGGACCCATATAGGCTCCTGGAACAGGAGGATTAACCAATAGGACTCTTTTATATTTCATGTAAGTTAGATAACTAAATTAGAGCCTGCGCCCTCCTATATGCCCCGGGTAATTAATTCAAACCCGTTCCACCAATCTTTTGAACCATTTTTTTCTGTCCTTACCTTAAATACTGACTTAAAATCTGGATTCTTCCGGAGAAAAGCTTTATTTGCCTCTTCAACATCTTCCAAGTTTATATCATCGACTAAGATAACACATTCTTGCGCTAAGCAAGGCAAGATTATCTCCAATCCTTGGAGCTGATCTCTATAGTGATGGAATCCATCGTAGTAGTAAACGTTCACTTTGCACGATGGCTCATGGGAGAATAAACGTTTGATTCCTTCTTTATAATCTTGATTATAAAACTCTACGTTACTAGAGTGACTAAATTTACCCAAATTATTTCTCACAATACCTTCATTTTCATTGTAGGGATTATGCTGAGAAAAGTTATCGATGCCGATACAGCGAGTGGATGGATTGAATAATGCCGCGCTTAACAGGCTGTTGCCATAAAATGTCCCAACCTCCAGATATAGGCCTTCTTTGGCAAATTTTCTAACAGCCTCGTTGATAAGAAATCTTATATTTTCACTGCTCATGCCTATTACATTTTTTTGCTCAAGTATGCTCATCCTTCTGTCTTTGGGGTATAAATCAATCCTGTAATCTTGCCAATTCTCGGTTAAAATATTATAAATCTTGGATTTTTTATCTACATGGATTCTAAAAAACTTATATAAGAAATTTTCATAATGCCGTCTCCAAAAAGAATAGGCAGCCCGAAGGACAAGGGGAGTATAAGGCCGCAGCAAACTTTTTAGCTCATAATTCATATATATATTCCTATTTTCCCGGAAATATTACAAGACTCGCTTTTACGATTCTATTTGAAAATGGCGATACAAATTCGCAAAGAAACCCTCTGGAGATACCCACTGTTGCCAGAAGTTTCTACATTCATATTGTAAATTGATAAAGTCTTGGGGTGAAATATTCTCGTGGAATTCTAATACTTTCTCTGCAATTAACGGAAGTTCTCTTTCATCTATCCAGATACAGTATTTTTTCCAGTCAACAGCAAAATCATAAGGAAGAACGCGGTCTGTATCAATAAAAATGGGGATACGTCCGCAGGACAATGTTTCATACAGCCGAAAGCAAAAGTTTGCCGATCCCCGGACGCAGAGAATGTAGTCACTTTCAACCATATTTTGCACATACTCCAGCCGGGCCTTTTGTGCTAAATCGAAATCCATAACGCTTGGCGATAGCCTGGCTCCTCCAAAATGCTGCTCTTTAAAAATAAAATTACTTATCACTGACGGGCTTTTTGATAAAAAGTATAAGGCCTCAGACCTCGTAAGGGACTCCCATTTTAAATATCTTCTACACATACCAATACGGCTTACACCTCGAAGCATAAACTCCTTTACTTTATTCTTAAATGTTCTATCTGCCAGATACCACTCACCACAAAACCCGACAACAGGTCTCTGCCCCTTTTTTCTTACAGGGATCCGGCCGTTAAGGTACTTTGACAGGAAGTCTTCGGACCAAATCGGCATATTAAATTCGTTATGTTTTTTTTGGGAACGATATGATGCTGTCTGAAAGACTACTGCCTCTTTTATCGGCACATCTCGAGGCATATCGGTCCAGACAAAAACAATTATTGGTTTTTTAGCTTTTCCCGCTTTTTGTATAAACTGCTCGGTTAATGATTGATTACACATAGCCTGCCAATAGCCGGGCATAACAGCAAAATCAGCTTCTGAGAGGGGAACCATTTCAAAAAAAGAGCCTCCTCTTTCTGCGTAACTATCGTAACGGCCAAAGGTTGGATCCTTTGGGCTTTCAGGATTCTTTCCCCAGAAAGGGTACAGCATAGCCACGTGTAACGCTCCTTTGGGAAGATATTTGCGATCAGAAAAAATCTTTATTTTCACCTTATCACCCGGTAAGAAAATCTAGACTTACACCCATTCCTCTATATTCTACCCAATCAATGCTAGGGCTATCGCCAATCATAGCCGCAAACCGTATAAGCCAAGGTGCTGCCGGCCAATTTCTTCCCATGAAAAGTCTTGCAGGAGCAACTTGGTATTTTTGCCTATCCTCTCTCTTAACTCCTTAGATACAATCAGCTCCTTTATGGCATCGACCAGCCCTTTAACATCGCCAGCAGAAACCGCTATTATATTATAGTGGTCTTTAAAGCCTTGGGGTAAATCATTACCTCTTGTTGTAATTATTGGCAATCCGTGCTCCAGAGTCGCGATAAAGCTACTCCGACGCAAAGATAAGCCATCCTGGTAAATTTGAACACCTATATCTGAAGAAAATAAATATTGGGAAACCAGTTTTTGAACCTGGTATCCTGACCATATAACATACTGATTCAAATTAAGCTGGTTAACTAACCTTTGCAAGCGATAATGGTATCTATTATGCTTGGGCTCAAAACTGCTTATAAAAAGCAATTTAGCCTTACATCCTTCATCAAGCAAACGTCTTAGGGCATAAAATATTATCTCTAATTTCTTTTTGGAAAGTATATATCCAAAATGGGAAATCAGGATTTCATCCTCTTTCACGCCTAATTTTAAACGCATTTCTTTTCTTTCTTCTTGGGTAAATTCATATTGTTTTATACTAGAGCTGATATGGATAACCTCCAATTTAGATTTTAAAAACGGGAACTTTTTGCACAAATACTTTCTTTCCCCAAAATCAGTAAGAATAATCTTTTGAGCAAAAAATAAAAAAGAGAATAACCTTAACTTATTTAATAAATGGGCTGTCTTGGCATCGTGAATAGTTACTATAAGAGGAGTTTGGCGAAAAATTAACTTAAAAAAAATAGGAAAAAAATTTATCATAAGCTTATTTTTATACTCTTGAGTCGGGTATTGCAGATGGACTAAATCCGGCTGTTCCTTTTTTAAGGTTTCCAGTAATAAAGCCAATTTAGAAAAACTCCACTTATTTATAAGGGGTTTAACATCAATATCCTCTATATACTTTACTCTGGGATCTTGGGAAGTAATAATCGTTAATTCTATATTATTGTATTTTTTTAATTCTGAACAAAGCCAATGGGTATAATCGCCCACCCCACATCTTAAATCAGGAAATGTCCCGCTAATCATGCATATCTTCATACGGTTATCACACCTAAACCATTTCCGATTTGATTCCAATCTTTTACTATCTCTACATAGTTATAGCTGCTTTTGACTTCCTTCCAATACTGGGGCACTCCGCCGCCCATGGTGCCTATTTCAAGTATGCATTTGGGTTTAGCTTGATTTAGAATGGTCAAAAGCTTTAGAATTTCAGAGCGGACCTGCCAGGGCTTAATTAACCCTTCGCAAACCAAAAAAGAAAAATCAACTAATCCTTCCATATTGCGGTATGATTTAAAATTTCTGACTTTAAAAAAGGTATCTACTGTGATCTTTGCTCTCCTTATTTTCGAAAACATAATCCCTCTACAAGGCTACATCTTTAAATCTCTTAATCTGTCTCTCGACTCCCCCTAAAACATCCTCAACGCTTATTTTCTTTAAACACGCAAGGTCCTCACAATATGCTAACCCGCAGGGGCTGCAATCAACCTGCCTATGGATAACAATATCAGTTTCTGCCCAGGGACGCCAATGGGAAGGCTTATTGTGGCCGCCCCAGATAGCAACTATCGGCGTCTTAACAGCACAAGCAATATGCATTGCTCCGGAATCACCCCCGATGAATAAACTGCAGCGCTTAAAAAGGGCGGCCAGCTGCTTCAGGCTGGTCTCTCCTACCGCATCAATGAACTTGGCGGAAGTTAAAGTTTTAAGCCGCTGGGACAATTCCCGTTCTTTAATATCTCCGGTCAAAATAATTTCGGATTTATATTTCACGGTTATTTTCTCGATGAGCGAAGCATAACTTTCTAAAGGCCAGCATTTAGTGGCCAGGCCGCTGCCCGGGTGGAGTGCGATCAAAAGCTCATCCTTCTTGACTCCGCTATCGATTAAAAAGTCATTGATATGGTTACACTCCTCTGCGGATAAAAATAGCTCCAAATCCCGGCTAATCCGGGATGAATCTTTCTTGCCGGCCAGGAAGTTAACCAGGTTTATATTGTGCTCGATCTGGTGCTTATCCTGGCGCGCATCGATGTCAAAAGGAACAACATCGGTCAGGAGGAATCCGCCGCCGGCAAACCCGTAACCAACCCTTCTCTTTATCCCGCACAGCCACATGAGCACAATTGATCTAAAATCACCTCTGGTGTCAAAACCGAGATCAAAACTTTTAATACGGATGCTTCGCGTAAACCTGAAAGCCTGCAAAAAGGAAAAGGGAATTTTGCTTATGCGGTCAAACCAGGAAGGCCGGTAGGTAATGATTTCATCTACATGGGGGTTACCGGCCAGAATATCCCGGGACCAGGGCGCGACCACTGCCGCGATATGACTATGGGGGAATTTTTCTTTCAATAATCCTAGAGCCGGGGTTATAGCTAAAACATCCCCGATGTGAGCTAATTCGAAAACCGCAATTTTTCGTATTTTTTTCGGCTTTCCGGAATTTCGAAATAACCTTGATGGCCCAAATAATATCCGGCCGATAAAGTCAACTACGCCGAATAAAAAGATATACCTTTTTTTAACATAAACATATCGCTTTCCCATTTACTCTTCTGTGGATTCCTCGCCGGCCAGCCGGATAGCGGCAAAAGCAATACCGAAAATCGGCCAGACATGTATGCGGTAAAAATTAAAACAAACGTGGTATTCGCCCAAAAGGGCGATGATACCTACGATCAACCCCACCAATACGGCCTTAAGAAAAATATCCCTTGCCTTCCAGACGCTTCGGGAAAGCTGCCTAAAAAAGCTTATAAAAAACCAGGCAAAAGGGATAAAGCCGAGCAATCCCAAATCCACCAATATTTCCAAATAAAGATTGTTGTAAGAAGGACGGATACGGGTTTGACGCTTGACTTTATCGGCATAATCTTTCTCGGCATGCCAGGACCAATTACCCGGCCCCCGTCCGAAAATGGGCCGGTCTTTAAACATTTTTACCCCCATTTCCCGGCCGGCCCACCTCCCTTCGGGGGTGGATACTTTTTTAAAATAATTGAGCGAAGTCGCTTTTATAAAATCAATATTGAAAAAAACACCGACCATGAAAATTATATAGATACAAATAAGTATGGCAATAACATAACGCATTCCTTTACTGGTGGTAACTAAACGGTAATGGCGGATAACCAGAGGAACAACCGCTAAGGTAAGGGTCAAACCGGCTAAGCCGGTCGTGGAGAAAGAAAGATAATTGGCCAAAAGAAGCACAAAACAGGCCGAGACAGTAAAGAATAAACCCAGCCGATAGATTCTAAAAATAAAGACCATCAGGCCAATGGGCACAATCATACTCATGTAATGGGCGTAATAGGAGGGTTCACTGTAGGTAGCTTTTATGCCTATGAACCCCTTCCGCTCAATAAGGGCCCAGGTCCAAAAATGGATACCGGAATACTCCAGCAAAAGGGAAAACAGAGAAATCGCGGACCAGAGAATGGTATTGCCTAAAAGGACGGTGATTACACCCCTTAAATCATCCTTATCCTTTATGGAGTAGGCTACGGCTAAAGCCAGCAATATCGAGTACATACACCAAATCACTACCTTGACGCTGCGGAAACCCGGAGAATTCCAGTTTTCTATATCGCCAAAATTAATCACTTGAGAAAAATGCGGGAGAAAAAGCAAGATATTCACTAAACCAAAAAGAAATAAGGGTTTCAGCGGGGAATATGAAAACATCCTCCGTTGCGGCTTGGCTAAAAAGTTCCAGATAAAAATTATAATACAAACCAAGCCCATCCACTCGGCTAATTTGATATGCAAACCCCATTGCCGGGTAACCCAAAGACGCTCGAAAGGCAAAAGTATAAGCAAAATATATACCCCGTAGATAAGGCGCTTTAAGCTAACCAGAAAAACGACCAGGACCACAAATAAAAGCAGGTAAATGTTTTCCATGGTATATTATCGCGATTTCACGGTTAATTTTGTCTTTTCTTCTCGGCGATCAATACCAGCGGTAAGCCAAAAAGAGTTATCGCCGGCCAGAATAGAATTCTTCTTGCCAATTTGTAAAAACTACTTTTTCCCCACACACATGAAATCAGATAGGCCAGGCGATGTTTAATGCCTTTATGGTCAAAATTTAACTTTCCCTTCTTCAAAGCCAGCAACTTTTTATCCAGGGAAGGCGGATAAAAAATCCTGGTCTTAAACCCTGAAGCCCGAAGATACCGCATGTACTGGATTACAGAATAAGTATTTTCGTTCCAGTGAAAATCGCTGACAAACCCAGGGAGAGCTTTGCGCCGTTTATCTCTCTTAATAGTAAATATACTACAGACCGCTTCATTAATCAATGTCAACCTGCCTTTATTCTTAAGTACCCGGTTTACTTCCTTAAGCACAGATTTTAAATCCGCGGTATGGTGTATGGAAGAATTGGTCATGACGATATCAAAACTGGCATTACGGAAAGGTAAATTCTTCATATCCGAAAGGACCCGATCGTAATATACACTATCATGCTTAAAGAAACTGTCCGCTGATTCTAAACCTTTAAATTTGGGCAAAGAAACGTCCAGGGCAACGCAGTCGCACCCTTTTTGGACAAATTTGTTAGCGCTCCAGGTGGTCCCGCTGCCTAAATCCAGAACCAGCTCTTGACCGGTTATGGCCAGCTCATCCTGAACCTTGTAAAAATTTAAATAATACCCGTAAGTAGCGTCAAGGGGATCTTCGCTTTCGGCTGATTCCGGCAAGGCCAAAAGCACGGCATCGGTATGCCGGGGGTTAGGATCAGCGGCGGCCCTGATGTTTCCTTCGATTTCCTCTAAAATCTCCGGATCAAGATTGTAAAGCAAATCTAATACCCCGTCTTTTATCGAAAATTGCTTCCGGCAGGCATTGCAAATCACCCTTCCCTTTCTTACCTCCTGGGCATTAACTTCTTCTTTATCTAAACTAAAAGGCTTTTCTTTATAAGCGCCACAGGCCGGACACCTGATAATATTCAATAGTTCTTCACGCATTAAAAACTCTCCGTTACCTCTTGGTAAAGATTTGTGTGGGCCAGAGAAATCTTCTTCCAGGAAAACCCTTCCGAAAACTTTCCAGCCGCACCTGCGATACACTGGCGTAAATTTCCATCTTTAATTAATTCGCTTATCGCAGCGGATAAACTTTCGGCGTCATTGCGCGGGACTAAGTAAATATTTTCGTTATGTCGTAATTCCTCGGGAATGTTGCGCCCTCTTGTAGAAATTACCGGTAATCCATGGGCAAGAGCAGCCACAAGCGTGCCCCGGCGTAAACTAACCCCGTCCTTAAAAGGTAATACGCAAATATCCGAAATCGCTAAAAGTCTGGACACCTCCCCGGAATCAACATAACCGGTCCAATGCAAAAATTCGGCCATGCTTAGCCTGTCGATACATTCCCCGATCTGCTTGTGATATTTATTGGCGGCGTAATCCAACCCGGAAATTAACAGCAAGAAGACCGGAAAACCTTCTCTTTTTAAATCGGCAACTGCTTCCAGTAAGCTCTCGATGCCTTTGTTAGGATGGATGAAACCAAAAAAGGAAATTATTTTTGTGTCTGACCCGATCAAACCTTTCTCCTTAAAGTACTCGCGGGAACCTGCGCCATTTAAACAGATATTGATATTGTTGCCGATGGGTATAATTTCTGTCTTGTGCTGGCCGCAAAAGGGAAAACGGATCAGCTCATTAAAATCGCCTTCAGCAGTAACAATTATCCTGTGGCTAAAAGCGGCGAGAAGCAACTGCTTTACCTTATTAACCGGGTAAGCAATGGAAAACTCATGGAGCGTAATAATTACCTTGACCTTGCGGAAAAATACCCGGATCAAAAAGGGCAGCGCGGCAAAAAATACCGTCTTTCTGTATGCACTGGAAGGGTATTGAATATGAATAATATCAAAATTATATTTATTAATTAATCTCAGAATTAAAAATACGCCAAATAAATTCCATTTTTTGATAACCGGGAAAATCTTGAAATTATCCCCGGATCCGGATATGTTTTCGATGCGCGAGGTAATAAGCGAAATCGGCAAATCATTCTTTCTTAAGCTTTCGATCAATTTGTAAGTATAGTCTCCAATCCCGTCTCTAAGCGGCGGGTAAGCTCCGTTTATAATGCAAATTCTGTAACGCATATCCATTTAAAACTCATCCTTACGCTCAAAGCTTAACCTTCCGGCCCTTCATGTAATAACGGCCGTAAATAAGATACTTAAACTTCCGGGCTAAACCGGGATTGATTCTCATCACTAAAAGCTTTGTGGTTCTGATCGGCGAAAAAATTAACCGAGCCAAAAAATAAAGCTTTAAAGCAATATAGCTTTTGCTTAAAGATACCCAGCTTTTATCCAGGATAGACGAAAGCTTTGTGGAAATTCCTTGCGGCAGCTTATAGAAAAATCTATAAAATTTCATGATAATCATGAAATAGCGGCTGAAAAAAGTAACCTGCCGCTTACTGAGCCGGGGTTGATCCAAAACACTCTCCTTGAAGAAGGCCGAAACTTTTTTTTCGGAGATAAAACCCTCCTCAATACAAACCCGATAAATATCGGTATTGGGGTAAGGCTGGAATATGGCGTTGTGCGCAGAATAGGGTTTAACTTGGGCGTTAAGCCTTATGGTTTCCAGTATCGTAGCCGGAGTTTCGAAAGGACAGCCAATCATATTATAGGCCGCAAGCTTGATATTAAATTTACGCCCCAATTCAAATACTTTGCGAATTTGTTCATCGCTAATTTTTCTGTTCAATATCCGCTCGCGGATGTAGGAATTACCCGCCTCTATTCCTACATCCAAACGTTCACATCTGGCTTTTTTTAACAAAGCCATCATCTCCTCATCGAGAAGGTTTATCCGGCTATTACCGTGAAAAGGAAAATTGAATTTTTTAGGGAATTTCCGGGCGAACTCCTCCAGCCATTGCCACCGTATGCAAAGGGTATCGTCAATAAAATTAACGAATTCAATATCGGGATACCAGCTTAACGCTTCCTCGATTTCCGCCAGCACATTATCTACGCTCCGGAAGCGCACATAATTATGGGGGTACAATTTCTGATATTGATGGTTGCAGCAGTAGCTGCAATTATAGGGACAGCCCCGCGAGGCCAGCACGGTCAACATCCTTATCTTATAATCGTAGAGTGCCCGGTAATTAAAAAGGGTTCGGTCCGGGAACGGCAATCGATCAATGTTTTCATCCAGGGGCCGGATTTGATTGCGGATGATTTTGCCGTCTTGCTTTAACCAGACGTTCCTGATTCCGGAAATATCCTGGCCTCTCTCTAATTTGTGACACAATTCAACCAGCGGCTGCTCGCCTTCCCCCCGGCACAACATATCTATAGCTTCTACCTTAATTACCTCTTCCGGATCTATGGTCGCGTGGACTCCGCCGCAGATTACCGGTATCCGGTGCGACTCTTTCAACCAGGCGGCCAATTGCTTTACGTATTCAAATTGATGCGAAAATGAAGAAAAAGCAACCAGGCCCGGTTTTTCGGTGCCGACTCTTCGTATAAATTCAGCCTGGCCTATCGGCTTAACCAGATGGATCAGGGAAGTTAAATGCCCTTCTCTCTTTAGAGCCGAAGATAAATAGCCGATGCCGTGGGCAAATATGCCTGAATAATCACGGCTGCAGTCTTGAAACACATTTAAGTCCGCAAATACAAAGGTAACTTTCATCTACTTTGCTTTTTTGAAATCTTAGCAAGAAGGTGCCCTACCTCCTTTAATACCTCATTAACGCTGATTAATTCCATACACCTAGGCCTCTCGCAGGCTTGTTTATTGCAAGGAGCACATTCAAGGCGCTTATTAATAACTAAAGAGTGATCGCAGCGGGGCCGATATCTGTTTTCATCACCCGGCCCGAATAAAGCGATAACAGGGATATTTAAGGCTGCTGCTATGTTCATAGGCCCGGAATCACTGCCGATAAACAAATCGCACCTGCTCAAGAGAGCTATGAGTTGGCCGATTGTTGTTCGGCCGGATAAATTTAATGACTCTGTTGCCCCAAGGCGTATTATTTCTTCATTACCGCCAAGCGTATATCTTGGCCCTATCAAAATCACCCTTGCTTTTTTATTCTTCTCCAGGTCGCTTATAAGTTCGGCGTACCTTTCCTTGGGCCAATTCTTTACTGCCCTGCCGGCAAAAGGACTTATGGCAATCACAGGCTTGTGAATTAAATCGTATTCCTTAAATAAATCTTTAGCGAAGATCTCGTCCTCCTGTCTTATCCATATTGATAAACTGTTATCTTTTTCTTCAATTCCCAGAATATCAAGCAGTCTAAGGTTAGCATCCACTTCGTGTTCGCTCTTTAGAGGCTCTAGGGCTACTGTGTGCAGGAACCAAAACTTATCGCGTGATTTTATATTATTTGTTTCATACTCCCTAAAACCCAGACGATATTTTGCGCCGCTTAAAAAAGCTTTCAGGGCAAAGCCGACTTCTTGAGATGACGTGATCAGGAGGTCGAATTTCTCCTTTCGAAGCTTTATTATAAAATCAACCTTTCCCAAGACCGATCTTGTTTTCTCAACATCATAGAAAACCACCTTATCCACAAAAGGACAACCCTGCATTATTTCTCTACCGCCGGGACGGCCGGTAACCAGAGTGATACTGGCCTGAGGAAATTCTTTGCGTAAAGTTTTCAGCAGGGGAATAAAGCAGATAACATCGCCCATGCCTTGAGTCCGGGTAAGCAGTATTTTTTTTACAGTTTTTCTGTCAATGTCCCTCAGCCTGAGTTTATTTTTAAAATCCCTGAAGCCGCAAATCAACCCCATTGTTGAAAATAAAAAAGTTTTGCAATCTCTGCTGGCAAGGCTGCGGCGGCAAACGCCGATACACTGTCTTAATAAAACGAGAGGTAAAAATATTCTTTTCATATACTTTAAATAAAGAATCGTGAGGTTACGGTAATACCAGTACATTTTCTCGGCAAAATCCATGTCCCGGCATCCCCCTTTATCGGCAAATACATGCTTTAGGCAGGCTTGAGGCGAAAATACTATCTTGTAACCAAGCTTTTTTATCCGTAAGGCCATATCAGCGTCGTCAAAAGAAGACGTCCCAATCAACCTCTCATCAAAACCCCCTACTCTTTCCAAAAGCTCTCTTCTAAAAGACATATTGCATCCCCAAACATGGTCGACTTCAGCCGGAAAATCAGCGTTGAAATTGCTAAATACCTTACCGTCCCACAACCGGAGCTTACCGACCGGATCCCCTTTTTTAACCGGTTTATCGCTGTCGGTAAAAACTCGTCCGGCGACCCCGCCAACCGCAGGATCGCTATAGGCAGCGATATGGGCCCGGATCAAGCCGGGTTCGGCTATAGTATCGTCGTCGCAAAATATTACTATTTCGGCCGGCGTATTTCTAAAACCGGCGTTTCTTCCGGCAGCCAGCCCTTTGGTCAAACTGTAAATATGTTTTACCCTCTCGCTGTGATTCTGGATAAACTCTAAAAGCTTTACGTCCGGATTCGGATTCTGGTCGATGACCAATATCTGATAATCCCGACTGCCCTGATCGAGAAAAGATTCCAGCGCTTTTATCAGACACTGCGACCGATTAAAAGTGGATATAACTACTGTTGCTTTGGGCATAACTTTTTTATAATTTTACACTTTCGATGTCGGCAATAGATTGCTTAACTCTCTTATCCAGGGTGTGGCGGCGGATAACTTGAGCGTAGAATTCATCCACTAACCCTTCTCTCAAATGGGAATTATCCAGGTAATATCTGATTTTTCTATAGCACTCGCCCAGACCCCCGAAGGTGTAAACTTTAGGATCAACGTCAAATAAATCCAGGAGGTGCTTTCGGTAATCATGGATAAAAAAACCCCGGGAATAGCCGATGTTAAAGGCTCTATCCGAAGGAGCCCAGGTTTTGCAAAACGGGAATTCATTTAAATCTCCATAGATTACGTTTATTTTGGTACGCCTGTAAATTTCAGCCAGGTGGAATCGGTTTAAAGTATCGAATTCAATTTTTTTTCGCGAGGTATAGAAAAAATCCGGGCTGCCGAAAAAGAAATCCAGATCATTAACCTTACGGGAAAGACGCCGGAAGAATGTCTTACGCATCCGATTCATGTTGCCGGTAAAAAACAGGTCAAAGTTAAATACCCCCCTCTTAATCTTATCCTCCAGTGCCGGGTCTTTACGGCCCGGGAAAGGGATATCAAAGCAGATACGGACATAATTGGGCATGTATACTACTCTTTGTCCTTTCTGTTCATATTTCGTTCTTAGCCGAAGGCAACATAACCTTACTACCTTAAAGATATGAGTAATCGCCCGGACGTATTTACGGTCAATAAAGAACTGCCGCGGGTCATCAACGCAGGAAATGATAGTCACAATCCCTTTTTGGTTTAAATCTTTAATGAAATCGATCCAGAGGCGGCACATTTCTTGTTTGCGCATCCCCTTTGACCGGCTTAATATGCCGGCGAAAAAGCCCTGGTCAACTAAAAAGTAAACCGGCCTGAATTCCAATACTTTATTTTTATAAGAGTCAAGGCGCCGCTCAAACTCCCGGCAATCTAAATAAATGCTATCCTTATTTTCATAAAAAAGAGGGTAAACTAACGGTAGGGTCCAGAAAACCTCAAAACCTTCTTTTTTAAAGGGTTCGACTAAATTCACCGAGCACATCAGAATAATTCTTTTCATCTATTTTCTAGGCTT
>CAYQUQ010000024.1:20989-26836 GCA_964420965.1 uncultured Planctomycetia bacterium | reverse complement strand
CTGTAGTAGCATAGCTAGACAGAGCTTGAGCAAAAGTAATTGTGCCGTCCGAGTTTATCCGCATGGCCTCGGTGGGTGCGTCAGCGTCGTCGCCGTCATTGACGTAGAAGATCAGGTCGCCTTTTTCATCGTCAGCCGTGCCGTCATGCGAGGCCTGGATCTTGGCCAGGGTGGTCTCCTCGGTTCCGTCCTGCTCGCCCTTGAACAGGATCTGACTCTCGCGCCCACCTTCTCCGTTCTCCTCAGTCGAGTTGTGCAGGGTCAGGTAGGGGGCAGTGGATGTCCACTCAGTAAGCGTCTCCGGCGCAACTTCCCCGATGCCGACGGAGCCGCCTGTTGTTAAAACCAACTGATGGTCTGCTACCGCATAACCTCCAGCACCTAAATATAGAGGTCTTTCTGTACCTGTCCCACCTGCATCTGTTGTTATATGAAAAAAGTCATCATTACCATCATAACCAATAATCATCCGTTCATAGTCTGTAGCAATATCGGAAGTGTTAAAGAGCCAAAAATCTGAAAGTCGAGAAGTGCCATTAGGAGCAAACGCCAAAAGAGCTCGGGCATTTGTTTCTTGGGTTTGTAAAACCATACCTGTCAACGATCCAACGACAGTTGTAGACTCCGACCATTTGTGATAGTCGCCAATTCTCACCGCACCATCAACATGTAATGTATCTCCCGGCCCCGTCGTCCCGATGCCGACGCGGTTGTTGAGGGCGTCGATGGACAGGGTGTTGGAGTCGAAGTTCAGGCCATCAGCGGCTGTGGCCTCAAGGGTCACATCGACTGCCTGGGTGGATAAGTCTATGGTCGCGGTGTCCACATCCAGCGAGGTGCCGGAGGTGGTCTTGATCGCGTCGGTGTAGAGGTTAGCCCAGGCATTGGTGGTTGAGCCTAAGTCGCGGGTGCCGTCTGCGTCAGAGATGAGGTTGGATGTAAACGCAGTGGTTAAGACTTCAGCGGTCAGGGTCGCGTTGGCTGAAGTGGTGACATAGGTGGCATCCAGCACCCCGCCGGAGCCGGTGGTGATGTTGGCCAGGCCAGAGCCGTCGCCGTTGTCCAGCTGCCACTGGTTTGAGCCTTCGTCAAACACGATGCGGGCGTCATCAGTGCCGCGTTCGATGTGGGCCACGGTTACATCCACGTCATTACCTGCGGTGGTTGAGAGCTCAAGCAGCTTAAGCGCGGTCGCAGTATTAATCGCTGTGCCGGCGATGTTAAACAAGGCGGTATCTGTGGTCAGGGTATCAGCCGATAAGTTTATATCCATAATATTGCCGCTGGTAAGCGTGGCTGAGTCAATATTAAACAGGTCAGTGGTCGTAGCAGCTGAGTCGATATTTATAGTGCCGGTTGAGTCAATGGTCATCCTCTCAGTGCCGGCAGTGTCAAACCGGATGGTGTCATCATCTGCTGACTCCTCCACCTGGATCTGAGTGTCAGAGTCTGAGTCGCCGATCGAGTCGCTGGAGATGGTTGACCAGCTCAACGCGCCGTTGCCGTCAGTGGAGAGCACCTGGGAGGTTGAGCCGTCTGCCGCCGGCAGGGTGTAGGTGCTCGCCTCGGTCATGGTGGCATGAGGCTGCAGAGTCACTGAGTAATCAGTAGCCCCCTGCTCGGAGTAGATCTTGAGCGAACCATCTGAGCCGTTTGCGCCTGTCTGCACCGCACCTGATGAAACAATTAGTCCGCTTGTCGCATCAATAGTGGCAATCTCTGTACCGCCGGCGTCGAATCTGATTATATCCTCGTCAGTGGACTCTTCCACCTGCACCAGGGTATCTGCGTCATCATCCGTGAGTGAGGTCGCGCTTCCTGTGCCAATAGCTACCAGGCCGCTTCCGGTGCCCTGGTCAATCTGCCACTGGTTTGCGCCTTCGTCGAAGACTATCCTGGCATCATTTGTGCCTCGTTCTAAGTGGATGAGCGAGACGTCAACGTCATTGGCAGCAGTGGTGGACATCTCTATAAGCTTGACATTTGTAGCAGTGTTTATGGCAGTGCCTGTTACGTTAAGCAAGGCAACATCAGTATTGATGGTATCGGCTGATAAATCTATGTCCATGACATTGCCGGTGGTGACGGCATTCATCTCAATGTCAAATATGTCGCCTGTTGTGATAGAATCAGCGCTTATATCCATGGCGTCACCTGTGGTCGCTCCGGGGGCGAAACTGAGGCTCGTCCCGCTCGTAGTCGTAATCGCGTCGGTATAGAGGTTCAGCCAGGCAATGCTGCTCGATCCGAGCGAGTCAGTGGAGTCAGTGTCTGAGACGATGTTCGAGCCGGATGTAATGCCGCCTGTGGCAGTTGTAGCGCCTGTGATGGTAGCTGCGCCGGCGATGGTGGCGCTGCCGTCGATGTATGCCGCGCCGTCGGTCTCGAGTGCGCCGGTGATGTGCAGATCATCATTTGAGGTAGCGTTGGAGTTCGTACCCGAGGCATCGCCGACCTGCGTGTTGCCGCCGGTGCCAGGCACTATCAGCAGGTCCTCGCCTGCCGTAGTCGTGACGTCGACGGGCACGCCGTCGAATTCGAGGGTGCCTCCGTAGGCGTAATAGATGCCGAGAAAGGTAATTGCACCAAGCACGATCAGGGAAATGATTGTCTTCTTCATTTTGTACCTCCTGTTTCGTTGGATATCAGGATATTAGGTAATTGGGGTCTGGATATTGGGATATTGGGAACTTCTTGTCCCTAATTTCCCAATCACCCAATCTCCTTTTCCAAGCATTTTTTTACCGCGTTTAATAACTCCTCCACCCCATAAGGTTTGGCTAAAAAAACATTAGCGCCTAATTTCTGGCAGAGCTCCTCAGTTGACTCATCGCCTAAAGCGGTTGAAACAATTATCGGTAAGTGTTTAGTCTTTTGGTTGCGCCGGATTAAAGTGCAGAGCTCCTGGCCGTTTAAGTCCGGCAGAATCAGGTCAATGATAGCTAAATCAAAATCATCTTCAGCCAGGATTTTTAAGGCGGCTTGGCCAGTATGAACAGGAGTTACCTGATAGCCCTGGCGCTGTAGGAAACTGGCAATATCAGCCGAAGCCTCTTGCTCATCTTCAATTAGTAATATCTTTTTCATATATCGGCCGAAATAACCAATAACCAAGGTACAAGATACAAACAAATCCCAATAATCAATAACCAATAATCAAACAATATAAATATATTTCGTTTGGTTATTGAAATTTGCCCAAAACCAGAATAAATTCGATTTTGGGCAATCCCGAACCGAACTTTGTTCTGGTTTGTGGATTGGTTATTGGTCATTGTTTGGTTATTGTATCTTGTATCTTGGTTATTTCCTATATTATGCTTCCTCGGTTACCCTCAATAACTCTGACACCGAGGTTTCGCCGGCTAAGACTTTGGCTAAACCGGCATCACGCAGGCTGTGCATCCCGGCTTTTATTGCTTCCTCAGCCAGAACAGTTGCCTGAGCCTTGCGGCCGATAAGCTCTCTTATCCGGTCATTGGGTATCAGCAATTCATATATCCCGCTTCGGCCGGTATAACCCCGCTGCTTGCACTTCTTGCACCCCGCTTCTTTGTACACCGCCGCGGTGTGGCTGCCGGTATAGCTGCCAACTACACCGCGGCGGTGTGGAAGGTTTTTTCGCAAGTCGATGGGAAGTGTCCCCTCTTGCTTGCAGGCCAGACAAAGGCAGCGCACCAAGCGCTGGGCTAAAATGCCAATAATTGACGAAGCCACTAAAAACGGTTCAACACCCATGTCAATAAGGCGGGTCGCTGCTGAGGCTGCATCATTGGTATGCAGGGTTGAGAAAACCAAATGCCCGGTTAAGGCAGCATGGATAGCAATGTCAGCAGTTTCTTTATCGCGGATTTCGCCGATCATGACAATATCCGGGTCCTGACGGACAATCGAGCGAAGCCCCCGGGCAAAGGTTAAGCCGGCTTTTACATTAACCTGGGACTGGCGGATTTGGGCAATCTCGTATTCCACCGGGTCCTCTAAAGTGATAATATTTTTCTCCTGGGAGTTTATTTCCGAAAGCGCAGCGTAAAGCGTAGTAGTTTTCCCCGAACCAGTCGGCCCGGTTACTAAGATTATTCCGTGGGGTTTATGAATCAACTCTGAGAAGTCAGTTAAAATATCTTTGGCAAAACCTAATTGTTCTAATTTTAAGATTCCTCCTGAACGGTCAAGGATACGAATGACTACGTTTTCGCCGTAAATGGTAGGGAAAGTGGAAATCCGCAAATCTACATCCCGGCCAGCAGCATACATCTGGACTCTTCCATCCTGAGGCAGCCGCTTCTCAGCAATATCCATGTTAGCCATAATCTTAATCCGCGAGACTACTGCTGCCTGTTCATCCTGAGGAATCGGCTGGTGAGGATAGAGCACTCCGTCAATGCGGTAGCGGCATTGGAAGCTGTTCTTTTCCGGTTCCAAATGGATATCCGAAGCCGCCATTTCCACAGCCCGGCTGATCAGGCTATTAACCATATTTACTACTGGAGCTAATGAGGCTGCCTGTTTTAAAGAATCTATCTGTTCTCTGGATTCCGGCTGGCCTTGCAGGGGCAATTCATGAATTGCCCCTACTGATTCTCGTTTCTCCAAGGCATTACGGATAGCTGTAGGACAGGCAAATACCGGTTTAATCCGAAAACCGCAGGTAGTTTGAATCTCATCTATGGCCTGGACATCTAAAGGATTAGCCATAGCCAGGGTGAGGGTATCCTGGATTATGAACAGCGGCACAGCGGTAAACCGCAAGCAAAGCTCCTCAGCCACTGACTGCCTGGCTTTAGGCTCAATAGCCATAGAGTTTAAATCCACAAAGGCTAAGCCGAGCTGGTCACTTAAAACCTGAGCTACCTGCTCCTCAGAAGTTACCCCCCGGCTGACCAGGGTCTCACCGATAAACCGGCCGCTAGAACGCTGCTCAGCCAGGGCTTCCTCTAACTGCTTAGCGGTAATTATGCCCCGCTCGACTAAAACCTGCCCTAACTTGCGTTGATCTTGTTCCGCCATTATAATTTTGTTGTAGAAGCGGATATACGCGGATATCTACGCGGATTTACGCCATAGGCGTTGGGCGTGTATCCGCGTTTAGTTCCGCGTTGATCCGCTTCTATTTCTGCTATTTTACTGGCCTCACTTCTTCCCAGCTCATATCCTCAATCAGAGTTACCAGAGTTACCAGGGATTCCTCGGGGTGTCCATCGTGATAAACCGAAACCCGAACTTCTAAAGGGTCACTCTCCTGAATTATCTTTCGGGCAATCCGCCACTTCATCTGGTTCATCTCCAAGGGCTCCTCGCCTTCTCCCGGGTAGACTGAATCGCCTAATTGCTTTAATTGCTGTTTAGTCAGCTTTAAATTCTTTACCCGCTCCATCTCCCACTTGGCTAAGTTAGTGGCGGTGATTAAATCCCGGGATGCGCCGGTGGAATGCATGGAGTGAGAAAACAGCTGCATCACCGGCACAAACAACACCGCGATTATGGCCAGGGTGATTAACAATTCTATATAGGTAAACGCACGTTTCATAATGACGTGTATTGCAGCTGCACCGTCTTTCTGGTTCCCTGCACGTTTCCGGTTGAGGTAATCAAAGACTGAACCAGGTCAAACTTTATCCGGTAATCACCTTCGCCTAAGCTAAACGGGCCGATTTCTTGTTTAAAGTCCACCCGGGTCTGGTCCTGGTTGCGCAGCAGATAAATTGCCCGGGAAATTCCAGCCTCAGCCAGATACAGGGCCTTAGCCTCATCAGCCACATTGCGGGCGCTTAAGTTGACTGACGAGAAGAAGACAACTAAGGTGGCACCGATTATGGCCACGGTCAAAAGAATCATCACCACACT
>CAYQUQ010000024.1:0-20889 GCA_964420965.1 uncultured Planctomycetia bacterium | reverse complement strand
TTTTTTACCATTCGCTGGGTACCTCGCCGGCGGCTTTAGCCCACTTATCATCGAGAGGCATATCCCAGTCAACAATAACCTTAGCTTTATCAGTATAGTAAACCCAGCCGCCGTCGCCGGAGAGCATATCTTTATAGCTTAAATCCTCAATGTCGCTTGCACCTTCCTTGGTGGAGATAAACTCCAAAGGCATTGAATCTAAGTAAGGCCGTTCAATACCCATGTCATTGTAGGTAGTCTCTAAGAGCTCTTCCAGCCTCTCGGGATAACGGCCCTCTTTGGTCCGAAACAGGCTGACCCGGGTCCGCAGAGTATTTAAGTTGGTCTGAGTGGAAGCCAAGCGAGCCTCAGCGTCAAAACCGATGAAGTTGGGCATAATCGTGGCTGCTAATATGGCAATGATGGAAATCACAATTAATAATTCCAATAATGTAAAACATTTTCTCATTTTTACCCCCGTGTAACGGGCCGGCCTTAGGCCGGCCCCTACATAATTATTTATGTCATCCTCTAAACACCTTTATCAGGTTAAATATAGGTAATAATACTGATAAGGCGATGAAGGCAACCATGACCCCCATAGCTAAAAGCATAAACGGCTCTAAGAGCGAAGTCAGGTTTTTAACCGTGTACTCTATTTCCGGATCGTAAAAGGCTGAGACCTCCTCGAGCATCTGGTCAAGCTTTCCGGTCTTCTCGCCGGTGGAAATCATCTGGACCACCATTGGCGAAAAAAAACCGCTGGCCTTAAAAGGTTCAACTAAAGAACGGCCTTCGGTTATGGCGGTACGAATATTCTGAATTGACCTTCGAATTACCACATTGGTCAGAGTTTTTTCTACTACCATCAAGGCCTGCAGGAGCGGCACCCCGGAAGAAGTAAGGGCGGAAAGCATGCGGCTGAAACGGGAAACCTGGACTTTAGTGTAAAGGCTTCCGAAAATCGGCAGTTTAAGAATCCAGGTATGAAATTTAAACTTGCCTTCGGGTTTTCGGATATAATTTTTAAACCAGAAAGCCAAAGCGGCGAAACCAGCAATGATAAAAAACCAGAGTTTGCGCAAAATCCAGCTTAAAGATAAAACAACTTGAGTAATAAAGGGTAATTTAGCCTGGGAAGCCCGAAAAACCATGACAAACTTAGGCAGGACTCCGACTACTAAAAAATTAACTACCACAAAAGAAATCAGAACCAGAATCACCGGATAAACCAGAGCTGAACGAATCCGGGAATTAGTCTCCAGCTCCTGCAT
This sequence comes from uncultured Planctomycetia bacterium, assembly GCA_964420965.1. Lineage (GTDB taxonomy): Bacteria > Omnitrophota > Gorgyraeia > Duberdicusellales > 4484-171 > CAYQUQ01. The sequence goes on along the minus strand of CAYQUQ010000024.1, from coordinate 19,636 downwards.
GCCAAGAGTGGCCAGCCGATCCAGGGTCTTATCGAGAATGCCGGCAGCCTCACCCACTTCAACCATGCTGATAAATAGCTCCGGGAACACTTGCAGGTATTTAGAAAGGGCCTGGGAGAAGCTTGCGCCGCCGGAGACTGACTGCTGAACATCCTCAAGGATAGCTTTAAGCTTCTTGTTGGCGGTCTGTTCACAAAGAGTGGTTAAGCTGGGAGAGAGAGGCATGCCGGTGCGAAGAAGGGTAGCTAACTGGCGGCTGAAGATAATAACTTCCTGTTTTTCTATTCTCTTGAAACGTTCAAAAAAAGTGCTTAAAGATAGGCTAGAACTTTGATTGGTTTTTATTTCGATTACGCTGTAGCCGAGCTTATCCAGACTGGCTACAATCTGGGCTTCGTCTTCGCCCTCCAGCTCACCGGAGGTCAACTCGCCAGCTCTATCCCGTGCTCGGTAACTGTACAGACCCATTATTTTTTTCTTTTGTTTTGGATGTGTTCGATTTTTCTGAATAGCCGCTTGGCACTGTTAACAAATCGACTGTCAGGATAATCGGAAATTAAATGAGCAAAAGCTTGCTTGGCTTTGGGGTAATTCTTTAGATGTTTATAGTAAATTAAGCCGGAGTTATAGAGAGCTTGAGGCGTACGCTCAGCATCAGGAAATTCAACCGCAATATGTTCATAAAGACTTAGGGCCTGGGCTTTTCTAAACTGTTTATTCTTTCTGACGCTTTCAACCCCAATGCCTCTATCTAAATTCCGGGCATACTCAAATATCCTTTCCACCATACAAAGTTCGCCTGTCTTAGCTAAACTAACATATACTTCTTCTATCTCATCTTTCTTCTTACCCAGAACCTCCCTTTCCTCTCTTGAGCGCAAGATTTTGGGAGTGATAAATACTGCTAATTCTTTCTGCTGCACATTTCTTTCGCTTCTTGAGAAGAGAAATCCGATTATGGGCAAGCCACCCAAAAAAGGAATTTTCTCTTTGGAGCGATCATCGGTCTGTTTGATCAACCCTCCGATAACCAGGGTTTCTCCTTCTTTTACCCGCACAGTAGTATCAGCCTCGCGGGTGGTAATTACAGGACCTGCGTCCGATGTCGCAGCGGTAGAATAAGAAGAAACTTCCGGATGTATTCTCATAGTAATATACCCATCTTTGTTTATTTGAGGAGTAACCCGAAGCATTGTTCCGATATCCACAAACTTGACTGTCTCAGTAGTGCCTGCTGTAGTCTGGGTACGTTCCTTATATGGGTATCTCTCACCAATTACAATACGCGCCTCCTGGCCATTTAACACTGCTATAGATGGACTTGCCAAGAGATTTGCCTTTCCATCCTTAACCAGGGCGTCTATGGTGGCAGTAATGGCAAGGCCCTTAAAAGTAAGGAAATCTAACTCAAACTGGCCACCACTAAGGCTGGCTGACTGCTCAAGCATAGTTATAGTCCCTTTAAGCCGCTCGGAAGCTCGGGTGCTGCGGTTAAAGATACCCTCACTGGGCTGATAATCAGCATCCCAGGTAACACCCATTGCCCTTAAATCTGTTGTGGCTATATCTACAATCTTTGCTTCTATGAGAACCTGCTGGGGAGGGATGTCAACCTTCTCAAGAAGGGCTTTAACCTTTTGGATATTTCCCGGAAAATCAGTAATAATCAAACTGTTAGAGGTTTCATTGATCTTCATATCACCTTTAGGGGAAATAATTTTTCTTAACAGATTCTGAGCTTCAGATGCTGAAAGGTACTTAAGAAAAATAACCTCACTCTGCATTTCTACGGTTTTGGGGTCACCGGGAGCAATATAGATAATTCCTTCCCGCTGGGCATGGGCCAGTCCGTTTATAGCCAGAATAGCACCGAGAGCTTCCTTTAGGCTTACCTCTTTTAAGTTTATGGTTACCTTTCCCTTTATATCCGGGCTGGTAACAATATTGAGCTGGTAAGTCCAGGCCAAAGACCGCAGGACACTGGCAAGATCAGCATTCTTGTAATCAAGAGAGATTTTTTGCAGGAGTTTAGCATCCTCTTCTGTAGAGGCAGGTTTAAAACCTGCCTCTACAGCGCCTGAATCCGTAAAAACATCCTCCCACTCTCCGGCAAAACTTACGGCCGGACTAAACATAAGGATAAAAATTAAACTGCCAACTAAAATTAATTTTTGCATTATTCTCTCCTTTGCTACCGGCTTACCGACAGCACCTGGTCCTCGATGCCGTCGGTCAATATTACTTTTTCCGAAGTTATTTCTTTTACGGTTAAATTTCCTACTTTTGAGCCTACTTTTACTACATCAGTGTTTATGATCGCAGTTGAACCGGAAGGAGCATAAGTTATGCCTTCCAACTTAAGCTCTACTTTACTCACCCTGGCTGCCGGCCGGCTTCTGGATATAAAGATATCCCGGGCCAGTTCAATATCTTCGGATTCCTGGCCTTTTATCAATTCAAAACTAGAGACAGTTCCTAAAAGACTAGATAAAACTAAGCGGGTTTGAATGCCGCTTTCTTTTTTAGTTTTGGGTTCAAATATTTCCAGCTCCTCGACCATTAAAAAAGGCGAGAGAGACTCAACCCGGTTAAGGTAATTAATTAATTTCTGGTAAGGCTCGCTGAATTTAAACTCGATAAAAATCCGGGAATATTCCTCGCCGGAATCGATTTTCTGGCGCAAAGAAAGAAGTTTTAAATCTTTAGCCAGACGGCTTAACTCAGTTAACAGCCGGGAGCTGTTCTTTTCACTGGGAAGGTCTTTCTCGATCTCGGTTATTTGAATAAGTAAATCCTTGCATTGGAAATCTAAAGATCGAAGGTTTTCTTTTTGCTTCTCAATTGCCGGAAATTTACCTTTTAGGTCTTTAAGCCGTGAGGCTGATTTTTTAATTTGAAATCTATAGCGGTTAACCTTTTTAGCTAAGGGTTTATAAAGAATATTAAAATAAAGGCTAAAACCTAGGCTTAAGCCTAAGCCGGCTACTAACAGTTTCTGGCGGCTGTTTAGATTCTTAAAATTCTTTAGCTTATCGATCATGGCTTAATCTCGGCTACGATTTCAAAATTATAGACCTCTCTATCCGGCTCTTTCTGGGTATAGCTAAAAGAGGCTGAGCTAAACTTTTCAGATGCCTTTAAGGTCTCTAGTAATTCTATAACCAGATTCATCTTGGGGGTTGAACCAGTGATATTTAATTTCTTCTCTAAATAGGTCAGCCGATTAACCCAGATTTCTTCGGGAAGCAGAGAAGCAACTTTAGCCAGAGCCCCGGAGAAGTCTCTGGGCCGGCGGGTTCCCTGATTAAGGAAGTTTAGCCTGCCCTCGAGCTTAGCTTTCTGCTCAAGCAGCCTGGCCTCCTTTTTGGCCAGTTTCAACTGGTTTGACTGTAAGCTGCCCAGCCGGCTTTGGGCAACCTTTACGCCTCGAACCAGAGAATTCATCCTCCAGGCGTAAAAACCAACTCTGACCATCTGTAAAACAATCAGAAAAATAGCTAAGCTTAAAACTACAGCGGCAACTCTTACCGGCTTTTCTTTCAAATGCTCTTTAAGATAAGTTAAACCTCTTTTGCGCTGTTTAGGGGTTAAGTTTAACAGTTTTGTTTTTTCGATTTTAGGACTGACGGCCATTGCTGCCGCAACCGCGAATTCTCCGGGAGAAGAAAGGAAAATCCTCTTTTTGCTTTCTAAACCGGAAGAAAAATTAAACCAGGAAAAAGGGTTGCACTTTTCAACCCGGGTTTTTAACTTGGCGCTTAAAAATTTATCTAAATTTTTAAGTTCGCTGGCTCCGCCGCAGAGGATTAGGCGGTCAAATCGGGTAATTTGCGACTGGCTAACCTGATAGGAAAAATACTTAAAAGAATGCTCAATGTCCACCACCAGATTCTCTAAGGAAGAAATCAAGCCGTAGTAAGCCAATTCAGCCTTGTCTTTAGGTTTTGCAGATGGTTTTTCGCCTTGAGAAAATACTGACATCTTCTTATCGGCTGACCAGGAGCTCAAGCCGTATTGATTTTTTAGCTCCTCGGCCTGAGCCGAATTCAGGCGGAAATGTTGGGCCAGGTGCTTGGTTAAACTCTGGGAAGTAAGCGAGAGGTTGCGCGAAAACAACAGAATCCCGGATTTGGTAATGACCAGGGTACTTTCTTTATTCCCTAAATCCAGCCAAATAGTTATTTCATTTTTAACCTGATCGGACTTAGCGAATTTATCCAGGTTAGCTAAGCTAAGCGGCCCGGCTAGCACATCGATAACCTCAAGGCCGGCTTCGGCAAACAAAGCCACAGTGTTTGAGATTAAACTTTTAGGGACACAAGCTAGAAGTATTTTCTGCTGGCTAGATTTTAATCCGGCTGAATCGCCCCAGCTAAGGCTGTCGTAAACTAACTCTTCCAGATTTAAGCCAAAAGGCCTAAGCTGGGTCAGTTTCCACTTAAGGGCCTGATTTAACTCGGCTTCAGGCATTCGGGGAAAGCTTAAATTATAAATCTGTAAATCTTTGGCTGATATGGCCGCTAACACTCGGGAACCAATTTGGTTACGCTCAACTATTCTTTTTAAAGCTTCCTTTTTATCAGCGGAGGAATTTTGGCGGTCAAGATTGATAATTTCAAGCCCGCCTTTTAAGTCTTGGCCTAACTGAAACAGTTTTATGGTCGAAGTTCCGATATCAATTGCCGCCGGTAAAGCTTTGGCCGAAGGGGGCTGATTAGCCTTCGGAAACAAAACCGCTTTAGTGGGACTGCGGAAATGAGTAAAGATGGCCGAAATCTTTCCGGTAGCCTCCTTAGGCCGCTCAAAAATCTCCCTTACAATATTCTTTTTCTCGCTCATTTGGTTATTGGAATTTGGTCATTGGTTATTGTTTGGTTATTGTATCTTGTATCTTGGTTATTCGCTGTTTCCGGCTGTTTTTGAGTCCGGGCAATAACCTCTTCGCAAAGGGTGGCATAATTCCTGGCTCCGCTGGAATACCGGTTGTATTCGAATATAGACTTTTTGTGCATCTGAGCCTCGGCTAACTTTATATTCATCCGAATAATAGTTTCAAATACCTTGTCTTTAAAATAATCTTTTATCTGGGCTAAAATTTCTTTACTCATCCGGGTTCGGGGATCAAACAAGGTTGGCAAAACCCCCAAAATTTCCAGCTGAGAGCTGAGGCGTTCTTTTACTACCGTCAAGGTCGAAAACAGCTCGCGCATTCCTTCCAAGGCAAAATAATGGGCCTGCAAGGGGACTAAAATCCACTGAGCAGCTACCAGGCCGTTTATAGTTAACAGATTCAGCGAAGGCGAACAATCGATTATAATGTAATGGTACTGCCTCTGGCCTAAGTTCACCATCTTGTTGATCGCACTCCTTAAAATTAACTCTCTTCCCAAAAGGTCGGCAATCTCAAGCTGGGCTCCGGTAAGAAGCGGCGTGGCCGGAACAATGTCTAAATTCTCGATGTGAGTAGCCCTTACTGCCTGCTCCATCTCCAAACTCTTTACCATTACCTCGTATAAAGAAAAGGCCAAGCTATCGACATCAATGCCTAAGCCTAAAGAAGCATGAGCCTGGGCATCTAAATCAACAATTAAGGTTTTAAAGTTACGGTTAGCTAAGCCGGCAGCAAGGTTTATGGCGGTAGTGGTCTTTCCACAGCCGCCTTTCTGATTGGCGATAACTATAATTTCCGGCTTTAACGGTTTTGAGGTCGCTGAAGAAAAGTCAGCGTCGGTTTTGGCCCCAAAAGGATTATCCGGCCGCCTCTGGTTATTTCGGGAAAAAAACGATTTTATATCTTCAAACATACCGCCCCCCCCATTCTTTATTTATAATCGATATTGAATATCGTATCCTTTATCCAATTTCTTCTGAATAAGCCTTAAAGAATAACCCTCCTTTCTTAAGTGCTGTATGGCTTCAAAGATTCCCAGAGTCTCGCTGCGGTCGTAAAGCCGGGCATTGCCCTTTCGGTCTTTAATCTGGAATAATCCCAGGTTAGTATAGTAGTTCACGCTAGCCACTGATATACGCAGCAACTTAGCCAATTCTTTGGTGGTAACTAAACGCTTTTCCATAATACCCTCTAGCAATGACAGTTAATATACGTAACACTTGTTAATATACACAACAACCCCTGCTTTGTCAAGTAAAATCACCCTTTTTTTCCTCCGCAGACGTCCCACAAAGGGACACCCCACTTTCACAGACGTCCTCCTAAACCAAAAAATTTAAAAATAGTGAAAGAATTTGGTCTTTTCATGCGTCTATTATAGTAGAAGGCTTTTGCAGACGTCCTCCAAGGGGACACCCCAGGCAGGCAGGGTGCCCCCAAATGGGACGTCTGCTAAAACAAATGGGACGTCTGCTAAAACAAATGGGACGTCTGCTAAAAAAGGAGGTGTTTTATGCCAAAATCAGCAAGGCAAGTGTACGATGAGACGATCTATCATATTATGCAAAGAGGGAATAACCGCCAGATGATATTTACAAAAAATGCCGATTGTAAGAGATTTTTGTCTCTGGTAAAAAAGTACAAAGCTAAATACCCTTTTGAACTGTATAATTACTGCCTCATGAAAAATCACTTTCATCTTTTGGTTAAAATCCATAAAAAAGAAAGCTTAGCAAAAATAATGCAGGGTATACTGCAATCCTTCGGTTATTACTTTAAAGAGAAATACCAATATACGGGCTACCTCTACCAAGGAAGGTATAAAAGCAAAATAATCGAAAAAGATGAATACTTATTGGAATGTGCCCGTTATATCGAAACTAACCCTTTAAGAGCAGGGATAGTTAAGAATTTAGACAACTATAAATGGTCAAGCTATACCTTTTATGCCTATGGAGACGAAAAACCCCTGCTTACACCTAACCCTTTATATTCAACCTTTGGCCGCAATAAAACAGGGAGAAAATCGTATCGGGACTATGTCTTAACCCCGAGGATGTACGAAAATATTATAGATGGAAGTCTAAAAATATAATGGGACGTCTGTAAAGCTGGGGTGTCCCTTTGTGGGACGTCTGCAAAATCCGGGTGAAAAAAATCTTGATTCATTCCGGGTTGTGTGGTGGAATAAGCTAATTAACCGAAGCGATATGTTTATGTGGCATAACCTAGACAAAGAAAAGGTACTTGAGCGCCTTGAGGCCGGGGAAAAGGGACTTTTGCCCGCTGACGTGGCTCGGCGCCGGAAAACATACGGCAAGAATGTCCTGCCCGACCCCCCGCCGGTGCCGGTCTGGAAAATATTCCTCCGCCAGTTTACCGACCTCCTGATCGGAATCCTGATCATTGCCGCCCTGATCAGTCTCTTTCTTCATGAGTGGCGCGACGCCGTGGCCATCCTGACCATTGTTATTCTGAACGGCTGTTTAGGGTTTTTCCAGGAGTTGAAAGCCGAGAAGGCCATGGAAGAGCTGAAAAAAATGATGCTCATGGAAACTCAGGTCTTACGGGCCGGAAAACGCACCCGGATTGATGTGGCTGATCTGGTTCCCGGCGACCTGGTTATTCTTGAAGCCGGAGAACGGGTTCCGGCCGATATCTACCTCCTCTCTACCAGCGATTGCCAGGTAGTAGAATCAATCTTAACCGGAGAGTCTTCACCGGTCCGCAAACAACCGGGAGTATTGACCACTGAAACTTCTCTGGCCGAGCGAACTAATATGCTCTATACCGGGACGGTTCTGTGTAACGGTATCGCCAGGGGCATGGTGGTAGAGACCGGGGGGGAAACCGAATTCGGAAAAATCGCCACGCTTACCGGCGCCACCCCGACTGAAATTTCTCCTTTACAACGCCAGACTACCGGGCTGGCCCGCCGGCTGGGCTTGATGGCCCTTATCCTCTGCATTCTTATCGTCATCCTGGGAAAACTGCAGGGTTTTTCTTTCAATAAACTGTTTATGTTTGCCATTTCCCTGGCTGTGAGCGCCATCCCCGAAGGCCTGCCGGCGGTCCTGACCATAACTTTAGCCTTAGGGATGAGAAAGATGTTTAAACGGCGTTGTTTAATCCGGCGCCTTACGGCTAACGAAACCCTGGGCGCAACCGGTGTAATTTGCACCGATAAAACCGGAACCCTCACCCGCAACGAAATGACTGTAACTCAGCTGGTAGTTCCGGAACTACTGTTTAATCATAACCAGCAAGCGGAAGTTACCGGGATCGGCTATGAACCTAAAGGAAGCATATTAGTTAAGAATGCCCCTGCTGGCGATCAGCGGGACGTTAAAAAACTTCTGGAGGCAACTGTTCTCTGCAACCACGCCGCCATCGAAAACAAACAAGATAAGTGGCTGGCTATCGGCGATCCTACCGAAGCGGCCTTGATCGTAGCCGCCGCTAAAGGCGGTATCAACCGGCAGGATCTGGTCGGAGAGTCAGCGGCTTCGGGAGAATTGAGTTTTGACTCTGAGCGTAAGCGCATGAGCATGCTCTGGGAACGCGGTAAGGAGCAAATACTCTATGTCAAAGGGGCGCCGGAAGTAGTCATGCCTAAGTGTTCCCGGGTATCTACGGGGAATCACGATGAATTGCTCATTGATTCGCAACGCCAAATTTTAGGGGAAAAAAATCAACAACTCGCTTCCCGGGGCATTAGAGTACTGGCCGTAGCCTGCAGAAATATATCCGGCCTTAAGCTGACCTCAAAACAATGGGAACAGGATTTAACCCTGCTGGGCCTGGTGGGAATAACTGACCCGGCCCGTCCCGAAGCTAAAACTGCCGTAAAAGCAGCTCATTCGGCCGGGATCCGTATCGCCGTACTTACCGGTGATAACGCCCTTACCGCGGCTGCCGTCGGCCGCTCTATCGGGATTAATTTTGAGCGGGCGATAACCGGAACCGAACTGGACGGCTTAAGCGAAAAAGAACTCTCTAAAATCCTGGATAAAAACGACACCCTTTTCGCCCGGGTCACCCCGGCCCACAAAATGCGCCTGGCCAAAGCCTTCCAGGTCATGGGTAAAGTCTGCACCATGACCGGTGACGGCGTTAATGACGCTCCGGCCCTGCGCCAGGCTGATGTCGGTGTAGCTATGGGAATCAAGGGCAGCGACGTGGCTAAAGGTGCGGCCGATGTAATCCTTATGGACGACAGCTTCTCTTCACTGGTGGCCGGCATTGAAGAAGGCCGCCGGCAATTTGCCAATATCAAAAAATTCGTCTGGTATATGCTTTGCAGTAATTTCGGCGAGGTTATTATCTTAAGTGCCAGTTTATTTCTGGGCTGGAAGGTGTTGGTCCTGCTCCCGGTTCAAATCCTCTGGCTGAATCTGGTTACCGACGGAGCTACGGCGCTCGCGCTCGGCTTTGAGAAAACCGAACCGGGAATAATGCAAAAACCTCCCCGCGACCCTAAAACCCCCTTGTTGCCGCTTAAGGTAATTTTAGTCCTCGTCGGCATTGGTCTATACAAGGCAATTATTATCCTTGGCGCCTTCTGGTATATCTGGAAAATTTTAGGAGAAGGATCTGCGGATTACCTGCCCCTGGCTCATACGGCAGCCCTTACCGGCATGGTCATCTTCAGCAAAGTCAATGTCTTTAATTTCCGTTCCCTGGAAAATCCGCTTCATACAATAGGCTTCTTCTCCAACCCCTTCCTCCTCTGCGCCATGGCGGCCACTCTGCTCATCCAGGCCACCGGGGTATACTGGCCGGTGCTGCAAACCTATCTGGGAACAACGGCGATTCCTCCCCATTATTGGCTTTTGCTTTTTGTTTTGGCCCTGCCCCTCCTCGCCGGCGGAGAACTCTATAAATTTTTAAGGAAAAAAATTAATCTAAAGGCTTTATGTAATTGATGATTACCTTAACCCCCTGCCACTGGGTAACTTCAATACCCCACCCTGAATTCCGGAAATTAATCCGCTTTCCCAACGGCTCTCCGGGGGTAATTTTGTGCGTAATCATCTCTAAATATTGGGCGTTAAAATTAAAACCGCCAGCAGGATCTTGAGAAAGAACGGAAGCAGAGGAAGAAACGCTTTTGCCCTGACTACCTGCTCTCTGTCTTAATTCAGTCAGCAAGGGATTCATCTTTTGTGGATGATTACGATACTCAAAAATTTTAATCAGCAGATAGCGGGCTCGGCCAATTTCCCGGGCAGTCATAACATTGGTATTAATAATTGCTTCCGGAAAATCTATCTTTTTCCGGCTCGGCTCCGGCTCATAGTGGTAATCCGACCAGGGGGTGTTGGCGATAACTTCTATTTTTTGGTCGCTGGCTAAAGCGGTATTCGGATAAGGCACCGCCGTAGAAACCCCGATATCGGCAATATAATCTTTATTCTTCAAAATGAAATCGGCTGTCTTTAAAATGCTCAGCCAATTCTGATCGGGCAAACCCACCATCAAAAACCACTTAACCAGTATTCCGCGGCTGGATAATATTTTACTGGCTCGCTCCACCTGGTCTAAATTCGTGCCCTTACGCACTACTCGGTCGGAGATAAATTGATCGCCAACCTCAACCCCCAAAGAAATTAATTTACACCCCATTGCCTTTAAGGAATCGGCTACTTCCGCGTCAATAAAATCAGCCCGGGTGTTAGCTGAAAAAGTAATATCTACCCCCTGCTCCTTAAAAGCTTCGGCCAGCTCTTGCAAAAGCTCCTTATTGGCGGTAAAAGTATCATCCAAGCCGTAAAAACTGTTTATCCCGTAAGTCTCACTGATAAATTTTAGCTCTTGGGCTACCGCTGGGGCGCTGCGAAAACGTAAGTATCGGTAGCCTCCGGGAAATACCAATCTGGCCGAACACATGGAGCAATTACCGGGGCAGCCCCGCATTATCGAGAGCACACCCATCTCGCCTAGATATTTTCCCTTAAGGTCGGTAATTTTTTGATACCTCTCCCGGTTATGTAACAAGGGGATAGCTTTAGCCCATGTGGGGTAATGGTCCAGTTTCATCACCGGCCGGCGCCGAGTAAAGGGCTGTTGATCTTTTAAGATGACCCCATCCATGGAGGAAAAATTCCGGTAACCGGTAGCTATTTGCATAATTAATTCACTAAAGACCTCTTCACCTTCTCCGATAATCCCCAGATCGAAATTGGAGTTTTCCATAGTCTCCCGCGGTATCGAGGATAAGTGGTTTCCGCCGACTACGGTGAATATTTCTTTATTTATCGCTTTCACCATCCCGGCCAGCTGTTCAGCCCGAATAATATCTGGAGTCATAGCCCCGATCCCCACCAGATCCGGCCGGTATTCTCTTACATATCCGGCAAAATCAAAATCCTCGGCTTCGGCCCGTAAATCCAAGACCGATACCTCCACATCCGGATAGTCGGCGGTATCAGCAAGTATAAATTCCGGTTTGCCTAAGAGGGCACAATAACCCTGTAAAGATTCTTTATCGGTGACCATAGCCGCTAAAGCCATCAGCCCGGCCGGCCAGCGGGTAGGCTGATCCTTCTGCCGTGTTGAACGCGGCTGGATTAGCAAAACCCGCATCTCTTTCATCGGCCGGGCCCGAACCTGTGTGGCTGGCTGTAAAACCGGACTTTCATCAATATTGACTATCGGAGATAAAGTGCTTACGGCCGACCAGCCCTTTACCGGCCGCGCGGTTCTTCTCTTTTCGACCTTAAGGTCCATGGTGGCACTGAAATAAGCCAATCCTCCGGAATAATAGCGGCGTTTAATGTAACTGTGACTTGCGGGATCAAATTCCCGCTTAACATAATCGTAAATTCCCCGGCGGTAATTCTCTAAATATTTTTTAAAAATCTCCTCCTTTGCTTTCGGGCCGGCGGCGGATATTCCCTTAATTTTTTTCTGATCGGCATAATAATGGTTTAAAACGCTCTGTTTAAGCTGCCGCTTAAACCAGACGGCTAAAATAAAGGAATGGTATATTTGACGTAAAGAAGTAAAATGTTCTCCGGAATTAACTTCTTCATCGATCACTGGCAAAATAACCTCCCGCATAATTTGGGAAGCGATACGATTAGATACCTTCAAATCTTGTTGATGTTTTAGAGCTAAATAGTCTTCCTCCAGCAGGACCTTAAGCCTGCTTTCACTTATATATGCACTATCTCCATCCTCATAAACCAAGGCCTGCTTAGGTACCACCCAGATTTTATTAAACGTATTAACCGGAATGCGGGTAGTCGAAAACTGAGCATAGGCTTTTTGATACACTCTTTCCCAGAACTTCTTACCCAAATCAGTTTCTGGATAAGTCAAGGAAGATATGAACCGTTTAAGCACAAGGTCACTCTGAAGCATTACCTCGCCCATATTGGTCCGCCCTAACTCTGCGGAAATAATGCGTTCCTTTTCGTGGGGCGACAAATTAACCCAAAGCTCTTCACTGGGTATGGCTAAGGCCGTAAGAAAGTAATCGATTAGTTTCAGTGATTCGGCTTGTTTTTGCTCGGGAGTAACCTCTGCATCTCCTTGATCAAAGATAAATTCAAATTTAAAGGGATTATCCGGATATATCCTTAAACCTCGCAACAGGACCGGTCGGCATTTGCGGCCAGGAGTAATGAGTTCATTCTCTAGGGACTGCTGATAACCTTCCCGCCATGCATTGCCAAAACTTAAGAGCAACCCCAAAAAGATTACTGTAAAAGGCAGGCTCAACCACAATTGTCGGCGTATCTTAGCCATATCCACTACTCCCTACCGGGAAGTATTTATGAAATCGATTTCATAAAAATGCAAAAAAAATATATGCCAAAACCTACCTCATTTTAGCCATATACTCAATTTGAAGCCCGGTTAACGGCAAAATTAGTTAAAAACAATAAGAATAATTACGATTTTTAACGTTTCGGAATGAATATGCCGAGGTTAAAGGCAGTATCTTCTGAAATCGTTTTCATTAAAATATAGCATATTGGAGGGTGGAATGTCAAAAAAAAATCCAAAAAAATGGGCGAAATTTATAATGTGTTGACGGTAAACTGGTTACAAACTGCGTTTTCGAGGGGATCCGGCTGAGGAACGCTCGATCAGCTCTACCGGAAATAGGATATGGCCTTGCAGGGGGTCAATTTCACCTTCCGCCTGTAAATAGCCAGTGAGCTTTTTAGCGGCTTCTTGAGCCATTTTATACATCGGCGCTCTTATAGTGGTTAACGGAGGGATGAAATTAACGGCTCGATCATTATCATCATAGCCGACTACGGAAATATCCTGGGGACAGGAAATCCCCAATTCCTGCAGGCGGCGGATTGCTCCCAAAGCCATCTCGTCATTACAGCAAAATATGGCGGTTATTTCGGGGTGGATTTTGATTAACTGCTCCGCTTTTTGATAGGCAACATCTTCACGATAATCGCCTCTAATGATTTTCGAAGAATCTATTACTATACCGACTTCCTGACGCAGGTAACTTTGAAATCCCTGAAGGCGAAATTGGCTGTCCGTAGACCAGTCAACTCCGGTAAATACGGCTATCTGCTTATGCCCTAATCCGTAAAGATAGCGGGCCGCCTGCTGGCCGCCGTTAAAATGGTCGCCGCAAACATAAAAAGAGTGGCTGTCATCGCCTAAATCGTCAATCAAGGCACAGGGGATATCCATATCAGCCAATCTTTCCGGAGGAAAAAACTGGGGGGCATGAGTTACGATCAGCCCATCTACCCCTTCCGCAGACCGGAAATCATAATTACGCCACTTCTGGGTATTCTCCTTAAGTAAGAGGATTTTAAAATTATACTCGGTCCCCAGTATAAAATCGGATAAACCCGATATCATCCGCGTATAGTAAGAATTATTAAAGATCCCGGTGAATCCGGGAAAGATTACTCCGATTGTTTTGGTGGCTGACTTTCTGAGACTCTTAGCGGCCAGGTTAGGCACGTAATGGTATTGAGCAATAATCCTGTCGATTTTCTTCAGGGTAGCCGGCGCTACTTTACTGCGGGTTTCAGGATTAATAGCCCGGGAAACTGTAGCCGGGGAAACCCCTGCTTTTTGGGCAATATCTTTGATCCTTATCTTCATCTTGTCCTCTTTATTTCCGGCACAACCAAAGTATAACATGAAATCGATTTCATGACAACCGGCTCTAAGCTTTCTGCGAAAACGGTTACAAAAAACCCTCTCCGTTACCTATAAATACAAGTAACCATATGGTATATTTTATAGGTAGACTTACTTATCGCGTGGGAGGCGATCAGGATGGCTAAATATAAAAATTTATTGCTGATTCTGGCTCTTATTTTTGGCTTTTGCTTTGGATCTCAAGATACCTTTGCCCGAAACCTGCAAGACATAAGCGCTGGCAACAGCTCCAGTCGAACACAAAAAACTTCTCCGAGGAGACAGAGCTACAACTCTTATGCCTCCTCACCGCAGGGATCAACGCCAAGACATAGAGTCAAGGCGGTAACTCCTCCTCAAACTCCCAGAGTATCGCCGGGCAGCAAACAAGCCGGATCCAATAACAGCGCTCTTCCTCCTGAATACCTTGATGCCATACGCCGGTCGCTCTACGGAGATTCTCAACCCAATAACAATAATAATAGTCGGCCCCACAGACCCGAACCCGGCCCCCGGCCGGAACGCCGCACCGCTCTAGCTAATCTGCCCCAGGTTACAATCAATGACTTAACTTCCCGTAACCGGCCGTCACCGAGGTATAACCCCGAAATATTAAAAATAAGAGACAAGCCGATTCTATTTATTGCCTTTCCGGATTTAAAACAACAATCGGCAACTTTAGGACGCATCGCTCACTATACGGAAGGTAATATCGGTCAAATCATCAGCCAACGCGCCCTGCAGAACTTAGACCCTCCTTCGGCCTGTGATTTTTACGCCGAAGGCATTGCCGGTTTTTATAATGCTTTTGTCCAGAGCCAGAGAAGCTCGCCGCAATTACAACTCACCTCGGGAGAAGTATGGTTTCGTGATCAATTACTCAACCTGGGAGTTCTAAAATACGGGGGTAACAAATACAGCACAGGCCAGAGCCCATTTGCGGTGGTAAGCTACGCTGTAGACCCTTCTTTTGTCTCTAGACCGGGGTTGCTTAATTTCATTATCGAACATGAGTATAACCATGCTCTTTTTTATACCAACCCCGCCTATCGACGGGAAACCGCAGCCCTGTGGAACAGGCTTCCTGAATCCACACAAAGGCACATCGAAGGCTTTCTTAAAAATAAACACTACGATATGCAGGGTTATTTAGGCAACATAAACCAGGGCGACATTGTAAAACTCAAGGAATTTGTGGCTTATTATCGAGATTACGACTGGCAAGTCCGGCGGGGATGGTCTATAGGTGACGCGGAGAATAGCGTACACCGGGAGTGGATTAACTGGACCGTGCGCCGGCTGCGTCAAATCGAAAACCCTTACTATAAATCACTCCGCGAATACGCTAATTGGTAATCATTTCCGAAACAAAACCTTATATTCAACTGCCTTAAGTTTTAATACGCTGGTTATGCTTTTATTCCTCAAAAACCTTTTTAAAGCTCTTGCCTTCAAATTAATCACCCGATATGATTCCGGAAATCGGTATATAATCCAATCTTCCTTTTTAAACCAATTATACTTATTTTCAATATTCTGGACCGTATTTTTGCCTTTCTGACAGGCGAAGATGATATCTATATTATTAGGGTTTGCCTGTTCAATGGGGAAATAAAGGCTGTATAGCATATTCCAGGGAAATACCTCTCGCGAGCTCCGATCAGTAAGGCTGGGAGAATCTATATAGACCGGAATATGCACCCCGGAATTTCCTAATTGGACTAAAGTTGAAACTCCCAATCCCCACCAGGCCTGAGGAATTACGAAAATAGCCTTTGCCCCTTTGTTGGATTCAGCAATATGTTTTACTGACCTTGTAAATATGTTTGATATCGCAACCTTACGGCCCGTTCCATTAAAAGTTTTAGGAAAAGTAATCAGTATAGTTGCCAGAGAGAAAATAGAAATACCATAAAATAATATTTTAAAAAGCCTTTTTTGACCCCTTCTTATTGCCTCTAAGCTTAAGCCATTCAGAAGGATTAAGGCAATTGCTGCCGGATAGAAATAGTGGGCTTCAAAACTTGTATCGGCGTAGAGTATAAACTGGGGTACTAACCATGTGGCTAAAAAAAGTGAACCTAATAAAATTTGCTTAAAGATATAACTGTCCTTAAATGTACGGTAAATAATAAAAATAACACCAAGCATGGGGATAAAGTAAGAAAGATACTGAAAGCGGGGATAAAGAAGTTTAAGCCAAAGAATTGGTGAAATTCTCTTTAGCAAAGGTATCGTCCCCACTATTTTTGAAGAATAAGCCCCTTGATTAAAAGCAAAAACAGCTATTGTCAATTGTATAGAAAATGCCAGAAGCGCAGCCCCAACTATAATTTTTAAGCTTTTCAAAACCTCAGGAAGCGAATGGCGGTGAAATCCAACGCTCTGGAGGGCAATGCGTAAAATAATGGCCGGCGGCATTACTAAGACAAAACTCTCCTTTACCCATCCGGCTAAAAATATACAAATAATTCCTGCTGTATCCCAAGGTACGCCTCTACCGGCCCTGCCGCCCCTTATTAGAAAAAGCAACCCCAATAATGTGAATAACATTCCCTGTGTTTCTCCTATCTGCTTTTCGCCCCACAAAGCAAATCCGGAAAATAACAGCCATAAACTGCATAATAGAGCAGGAATAAACCCTAGCTTAAGTTGGCGGGCAATTACATAAAGCAAAAAACAGGTAAAAATGCCGATTATTACAGTCTCCAGATGCCATAACTTTGGTTTTTCTTTAAACAAAAATGCCTCGATAGTGGTTATACCCCAATAAACTGGCCGGAATCTGCCTGTTGAAAAATCCATCTTCAAAGCTGTTTTGTAAAAACTGTTTAAAGCTGTGACGTTTTGCTCATTCTCTAATTGGGGATGAAACGGCCTGTCCGCGGTTATTAAGATTGCTTTCCAATCGTCTTTGGGGGAAAAACCTTTAGTCGTAAAAATAGGCAGGTATAGAGATAAAGCGGCAAGGGAAATTACAAGAAAAGGAACGAGGTTCCTTTTGAGCTTTGCGGCATATACCCGATATTTCATATAAAAATAGCTTACACTGTAGGGAAAATATGGTATTATATTGGTGAAAATTAGGGCTTAAAGCTATAATAGCTTATCATAGCACAAAAAATGAAGAACTTCAAAGTCTCGGTAACAATCCCGGCCTTTAATGAAGAAGATAATCTGAAAGAGTTACACAAGCAACTTTTGCCGGTGTTAGAACGGCAGCCGGACTATGAAATTCTGTTTGTAGATGACGGGAGCACCGACAATACTTCGCGCATTTTAAAGGAGCTCCGCGATCAAAATCCCAAAATAAAATACCTATCTCTTTCCAGGAGCTTCGGGCATCAATGCGCCCTCAAAGCCGGCTTAGATCATGCCAACGGCGACTGCATTGTTTCTATAGATGCCGACCTCCAGCATCCAGCGGAATTGATTTTAGAAATGATTAAAAAATGGCAGGAGGGGTATGATATTGTCTATACCATAAGGAAAGAACATCCTGATACGCCATTTCTTAAAAGAAAAACAGCCGCTCTTTTTTATAAACTAATTAATAAAATTTCAGATATTAAATTGGATCGCGGCGCCGCAGATTTCCGTCTTTTGGACAGAAGGGTCGTAAACGAAATTAAAAAATCCAATGAGGCCTTTTTATTCATACGAGGCATGATTTCCTGGGTAGGATTTAAACAATACGGCATTGAATATATACCTCAAAAAAGATTTTCGGGAAAATCTAAATATTCCATAAAAACAATGTCCCTGCTGGCTTTAGACGGTATAACTTCGTACAGCGTTAAGCCTTTGCGTATTTCAACCATTTTAGGATCGCTAGCGTCACTATTGGCTTTTATTTACATGATATATGCCATCTCTATGGCCATTTTTACGGATAAAGCTATATCGGGCTGGGCATCGATTATAGTCAGCGTTCTGTTTATGGGAGGGATTTTATTATTGATGCTGGGTATAATGGGAGAATATCTGGGTAAAATATTTATGGAATTAAAAAACAGGCCTAATTATATAGTGAAAGAAAGAAGCAAAGACTAATACCCGCCTTAAATACTAAACCTTTTTACCTAGAACTGTGCTTATGAAAGCAGCCTTTATATACCCCCCCCACGCAGGTTGGACACATCTCTTTTATCAATCATCAATACCCCTTAAATATAATGCTACTGGCATCATACCTTAGGTCCTACGGCATTGAAGCTAAAATCTGGGACTATAGCGTAGAGATATTTTCAGAGGAAAATCTGGTCAGAAGACTTAAAAATTGGCAGCCAGATATCGCCGCGTTCACAGCCCTTACTTCAAATATCAATAATGCGGCTTGTATTTCCCGAACGGTCAAAAATTATAATATTGATATTAGAACTGTCGTAGGAGGTGTTCACGCCTCTGCGTTACCGCTGAGAACGCTTAAAGAATTTCCTTCTTTTGACTTGCTTATCTATGGAGAAGGAGAAAAGACATTATTAGAAGTGGTAGAATCAATACGAGATAATACTCATTGGTCCGCTATTAAAGGGTTATGCTATAGGGAGAATGATGAAATAATAATGAATGGACCAAGGGAATTAATAAAAGATATTAACGAAATCCCTTTCCCGGCAGGGGATTTAATTTCAAGGCCTCTTTATAGAGGCAGTGCCGCAAGAGGGCTTTCATCAACCAATACCAATATCGACTATATATTGACATCGCGCGGATGCATGGGCAAGTGTACCTTTTGTGGTGCAAATATAGTTTTTAATGGCAGATTAAGATTTAGAAGTGTAAAAAATGTATTGGAAGAAGTTAAGGAACTTAAGCATAAGTATAAAACGGAACATATTATAATAATGGATGACACCTTTACAACTTCAGCCGAAAGGTTAATGGATATATGCAATGGCATAAAAAGCTTGGGGATAAGTTGGAGTTGCTATGGTAAGGTTGATTTAGTCGATGAAGAAAAGATAAGAATAATGGCCGAATCTTTCTCGACGGTTCCTTCGCAGGCAGTGAGGGTTAAACCCAGAAATATGACCACTGCTATTCGTAACCGTGAAATGTTTTTAATACCGGCCATGGCTAACTGCGGTATATTCTTCGGCGCCGCATTTTAAAAAAATCAATCAGGGTCCGCACGTAAGGAGTATCCGTGCGGATATCGATATTATCCACTTTTGCCGATTGAAACAGCTGTTTTCGCTCCTCAACGCGCTGCCGTGCCTGTTGGCGGTAGCGGTATCTTACCGAAGAATCGGAAGTATCCGCGACTAAAGATTTTCCGCTTTCGGCATCGTCTAACTGGATCAGACCCACGTCCGGCAGGGCCAATTCCCGGGGATCGGAAACGGTTATGGCCACGGCATCATGGCGTTTGTTGACCACGGCCAGGTCCTTTTTGAAATTAGGGGCGAAAAAATCGGAGATTATAAAAACTACGGCTTTGCCGGTAGTAACCCGGTTTAAAAACTTTAAGGCCGGGGATATAGCGGTTCCCTTACCTTTGGGTTTAAAGTAGAGCGCATCCCGGACGATTCTTAAAACCTGCTTAGAGCTTTTACGGGGAGGAACAAAGCGCTCTACTCTGTCAGTGAACACAATCAGCCCCACCTTATC
>CAYQUQ010000023.1:0-27243 GCA_964420965.1 uncultured Planctomycetia bacterium | reverse complement strand
GGTTCAGGAAAAACTACACTACTTCGGGCTATAACCCGTATACTTAAGCCAAGGAAAGGTGCGATTCTCCTGGAAGAAAAAGATATTTGGCAATTTGGATTTAAGGAATTGGCGAAAAGAATAGCCGTGGTCCCTCAAAGCTTTGCTGGAGGCAATATAAGCGTAGAGGAGTTCGTGCTTTTGGGGAGGACCCCTCATTTTGAGAAATTTCACTTTTTAGAAATGAAAAGGGATTTAGAGATTGCTAACAGGTCTATGGCCTTAACCGATACCCACAGACTCAAAGATCAACTTATGGACCAGATAAGCGGGGGAGAACGGCAGCTGGCCCTGATTGCCCGGGCCCTGGCCCAGGAACCAACCTTACTTTTATTAGATGAGCCTACTACCCATTTAGATATAACCCATCAGGTAGGAATCTTAGACCTCATAAAGAGATTAAATAAAGAATTTGGG
This sequence comes from uncultured Planctomycetia bacterium, assembly GCA_964420965.1. Classification (GTDB taxonomy): domain Bacteria; phylum Omnitrophota; class Gorgyraeia; order Duberdicusellales; family 4484-171; genus CAYQUQ01. The sequence goes on along the minus strand of CAYQUQ010000023.1, from coordinate 26,787 downwards.
CTTACAGTAATTATGGTTTTGCACGATCTTAACTTAGCCAGCGAATATTGCCACCGCTTAATTCTCATTAATGAGGGGCGAATCCACAGGATTGGACGACCGGAGGAAGTATTGAGTTATCAAACTATTGAGGAGGTCTACAAAACTACAGTAGTGGTAAGGGAAAATCCAATTTCTTCTAAACCCCATTGTTTTCTGGTTTCTGAGGAAGAAAAATTAAAGCGAGGTAAGCGATGAAAGCAAAAGGATTAATTCAGGTTTATACCGGTGATGGTAAAGGAAAAACTACCGCTGCTGTTGGCTTAGCCTGCCGGGCCCGCGGCCATAATTTAAAAGTTTGTTATATTTATTTTCATAAAGACCCGGCCAAATTTGGTTACGGAGAAATAAAAAGCTTAAAGAAATTAGGAGTTGATATTTTTGGATTTGCCAAAGAACACCCTGGTTGCGATAAAAAAGTAAACTTGAAGGACATACGTCGAGATTGCCTAAAAGGTTTAGATTTCATCAAAAAGGCATATGAACAAAATAAATACGATATCCTTATTGGTGATGAAATAAACATTTGTTTGCGAGATGGGTTCTTAAAAGAAAAGGAGGTCATTGCTCTGTTTAAATCAAAGCCGGACAATCTGGAAGTTATCTTAACCGGAAGAGGAGCTTCCAAAAAGCTTATCAAACTGGCAGATTTGGTAAGCATAATGCAAAAAGCAAAGCATCCTTACGAAAAGGGTGTTAAGGGAAGAAAGGGTATTGGGTATTAAAAAGGGGGTCTCTGATGGGAAAAATTACAAGGTTTGTAGCAGTGATTTTTTTGTGCATCTTGTCGGTAATTACCTTAAAATCTCAGGCTGAAGAGCAAGCTTCCAGCCTTAATCTAAAAAACAAAAATATTATGGTAGAAATAAATTATGGAAATGTCCGTCCCTCTCGAACAGTTGAAGTTCCTCAGGCAGAAGGCAGAACTGCTCTTGAACTATTACAGACTGTTGCTACAGTGGAAACTCATCCGGTTAATCAATATGTTTTTGTTACAGCTATTGATGGAGTTAAGGGTAAACGAGGAGATATGGCTTGGTATTATACAGTAGACGGCAAATCAGCAGAAAAGATAGCTTATTCGAATGTTCTGGAGAATAATGTAGACCAGATAAGCTGGCTGTACAAAAAAGATGTTTGTTCTAAGAAAGTAGACGAAGGAATTTAATCTTGGAGTAGTTTTTCCGGATAGACAAAGGAAATAAAGGTGTGATTCCTTTTGCTGCCCCGCAACGGTAATTCCGCCAGAGGCGGAGAGCCCGGACGATTGCCTATTTTAGGAAGCCCGCCTTCGCCAAGGCTTCGGCGGGTAAATATTCTCGAGGGAGGAAAAAAATGAGGAAGAAAAATTTGATTTTAATGGGGTTATTTGTTTTAGTAGTGGCCAATAACAGTTGGGCTGAAGAGAAAAAGGAATCCAGTACCAAATATAATCTCGGAGAGGTGATTGTTACAGCCACAAAGACAGAACAGTATCAAGCTGAAGTAGGAAGTTCAACTACAGTAATTACGGCTGAAGATTTGAAAAAGAAAGGTAAAAGAACTGTCCTAGGAGTGTTGCGGGATGTTCCAGGAGTATCTGTTATGCAGAGTGGTGCATTTGGAGGAATAACTTCTGTTTATCTTCGAGGTTCAAAATCAGGCCATACCTTAGTAATGGTTGATGGTATAGAGTTAAATGATCCGATGAAAGCCGACCGATCTTTTGATTATGGATGGGGACATTTAACCACCGATAATATTGAACGCATTGAGATAGTTCGCGGGCCACAATCCACTCTTTACGGTTCAGATGCCATAGGCGGGGTAATTAATATTATTACTAAGAAAGGCAAGGGCAAGTCAAAATGGGTGGTATCATTTGAGGGAGGTTCTCACAATACTTTTAAGGAGACTCTCGGTTTTAGTGGCTCTCAGGATAAACTGAATTATTCTCTGTCATTATTGCGTTTGGATACCGATGGAATATCAGCAGCTGTTGATGACTCTGAAAAAGATGGATATGAAAATGCTACGCTTTCAACGCGGTTAGGGTATGAAATCTTTGAAAATGCTAATCTTGATTTTGCCTTGCGCTTCACAGATGCCAAATATGATTCTGATGACGGCGCCTATCAAACTGACCCCAACAAGACAGGCTGCTGGAGAAATCTAGCCGGAAAAATTGCCCTTGATCAAGCTATAAATTCAGTCTGGGACCATAAATTTTCATTTTCTTATTCACAAACCAGAAGAAAATATAGCGATGAGCCTGACTCCATAGATACAACTACAGATAATACCCACAACTGGTTTAAAGGCAGGCTGATGAAATTCGAATGGCAGCATAATGTTTCTCCTGTGGATTGGGATACATTGACTGGTGGTTTTGAATATGAAAAGGAAAGAGGCTTTGGCGATGGCCGAAAAGCATCAAACAGAATTAATAGAAAAGTAATGGATAATCAAGGCTATTATCTTCAGAATCAACTCAAACTCTGGGAAAATTTGTTTATCACGCCTGGTTTAAGAGTTGATGATCATGAACTTTTTGGGACTGAGACTACTTATAAAATATCCACTGCTTATATTATTCCCCAAACCGGAACCCGGCTTAAGGCTAATTGGGGGACCGGATTTAAGGCACCTTCTCTGTATCAGCTCTATCATCCCAGCTATGGAAACCAAGATCTCAATCCTGAGGAAAGCAAAAGTTATGACTTTGGATTTGAGCAGAATGCCTTTAATAATAAAGTAACCCTTGGCTTAACTTACTTTCACAATGAGTTTGAGGATATGATTGATTACGATTCCGGCAGTTATAAAAATATTGCTAAGGCAGAAACCAAAGGTTTAGAGTTGGAAGGTTGGTTCAAACCAATAGAGATTTTAGCAATCGGGGTCAATTACACCTACACTAAAACCAAGGATAAAGATACAGGCAAAAAATTGAGAAGGAGACCCAAAAATCAAGTAGGTCTTAATTTAGACTGGTCCTTTCTGAAAAAAGGAAATCTTAACCTAAGCGCAAGTTACGTTGGCCATCGTTGTGATAATGCTGCAAATACCCGGAAGGTAAAACCCTACGCCAAAATTGACCTTTACGCATCTTATGATTTAAGTGGGACTTTTCAGGTTTTTGGTAGAATCGAGAATCTATTTGACAAAAAATATCAACAAGTGCGCGGATATGCTAACCCGGGAGCGTCGTTTTACGCTGGTTGTAAACTAACCTTTTAGGACATAAAAATTTAGGAAGTGAGGTAAACTATGTTTGAATTTCTTTTAAAAGGCGGGCCCTTAATGTGGCCAATTCTGTTTTGCTCGATAATCTCGATTACTATCATCTTAGAGCGTCTTTACCATTTTTATCGCGCAAGGGAAAATACCCCTAACATTTTCTCTCGAGTAAAAAGTTTACTGAAAGACGGTAGCGCAGATGGGGCATTGAAGCTATGCGAGAAGAGTCCCAGTCCTATTGCCCATATCTTAGCTATAGGAATTCACGTTCGCCACAGAAGCTTAGAGGAAAAAGAAAAACTGATTTCAAGAGCCGGCTCTAAGGTTGTACGGCAATTGGATCGGAACTTGCGTGGACTGAGTATCATTGGCAATATAACCCCACTATTAGGCCTATTAGGAACTGTTATGGGAATGATTCGTGCCTTTATGAAGATTCAAGAGTTAGGTGGAAGGGTGGATGCTTCTGTTTTGGCCGGTGGAATTTGGGAGGCACTTATTACTACCGCTGCTGGTTTATCCGTAGCCATCCCCACAGTAGTCTTCTATCATTATTTTGAGGGTAAAGTGGATAATGTAGCCAGTCAGATGAAAGATGTGGCCTCGGAAATTTTAGAAATATAAGTCGGCAAAATATGAAGATGATGGAATTTGAAGGAAGAAAAAAAGTAAAAATTCAGTTAACCATTGCGCCTCTGATAGATGTGGTCTTTTTGCTTTTAATCTTCTTTATGCTTTCTTCTCACTTTGTTACTCAGCCGGGGATAAAGCTTACTTTACCTACAGCTGTTACATCTAAATTACACCCGGAAGAGGATATTATTATTTCTATTACCCAAGATAATAATCTGTATCTAAATAACGCAGAGGTGACTTTAGACAATCTCCTGGAAAGATTAAGACTAAAAGTAGGCGAAACTAAGAAGAAAACTGTAATTATCAAGGCCGATGAAAAGATAGATTTAGGCTTGGCGGTTAAGGTTATGGATATTGCCGAGCAGGCAGAGGCTGAGGGATTAATAATCTCGACTAAAATAGAGGAGAATGTTAAACGATAAAGTAATCAGAACTGCATTTTTGATTTCCTTTGCTGGACACTGCTTACTTTTAGGCATGCCCGGGGTTAATTCCTATTCGCCTCAGACTACAAAACCTGAAGAAATTTCAGTTAGAATAGAAATAGAGAAACCCCTACTCCTACCCAAAGTAGATGTTATGGGAGAGGAGAAAAAACTTAAAGAGATTGTGGAGGAGCCAAAGCAATCTGAACCAGAACCTAAGCCTAAACTTCGAACTGAAGAAGTAATCGTGGAGGAGCCTCTTAAAGAGGCCTTCCGGGAGAAGGTTAAAGTAATTGATCCCGTCCAAGAAGCAATGTTTCGCTATCAGGATATGGTAAAACAGAGAATTGAGGAGGCAAGAAGATATCCGTCTTGGACAAAAAGGCAAGGCATAGAAGGAGTAGCATGTTTAACTTTTATAGTCGTATCCCATGGCTTAAGTCAAGATATCAAAATAATTCGTTCTTCCGGTTCTAGAATCCTTGATGAGGAAGCAGCGGCTACCATAAAAAGAGCTAATCCTTTTCCGCCAATACCTCAAGAATTAAATCAGGACTTTGTATCAATGGAAGTCTCGATTGTTTTTATATTACAGTAGGAAAATTTAATCCCGCTCCAAAAAGAACGTTTACCTTGGGGATGGAAGCTAAATTTTAATAATTCCTTGCGATGGAGTCACCCTGTGATATAATAAGTGAGGCTGTAACTTTTCAAGCCGAAGGCGCAGAAAAGTTACTTAGCCGAACTTACCCCCACACCAATTGGTGGGTTTTCCTTAGTCACGCACAATTGGTGTGGGGGTTTAATTCGACCATACCCTTGACAAAATTTTCATTTTGTCAAGGGGGTTTCATTAAAAAGGGGGGGCGTATGGATTGCGAGGAAATTAAAAGAATAATTCCCAGTTATTTCAATCATACTGCTTCTGAAGAAGACATAAAATCGGTCGAAGAACACCTCTGTGTCTGCCATGATTGCCGGACGACTTTAGGTGAATTGATGGACAAGCTCACCGAACCTCAAGAAGCGGAAGCGACCCAGCCTTCGGAAGCACCCCCGCCCGCAGAATCGCAAAGCCCGGAAATTACCCCGGAGGAAACTCCGGAAGCAAAACCCGAGCCACAAGCCGCCGGAACCCCCGGTGGACAAGACATGGAGTATTTCCCGGGTAAAGACCTGGACGATCTGACAGAGGGAACCCCGGAGCCTTCTCCGGAAAGCCCTGAAGACGAGGTGCCTCCGGACCAAGAAAAACCGGAAGCCCTCCCCGAGGAACCCCCGGAAACCGTCTCTTTACCCGAAGAACCAAAGCCGGCCGAACCGGAAGAATCAAAACCTTTCGCCGAAGAAAAAATTGAGCTTCCGGAACCTGAACCGGCCCCGGCCGAACCAGAGCCGGCTCTGACTGAGCCCGAACCGACTCTGGCTGAACCCGAGCCCGCCCCCTTAGAGGAGGCGACTCAACCCGTGGAGAAACCCGCAGAAAGTACACCTGAACCGTCTCTGGAAACAGAACCGGAAGCGACGGAAGAACCTAGGCTGGAGGAACCGGCGGCTGAGCCCAAACTGGAGGAACCGGCGGCAGAACCTAAGCTGGAGGCGGCACCTAAACCTGATCAGTACCCGCTGGATAAAACCCCCCTTAAGCAAAATAAACTGGGGATACTCGAGTATATCGCTTTAGCCGTCGGAGTTATCGTCCTGCTGGGGGTAGGTTATCTTCTCATGAAGGGTTAATCCGGTGAAACTGGTATTACTAGGCATTATCCAGGGGTTGACTGAATTCCTTCCCGTAAGCAGCTCCGGTCATTTATATTTTTTGCGGCGGCTATTACCGATTGAAGGCAACTATCTTTCGTTTGTGGTGATTCTCCACTTAGCCACCCTCCTGGCCATAATCATTTTTTTCTTCCCCAAGCTCAATTTATTTTTTAACTGGAGATTGCTGGCCAACATTATCCTGATCACCGTTATCTCCGGATCAATGGGGTTAGGGATTAAAATTTTATTGGAAAAGTTCTTCGGTAACCGCTACCTGTTAACCTTCTGCTTTTTAGTCAATTCCGGGATACTGCTGAGTATAAAAGGAAACTCCCGACAGAGGGACTTACCCAATCTGGGCTGGAAAGATTCCCTGCTCATCGGTATTTTGCAGGGATTCTCTCCTTTTCCGGGTATATCCCGGTCCGGAATCACTTTAGCCGGGCTTTTAAGAAGGGGGTTTAAAAAGGAGGATGCTTTTACGCTCTCCTTTTTAATGGCCATACCCCTTATAATCGGCGCTTTTCTGGTCGAGCTTACCGGGACCACGGCATCCGGGCTTTCCTTACCCGGAATAGGCGTGTCCTTTGTCGCCGCCTTTCTGTTCGGGCTATTGGCCTTAAAGATAGTTAAAAAAACTCTGATCATCAACCGGTTTAAAAGTTTCGGTTATTATTGTCTGATAATAGCCTTATTGAGCTTAATCGTATGAAGATAAAATTAAGAGAAAAAGAAGGCATGGTGATTCTGGACCTCGAGGGGAATATTGACATAAACGCCTCTAATTTTGTGGAAACCGTAGGCTGGACCTTAAACAACAAAAGCAAAGATATTATCTGTAACTTTGAAGGTGTGAATCTAATCGATTACGTCGGCGTATCCCTGATCGCGGTAGTGTATAAAAACATTCTCAATCAGAAAGGAACGATTAAAATATACAACGTCCCGTCGCACGTAATGAAATTCTTCGCCATTGTCGGGCTGGACCGGATTTTTGAGTATTACATGAACGAAGAGCAAGCCATAAATGCGGTCCGGAAAGAGAAGAAGCGGTCCCGGATAATGAAGCAGCGGCTCCGGCGCAGATTTAAGCGCATACCCCTTAAGGTTACCGTCGAATACAAGCAGAAGTTTTCCTCTAAGGACCTTTACTATGAAGGGCGGATCATAAACTTAAGCGGGGAGGGGATTTTCGTAACCGCCAATAAGATATTTCCGGTGGGGGAGACTTTGCTGGCCCGCATCAACCTTAAGCCGGGGCCGGGAATCATCGAAACCGAAGCCCGGGTAGTCTGGGTTGTGGACAAGGAAATACAAGCCGAGGATTTCCCCGGGATGGGCCTGGCCTTTCCAGATATTAACCATAAAAAACAAGAGCAGATAGTGCGGTTTGTGGAGCGCCATCTTACCCGTTCTACTCCGGAGTAGCCATAATCAATATTATATGTTATAATTATAGAGCAAAAATGAAGGAGGGTGCATATGCCTTACGATCGGAATTTAGACCAGCAAATATTTTCCCAGTCCTGGGAATCGGAAGCCACCCGGATAACCATCGGTGTATACTCCTATAACCAGGGGGCGAAAAAATTACAGGTTACCCGGGAAAACAAAGATTCCGGGGGAGAATTCCGCTTTACCCGTCTGGGAAGAGTCTCCAAAGAGGAATTATCCGGGATTATGCCCATAATCCAGGAAGCACTGGGCCAGATGTAAATGACGCCGTAATTTCGGCGGCCAAAGGACAAAGTAAAATGCAAAAATACTTTTGGTTAATAGTTCTGTCTGTGCTTATTCTCGCCGCCCCCGGCGGGGGAGGGACGCGGCAGCTCTTTGATCCCGAAGAATACCACCTCTACTCCTGTCTGTTGCGGGATTGGTACGGGGATGGCCCGGAGTCGATCCTGATCCGCGATGTAACCGGTGTGCATCGCCAGCGGATGATTTTGGAAAAAGAGCTGGCCTTGGTCATGGAAAAAATACCCCTTTTAAAACAAAAGACCATTAATGATTTTAAAGCTAAAAATACCCTGGCTTACTCCTTAGACGATTTTTTAATGCAGAATGCCCATTATAAACCGATAAGCACTGAGGAAATCGAGGAGTTATTCACCAGTAGACTCACCCGGGAAAACCGGAAGTGGGAAGAATTTGGCCGCCGGCACTTAAATTCCGAAGGTATCCTGACCTTCTCCCGGGCCGGGGTTAACCCGGAAAGGACTCAAGGGTTGGTTTATATTGCCAACCAGTGGGATAAGTATGCCGGCTCAGGAGTCTATATCGTATTTACCAAACAGGCCGACGGAACCTGGGCGCCCTACAAAGAATTCCGGGCCTGGGATTCCTGGAATCCGGAGGAAATAACCCCGTAGAGAAGTTATAAGTCATAAGTTATAAGTCATAAGTTGGAAGTGATGGAAAAGAAAGAGAAGAGCGTAGAATCCTGGAGAAAAGATAAGGTTTTAAGAATTTCGCAGTTAAGTGATTTTTTAAATGCCTACGATGCCGATAAATTCATTGCCGATTTACAACGATATTTTGATGATTCCGTAGACTTCAACCTGCTTAAAATCCGCCAGACCATAGAGCTCCCGGGGAAACTGCTTTCCCTGCGGGCCAAAGCCCTCGAGAAAAACACCCATCCGGTCACCGAATTCCTGCAGGAACTTTTTTTAGAAATAGGCCAAAGTGGGGATGTGGAGTGGTCTGGGGAGTGGTGATCGGCTCAAACAGCCAATCTTTCCTTAACTAGCTGGCTGACTTTTTTCGAATCAGCCCGGGTTCCTACCTTGGCTAATACTTCTTTCATAACCGTACCCATGTCCTTTAAGGCAGAAGCGCCGGTTTCGGAAATAACTGCATCCACAATCTCAATCAGCTCTGTGTCGGATAAAGGTTGAGGCAGGTACCCCTTAAGCAGGGCTAACTCCTGTTTAAGATTTGCCAGAAGGTCGGCGCGCTGGGATTTCTCGATACTTTCTTTAGCGTCAAGAAGGCGCTTTTGCTGCTTTTTTAAAACGGCAAAAACTTCACTATCGTCTAATTGGTCCTTCTTTAAATCGATGGCTTTATTGTGAAGCTCAGCCCGGACAAGGCCTAAAAAGTCCGCTTTAACCTTCTGCTTAGCCTTACGGGCGGCGATAAAATCCTGATAAATTTTATCAGCGAGCATGGACCGATTATATCATGTTTAGTAGGATTATCAAATCTTTCCAGGGTTACTTTGTATTCGCCAAAAATGTGATATAATTTTTAGATATGATGCTTTTACTGGAAGGTAAAGAAATGCTGTTTGTGGCTCTGTCTATTGCTATCGTTGCCGTTTTAGTCTGGTTTTCGGTCAATGTCGATGAGGAAGGAAAGCCCAAAAAAATATTCAAAAAGAAACCCACTGCCGACCAGCAAAAAGCTCTGGCCCTGATCCAGAACATCAAATCCCTTAAAAGGGACATTATCGGCTTAAAAAGCAAAAACGCCGCTTTAGAAAAGATTAAAACCCAGCACGCCTCGCTGGAGGGAAAATTTAAAGCCTTAAAGAAGAAAGAAGAAGAATTAGCCGACGAATTAAGCCGGAATAAAAAATGGATCGCCCGTCAGCAGGAGTTGTTAAAGAAAGATAAAAGCCCGCTGGTTTCGCTTAAATTAAAGCTGGCCGATAAGGAAAGGGAGTTAGAGGGGGAATTTTCCAAAAACGTCAGGCTGAATAAGGAATTAAGCATAGCCGGCCGGGAAATAGATTTGCGGAATAAAGAAATCCGCAGTATGTCGGATGAAATCTTAGGGTTAAACACCCGGCTCGAAAAGCAGACCGCAAAAATGCAGGAGTATGCCCAGGAAGCCAATCTACAGGCCCAGAACTTCGCCGATTTAAAAAAGAAGGAAAGAGAGAGCGGCTGGGTTTCCAAAGAAGAGTATTCTACTCTGCAAAGCCAACTCGAAGATTTCAAAGGGGAATTAGAAATCAGGAATAAAGAAGTAACCCTGAAAGAAGAAGAAATAAAGAAAATCGATTTAGAAAGGATGCGCCTGGCGCACTTGTTGCGTGAGGCCGAGAACAAAGGGGTTACGGTAACAGGGGAGGAAGAGGAGAAATCAGAAGCCGAAGAAGAATTGCCCCCGGAAGCAGAAACAACCGCAGCGGCCCCGATAGAAGAAGTTGAGCCTGTTTTAGAACCGGCAGCGGAGGAAAAGGTAAAAAGAAAAGAAGCGCCCAAAGAGAAAGCGCCGCCGCCGGAGCGCCAAATCAAATTACCCCAGGTAAGAAATATCGGCATTATGGCCCATATCGATGCCGGAAAAACCACGCTTACGGAAAGAATCCTTTTTTATACCGGGCGCTCCCACAAAATCGGCGAAGTTCATGACGGAAAAGCCCAGATGGACTGGATGAAACAGGAGCAGGAACGGGGGATTACCATTACCTCCGCCGCCACTACCTGTCACTGGAAAGAAAACCGGATTAATATTATCGATACTCCCGGGCACGTCGATTTTACCGCTGAGGTCGAACGTTCCTTAAGGGTCTTAGACGGGGCGGTTGCGGTCTTCTGCGCTGTGGGCGGAGTCGAGTCCCAATCGGAAACAGTCTGGCGCCAGTCTGATAAATACGGGGTGCCCAAAATCGCCTTCGTCAATAAAATGGACCGTTTAGGCGCTGACTTTTTTAATGTCTACGCCAGCATCGAAAAAGAATTCGGCCAGGCGGCCCTGGCCCTGCAAATACCCATCGGGGCCGAAGAAAACTTTGAGGGCATAATCGATCTTATCGAAATGAAAGCCTACAGCTATGATCAGGATTCGCTGGGAAAGGAATTCAAAACCGAAGGGATACCCCCTGACTACCAGGAGATAAGCGAAAAATACCATCATGCCCTGTTAGAAAGAATATCCGCTCAGGAGAGCCGGCTGATGGATAAATATTTAAATTCCCCGGGCGAAATAACCGCGGAGGAATTAAGGGCGGCCATCCGCAAAGAAACCCTGGCTAACAAGCTGGTGCCGGTACTCTGCGGTTCAGCCCTTAAAAACAAAGGAGTCCAGAATCTTCTGGATGCGGTAAATTTATATCTTCCTTCTCCGGCCGACATCCCGGCGATCAAAGGATGCAATCCCGATAACCCGGAACAAACCTGGGAAAGACAGCCTGCGGATGAAGAACCTTTTTCAGCTCTGGCCTTTAAAGTCCAGGCTGATCCGCATATCGGCAGATTAGTCTATATCCGGGTTTACTCCGGGTATTTAAAAACCGGGACTTACGTCTTTAACAGCGTCAAGGGTAAAAAAGAAAGGGTCGGACGAATCGTCCAGATGCATGCCAACCAGAGAGAAAATATCGATGTTGTTTTTTCCGGGGATATTGCCGCGGTAGTGGGCTTAGGCCATACCTTGACCGGAGATACCCTCTGTGACCAGGATGATCCCGTACTTCTGGAATCAATCGAGTTTTCCGAGCCGGTGGTTTCGATCAGCATTACGCCCCAAAGCCGGACCGACCAGGATCGGCTCAGCAAAGCTCTGGCCAAATTATCCGAAGAGGACCCGACTTTTCAGGCTCATATCGAAGAGGAGACCAGCGAAACCATCCTCTCCGGAATGGGGGAATTGCATCTGGAAATAATTGCTGAAAGAATAAAAGATGAATTTAAAGTCGAGGCCAAAGTCAGCCAGCCCAAGGTCGCTTATAAAGAAACGATCTTAAAACCGGTAACCGAAGAGTATAAACACGTAAAGCAGACCGGAGGACGCGGCCAGTACGGACACGTGGTGATGGAAATTTCACCTAATACTGCCGGTGCCGGATTTGGATTTGAGGACTCCATCAAAGGAGGGGCCATCCCTAAGAATTTCATCCCGGCAGTGGAAAAGGGAGTTATCGCCGCCCTGAAAAAAGGCGCTTTTGCCGGCTATCCGGTAGTGGACGTGAAGGTGAATTTAATCGACGGCTCCTTTCACGAAGTCGACTCATCGGAAATCGCCTTTAAAATCGCGGCCCGGGATTGCTTTAAACACGGCTTTTTAAAATGTGACCCCGTGCTCCTGGAACCCTGCATGGCCATTGAAATCATGAGCCCGGAGGAATATACCAGCGGCATCGTCGGCTACATCTGTTCCCGGCGGGGTAAAATTTTGGGGATGGATAGTAAAGGCGGCCAGAAGATTATTAACGCCCAGGCCCCGCTGGCGGAATTATTCGGCTGCGCCACCAATATCCGTTCGTTAAGCAGCGGCCGGGCTAACTGTTCGCTGCATTTTGATAAATACGCTCAGGTCCCCAAAGAAATCGCCCAAAAAATAATCGAAGAAAAAAATAGCGAAGAGAATAAATAAATATGATATAATTTTAGGGTATGGATAAAATAAAGAAAATTCTGATCGTATCTCCGGATAAAAACCTGACCGAAATCCTCAACTTTTGTTTTGACGGCTGGGGGTACGAAGTGATCTTACGCGAAGTAATCAAGCCGGCCGAAACCCGGGCTATCAAAAGGCTTTCCCCTGATGTTATCGTAGTCGATATTCAGTCCGCGCGCCAGGAACAACTGGATATCTGCAGGCAGCTTAAGAGTAATTTTTCTACCGCCTTTATCCCCATTATAACCCTGATCAATAAGCGCCAGTTACGGAGCCAGCTGCTTAATTTAAAGCAGGGGGTGGATGATTATTTAATAAAACCCCTGGATCCTTTAGATTTACGGATTCGCATCGAAATGGCGGTGCGGCGGGCCCAGCACAGTATTTACGCCAGTTCTTTAACCGGGCTTCCCGGTGGTAAAATCTTAGAAGACGTGCTCAAAGAACATTTAAAAAAGGGAACACCCTTTTCCTTCGGGTATCTGGATATCGATAATTTTAAGTATTATAACGATGTTTACGGTTACCGCAAAGGCGACAGCGTCATTTTGCAGACAGCCCACATTTTATTCGAAGCCCTGCACAGTTTCGGTAACAGCGACGATTTCATCAGCCATATCGGAGGTGATGACTTTGTATTCCTCACCACTCTGGATAAATATGAGAATATCTGTCAACATTTTATCGAGGCTTTCGACAAACTCATCCCTTTTCACTATTCCCAAGATGACCGCACCCAGGGGTTCATTATCGCCAAAGACCGCAGCCGGGCGATCAAAAGAATCCCCTTGATGAGCATATCGATCGCCGTGGTTAACCGGGAGTACACCTCGACTATAAGAAATGCCCTGGAAATAAACGAGCGGGTCGCCGAAATAAAACGCTACTTAAAAACAATTTCCGGAAGCAAATTCATGGCCGACCGGCGCGACTCGAAATTAAATAAAGGCGGCCTCCCCACAGTTAATCCCCAGGCAAAACAAGACACCCGCTACATGCCCCTGGGACAAATACTCCTGGGAAGGAAAACCATTAACTACGAACAGCTGGATGAAGCTTTAAGTCTGCACTGGCGCCGGGGAGTTATTTTAGGCGAAGCCTTAAAAGAACTGGGTTTTATCGAAGAAGGGGAGTTGCAAAACGCGCTCCAGACCCAGAAAACAAAACTTTCCTATCCGGAAATAAAAGCCCAAAGCTCACCCCATACCGACAGGATAATGCTGGGTCCGGAACAGAGCAATTAAACAAAAGTAAACAGGGGGAAAATAATGCAGAATATTTTAAATTACCAGTTTTTAGGTAATTCCGTTTTGAATTACGGCCTAGCTTTAGGTATATTTCTGGCCAGCGTTATAATCATAAAAATATTCAAATTGATCACCATCCGCAAGCTTAAAAAATGGGCCGAGAAAACCGCGACCACCCTCGATGATTTTTTAGTAAATCTCGTGGCCACCCTGGCGATACCTTTTCTTTATCTGATCGCTGTTTACACCGCAATTAAATTTTTAAACCTACCCCCGCAGCTGGATACCGCGGTCAATGCCTTAGGCATGGGGATTCTGGTATTTTTTACGGTCCGCTTAATCTTAAAACTGATCACCTACAGCCTGCGGCTCTATTGGCAAAAAACTTCCCGGAGTACGGCTTTAGAACACAGCATCAGCGGGATCTTGAACATAATTAAATTTGTAGTCTGGTCCCTGGCTCTGGTTTTCTTCCTGGATAACCTCGGTTTTAAAATCTCCACCGTTATCGCCGGGCTGGGTATCGGCGGTGTGGCTATTGCTCTAGCCGCCCAGGCTGTCCTGGGGGATTTATTCAGTTATTTTTCGATCATCTTTGACCGCCCTTTTGAAATCGGAGATTTTATTATTATCGGCGACCTTTTAGGCACGGTCGAACACATCGGGATTAAAACTACCCGCATTCGCAGTTTAGGCGGGGAACAGCTGGTTTTTTCCAATTCGGATTTAACTAACTCCCGGGTCCGTAATTATAAACGGATGGAAAAAAGGCGCGTGGTGTTTAAACTGGGGGTTACTTACAATACACCCCTCTCCAAACTAAAGGAAATGCCGGCTGTAATCGAGAAAGCAATCAAGGCGGTTAAGAATACTGCTTTTGACCGGGCTCATTTCTTATCCTACGGCGATTTCAACCTTATATACGAAGTAGTCTATTACGTGTTAAGCGGGGATTACAATAAATACATGGATATTCAGCAAGAGATTAATTTTGCCGTAAAAGAGGAGTTTGAGCGGCGTAAAATAGAATTTGCCTTTCCCACCCATACTGTATACCTGACCAAAGAGTGATTTTTGGGCAATAGAGCCGTAAACCCTATTTTTTTCGCATTTAGGTTGAAATCGGCAACCAAAATATTATATAATTAGGTTGCCGATAAGGGCAAACCCTGCGAAAGCAGGGGACGCAAAGTTTCCAGACCTAAAGTAGTTAAAGCAATTGCTTGGGGGTACACCACCAAATACCCCCAAAAAAGCGCTCCCCAAACGCCCAAGCAAGTGCCGATGCTGCGATGGTGGCTGAACTGCCGGTAAAGGAAGATTAAGTGCCGGTTATCAACAACGGCCCTTATCGGCCTTTTTTAAACCTGCCGGTTTTAACCGTTACCCAAGAAAGATGAATATTTACTTAGGTTTAATCCTGGCCATTTTAATCGGCAATTACCTCCTGCGCTTAAGAGTCGAGCTTTTAAATGTTTCCTTTGCCCGGCCCCAGCTGCCCGAGGAATTTAAGGGGTGGTATGACCCTCGGCGATACCAAAAATCCCAGACTTACCTTAAAGAAAAAACTCAATTTTACCTAATCTCCAGCGGGGCAACTACTTTAATTTTTCTGGTTTTCATCCTCGGCGGGGGGTTTAACTTTGTGGATCGGCTGGCCCGCAGTTTCGGCCTGGAGTCGGCTTTTACCGGGCTAATCTTTGCGGGTTTCCTTTTTTTCGGCCTCCAGGCAATCACAATTCCCTTTTCGGTCTATAACACCTTTGTCCTCGAACAAAAATACGGGTTCAACAAGACCACCCCTAAAACCTTTATCGCTGATATCCTCAAAAGCTGGCTGCTGATTCTATTTTTTCTGGGGCTCCTGTTCTGGGGTATCGTGGTCCTTTTTGAAAGTGGCGGCCGCTGGGCCTGGTACTGGTGCTGGGCCGCGGTAATCCTCGGCCACCTTATCAGTATTTTTATAATACCCCTGATCGTTCTGCCTCTGTTTAACAAATTCACCCCCCTGGAAGACGGGGAACTGAAAGAAGCGGTGGCCGCTTACGCCCGGGCCCAGAAATTCAAACTGAAAGGGATATTTAAAATCGACGGCTCCCGGCGCTCGACCAAATCTAACGCCTATTTTACCGGCTTCGGTAAATCCCGCCGGATCGCCTTATTCGACACCTTAATCCAGAACCACAGCCAAGAAGAAATTGTTTCCATCCTGGCCCACGAAATCGGCCACTACAAAAAGAAGCACCTTTTAAAAAGGCTGGGTGTTTCCGTACTCACCAAGGGACTGCTGTTTTTCCTCCTTTCCTTATTCATCAATAACCCCGGTTTATTCCGCGCCTTTAAGATGGAAAATGTTTCCGTATACGCCAGTATCGTTTTCTTCCTCTTTCTTTATACGCCGGTAAGTTTTATCCTTTCTATCGCCGGCAATATTGTCTCCCGTAAACACGAATATGAAGCCGACCGCTTTGCGGCTTTAACTTACCCCCACCGGGAAGCTTTCATTTCCGCTTTAAAACGGCTTACGGTTAATAATCTTTCCAATCTAACTCCGCACCCCTTAAAAGTATTTCTGGATTACAGCCATCCCCCGATATTAACAAGAATCGCCGTCTTAAAAGCCTTGAACAGGGGTAAAGAGGGGTAAAAAGGGCTCAAAACCGGAAAAAACCCAAAAATAGCCAGAAAATCCTTTTTAAATGCCTCTATTCGGGCCAAAAAAGGGTCTATTTTGCCCGTTTCACCCCCTATGCCCTAAATATTATATATATCGCTGAAATGGCTAAAACAGGCCTTTGCGGGCCGAATTTCCCAGTAAAACGGAGCGGAATGCCTAGATACATTCTCCATGTGGATATGGATGCTTTTTTTGCCGCTATTGAGCAAAGGGACAACCTTAAACTCAAAGATAAACCGGTAATCGTGGGGGCGGATCCTAAAAAGGGCAAAGGTAGAGGAGTTGTATCGACCTGTTCTTATGAAGCCCGTAAGTTCGGAGTCCATTCGGCCCTGCCCATAGCCATTGCTTACCGGAAATGCCCTCAAGGTATCTTTCTGCCGGTAGATATGCCCAAATACGCCCGGGTTTCTCAGGAGATATACGCCATTTTCCAGCAATTCACCCCTAAAGTCGAACCGGTAAGTATCGATGAGGCCTTTCTGGACATCAGCGGTAGCTTCCATCTTTTCGGTAGCCCTAAAAAAACCGCTCAGGCCATTAAAGCCCGGATCAAAGCAAAAACCGGCCTCACTTCCTCGGTGGGCTGCGCGTCCACTAAAATGGCGGCTAAAATCGCCTCGGATTTATATAAACCTGATGCCTTGGTGGAGATAAAGCCGGATGGCCTGCTTGATTTTTTATGGCCGCTGGATATCGGCAAAATCTGGGGGCTGGGCCCTAAAACAAAAACAGCCTTAAATGACCAGGGTATAAAAACTATCGGCCAGCTGGCTCAGACCGATTTAAGGGTGATAAAAGCTATCTTCGGGAAAAACGGGGAATATTTTTGGGAATTGGCCCAGGGCAGAGACGAACGGGAAGTGGAAGTGGAAGAGGAGGCCAAATCGATAAGCCATGAGGTTACTTTTGAGCAGGATACCGGGGATAAGGAGGAAATCGAAAGCGCCCTTTTAGCCCTTAGCGAAAAAGTATCCCGCCGCCTGCGCCGGGAAGACCTTAAAGGCAAAACGATTATGCTAAAAATCCGGCTGGAGGGCTTTTCCACCTACACCCGGGCTAAAACCCTACCCGCGGCCACCAACTTTGTAGATGTAATTTATAAAACCGCCAGCACGCTCTTCAATCAGTTCAACCGTAGGGGTAAAAAAGTGCGCCTGGTGGGAGTTAAGGTTTCTGGTTTCGCTGTTGCGGAAAAGCAATATAATTTTTTCACTCAAGAACAGGATGAAAGACAGGAAAAAATACACCGGGCCGTGGATTTAATCAAAACTAAGTTCGGTGAAAGAGCCATTCGCCGGGCCCGAAAAGACCTTTAATAAATACAGCCTTATAATCATTGAAGTGTGTTTATTATTGTGATATTCTATAGGGACAGACCCCATCGACTTCACAAAAAAGTTTGATGGGGTCTGTCCCTAATTAACAGGAGGTGGAGATGATACCGGCAATCATTATTCTGGTAATTCTGGTTCTGGCGGCGGCATTGCTTTACAACAGCCTGGTGGGAAAGAAAAACCAAGTCAAGAATGTCTTCGCCAGCATCGATACTTTACTTAAAAAAAGGTACGATTTGATCCCTAATTTAATCGCTACTGTCCAAACCTACATGAAGCACGAACGAGAAACCTTAACCGAAATCACCGAGATGCGGGCCAAGGCCGTATCCGGAGGACTCTCTGACGATGAGCGGGTGACCCTGGATAATAAAATCACTAAAGCTTTGGGGGGAATAATGGTGGCGGTGGAGAACTACCCTGACCTTAAGGCTAACCAGAATTTCCTGCAGCTGCAGCGGTCGATGAACGAGGTGGAGGAGCAGATTTCCGCGGCCCGGCGGGCTTACAACGCCACGGTTACTGATTACAACAATGCGGTGGAGATGTTTCCCACCAACATGATGGCTTCAATCATGAGTTATAAACTCAAGCAGGTATTTGAAATTGCCGAAAAAGAACGCCAGAACATCAATGCCCGGGAGCTGTTCAATCAGGGTAATAAAGAGTAAGGGGATAAAAAACCATGAAGTCTTTAGCCGAATTGAAGCAGTTTTACCAGGCGGCTCTCCTGCCGGAATTAACTATTTTAGAGAAGCAAAGGCTAGCCGCCCGCCAGAAAATTTTCCTGGGGGCGGCCATAGTCATACCCATCGCCCTGTTATTGATTCTTGTAAACCGGGAATTCACTGTTTTTGTCCTGATTTTAAGCTTCATTATCTTAGCGGCGGTAGCCGGCCTGGCTACCCGGAAATACGTAAGCAACTTTAAAATCGGCATCATCGACAAGATAGTCACCTTTATCGATGAAAGCCTGATCTACCGTAAGGATAAATATATACCCCAGGGGCTGTTTGTAACCAGCGCGATCTTTAAGCAGCATATCGACCGCTACCGTGGGGATGACTACGTGGTGGGAAAAATGGGGCAAACCCAGGTAAAGTTTTCGGAAATCCACGCCGAATACGAAACCCGGGACAGCAAGGGTAACCGGCATCACCATACCATATTCAAAGGGCTGTTTTTTGTAGCTGATTTCAACAAAGAGTTTAAAGGGCAAACCATCGTCCTGCCGGATAAGGCTGAAAGGCTGTTTGGCGGCATCGGGACTATGCTGCAGTCCTGGAATAAATTGCGCGGCCAGCTGATCAAGCTCGAGGATCCGGTCTTCGAGAAACTTTTTGCCGTATACGGCGATGACCAGATTGAAGCCCGCTACCTGCTTTCCACCAGCTTAATGAAAAGAATCGTAGATTTTAAGGGCAAGACCAATAAGCGGATCTACCTTTCGTTTGTAAAGTCCAATTTGTTCGTGGCCATACCCTATACCCGGAACCTCTTTGAGCCGCGGATTTTTAAGACTCTGCTCGATTTCACCCCCATACAGCAATATTACGAAGACTTAAAGGTAGCCATTGATATCGTGGAGGACCTTAGCCTCAATACCCGGATCTGGACTAAACAATAAAAAGGAGGGGGCGATGCCCAAAATAAGCGTTAAGAAGGTCAAAATCTTTAAGATCAAAAACCGCAAAGGCTATGCCGCAGTAGCTTTAAATAACCTTACTGAAGGAAGAACTACTTACCAGGCTTTTGCCCGGATGCGTAAGGCCCTAAAAAGAGGCGGCATAGAGCTTAAGAGCCAGCCTCAAAATCTTAAGCGGCTGGTTGTAGCGCGGATATAACTTGACCGAAAAGCCGTGTTCAAAAAGCGTAAATTTAAGCGCAAGGATATTTCCATAAAAATAGAGTACCGGCTGGCCTTAGATAAGCTGGGCCCGGTAGCCCAGAGCCGAAATGTCTCAGAAGGCGGAATTTGCATACCCCTGATTCGTAAGTTAGGCCCTAAGGCTGTTCTGAACTTAAAGATTTATCTGACTGCCTTTAAAAAGCCGATAAGAGCCGCGGGAAAAATCGTCTGGACCAATCAATATTCCCCCCGGGGTAAAAAGACCCCGTTTATCGCCGGAGTAAAATTTACCCGTCTTGACCCGGCTGACCGCCAGAAAATCAAAAAATACATCGAAACCATCGAGAGAATCGAGATCGAGTGGCAGAAGTAAGGAATCTTACCGCATTGGTGGAGGAGCCTTATTCTCAACTTATCGGCCCCGATTTTCGGTGTTTTTTAGTGTTTTTTTGTATACTTGAAAATAATTAAGGTTGTGATATAATAGGGGCAGTTCTCACCACGAGGCAATCCAATTACTTAGAGAACTGTCCCTATATAGAGGCCTAAAAACAAGGAGGGAAATGAAAAAAGGACGAATGAAAGCCCGGAAACCCGCCAAAAAATCCAAAAAGGGCCGGCCCAAAAAGACGGTAAAATACACCAAGACCATCAATGTCCGTCTGACCCAGAATCAATGGGTCCAGGTCCTGAATTGGGCTCAGAGAGCTAATCTGGAGCCTTCGGTATATATCCGTAAAGTGCTGCTGGATTTCCTGAACATTGAGCACGAACTGGGTCTAAAGAAATAATCCCATTCAATATTGTAGGGTCCGCAGATCTGCGGACCCTACTAAAGACAATTTCCCGCCGGAATCGGCTACCCATCTAACTTCCTATAATAAACCTTATGTTAACTTTTATATATGGTGAATTTTTCCCTTTTCACTAATGATATCAATATCTTTTTGCAATATTATAAAAACCTGTGAATTTACACTTCTCTATTTACCGATAGTGTTGTTTAATATAAAATACTTCTATCCGGTATAGAAAAGCCTAAAACAGGCCAGGGTTCTTAAGGGCTAAGGGAGTTTAAAGACCGGGTTCAAAATAGGGGCCGGCCAGGCGGCTTTCCGGTTTAAATTCCTGCAGCCAACCCTCCAGGCCTAGCTCTTCAACAAGCTCTTTAATCTGGGCGTATTCTGAACGATTTAGGGGCCGATTTAGCGGCGGATGGTCCGGGGCTTTAAAATAAGGCTGGTATTGAAACATAACGCTGGTTAACGACCCGGGCGTATTTTCCTTTAGCCAGGATAATATGCTTTGTGACTGTTTAGCCTGGCCGGGAAGAACCAGCTGGCGGACCACCAACCCTTTTTGTAAAATACCCCCCTTCCATATAACCTCCGGATTCTGGGCCTGCATTTCCCGCAGGCTTTCCCGGCAAAATCGGGGATAATCCGAGGCCTGGGAGTATTCCTGGGCTAAAGCCGGGTTCATATACCGAAAATCGCAAAGATAGACATCGATAATACCCTTAAGCTGGGCAATAACCTCCGCCTTTTCATACCCGGAAGTATTATAGACCAGGGGCAGCTTTAACCCGCCGCGGTAAGCACGCAGTAGAGATTTGAGAATCTGGGGCAAAAAATGGGTTGGCGTGACCAGATTGATATTAACCGCCCCCTTTCTTTGTAAATTAAGCATTATCTCGGCCAGGCCCTTCTCCTCTACTGCCTGGCCTTGTTTAAGGTGTGAAAATTTATAATTCTGGCAGTATAAGCACTTTAAATTGCACCCCGAAAAAAATACGGTTCCGCTGCCGGGGGCGGTGGATATTCCCGGCTCTTCACCCTGATGAAGAAAGGCGGTATAGACGAAAAGATTCTTGTCCATACCACAGAAGCCAGTCTCCCCTTTTAACCGGTTAACCCGGCAATTTCGCGGGCAGATATCGCACTGCTCAAGGCACGGATATAAAGCATCGAGCCTTTCTTTAATCAAGGCAATTCTGCTCTTAACCATTATTTTATTTCCTGATATTTTGACGATAAATATCCCGTATGGATTGAAAAATACCTTTATAAAGGCCGGTGCGGTAATCGGGAAAAGTGGTCGGAAAATCACAAAACTTTCCGTTGTAAAAATAAAGCGTAACCTCGGCATATACGCCCCGGCCCAGGTATATGCGGTGAGAAAAATCTTTACTGGTGGTTAAAACCAGCTTGGCTTCGTTGATGTATCCGGGGTCAATATTGACTCTGCGTTTACCTTCGCGCCGATATTTTTTTTCGACCTTCAGGCAGGTCTTTTTTATCTTTATGAAATCGCCGGGATTCTTAAGCTTTTTGAAGGAAACGAAACGGCGTAAAAGCGGCCTCCCCATTTCGGGATAGTAATAATCAGTAAAATTGAAGTCAATTACCGGGCTTTCGAAATCAACCGGCCCAAACTTTTTTAGCAAATCCGTCTTTGCTAAAGTATAAATATTCTCTGCAGTATAGATAAAGCCACAGATAAATTTTACCCCGTTAGAAAGGGAACCCTTTTTTTTAGAATGCTGTCGCTTTTGAAATAACGCAACAAACTTTCTAACGGGGTTTACCGGTAAGGGGGTCTGAACTTGAAACATTAGGGACAAGTTACGCTTTTAGACAGGAATTTACGTAGGTTAAAAGAGCTTTTTTGTCCTGCTCTTTGATTTCGCTAAAATAGATACCGACTCGATAAGGGTATTTCCCGTTATCTTTGCAATATTCGCTCCGGACTACCACCCCGCTGCAATTTATCTTGCGGATGATTTTCTTCCGGTTTTTTCTGATCGGTATAAGCAGCACCAGCCCCAGCCTGGTCATTTCCTCCAGGGGTTTACTCACCGGGCAATAGGCTCCGTTGGCACTGATATTTTTCGTCTCGGTGAGAATATCAAATTCGCCGTCGGATAATTTAATGGATAAATTTTTACCAACGCGAGGAAATTTTCTTCTTTCTTCCATGAGGGTTTAAGCGGGCTTGGGTTCTTTCTTTTTAAGGTGAGACCTAAAGCAGGCTTTATTGCAGAAATGACCGCTGTTACGGTAATACCACTCTACCCGCCTTAAAGATTTATTGCAATTGAGGCAATTCTTGCGTTTTTCTTCGGTTTTGGCCATAATCGCGCTCAGGCCTTATTATATATTACGTTGATGAATTCCGAAAGATTTTGCCGGTCTAGATCCCCGATTTCCACAAATTCTAATCCGGCCAGATAGCGGTCAGAGACTCTTTCTCGGCTGCACCAGATGATACGCGCCTTTAAATTTAAGATTTTATTTATAAGATTAATGTTTAATTTTATAAAATCGTTTTTGGGCAGAAAGTCATTACTTAGTATCCTAACCCCCATAAGGCTTAAATCTTTGCTTACGGTATAGAAGTAATTCCGGGAGGGTAAATTCCGGCATTCCACAGGGAAAGATACCTCAATCCGGGGAAAATTACGTTTTTCTCTGATCTTATTCATTTTTCACCTCTGCCAATCGTATAGTTATACCATATTTTTTTTCCTTTGTCAAACCAAGGTGGAAAAATCGCTAAAATCATTAATGTTTTTTTAATATGCTTTTAATATTTAGAGGCGAAATCCCCTCCACTACCTCAACCTGGCCGATTCTTTTGAGGAGAACCATGCGGATCTTGCCGGTTGTAAATTTCTTATCATAAACCAGGGATTTATAGAGAATCTGGGGGTTGAAATCTATCTTGTCCGGTAAAGAGAAATCTCGGATTATTCCGCATAGCTTGGCTACGTCTTGCGGACGGCATTTTTTCAATAAAAGCGAAAGTCTGGCCGCGTAGACCATGCCGATGGCTACAGCCTCTCCGTGAGAAACCTTCCGGTATTTAAGCGAACTTTCCAAAGCGTGGGCAAAGGTATGTCCGAAATTAAGAATCGTCCTTAGGCCCTTTTTTTCCTTTTCGTCGGCCGCGACTATCCTTGCCTTGATTCCCGCACAGGTCGAAATTACCTTCAGCATGTAATCGGGCTTTCGGGCCATAATCTGGCGGCGGTTGTTTTGGAGAAAAGAAAAAAACCGCTTATCCTTAATAACCCCGTACTTGATGACCTCGGCCATGCCCCGGCGTACCTCCCGCAGCGGCAAGGTCAACAGGAAATTCGGATCGATAAATACCGCTTTGGGCTGATAAAAGGCGCCTAAAATGTTCTTGGCTTCCGGTGTATCGATGGCGGTCTTTCCGCCGATACTGGAGTCAATCTGAGCCAGGAAGGTAGTCGGCACCTGCACATAGGGTATGCCTCTTTTATAAACTGCGGCCGCGAATCCGCCTAAATCCCCTACCGTTCCTCCGCCCAGACAGACGATGAACGGTTTTTTATCCCAGCCGTCTATCTTAATAATTTCCGCGATTACGCGGTAGAACCATTTTTTCGACTTAGCCCTTTCGCCGTCGATAACCGGGAAAATCTTATAGCGGCTACCCTTAAAAATTCGCTTAAAAGATTTATGGTATAAGGAGTATATTTTGCGGGTAGTAATAATCAGACCGAAATTACCCAGTTTAAGCCGGTCGATATATGCCGGAACTTTTTTAAGTAAATTCCGTTCAATGTGAATGGTATAAGGATTTTCGCTTAATCCGATTCTGATTTTTCTCATAGCCCACCTTTTTAAGTTGCATGGGAATCAAAATATTATTTCGATTCCCAAAATATATTTAAATATCAAGGCTACCAAGGGAAGAATGAACCAGCGGAAGAAACCCATGATAATCAGGGCAAAAACAATCAACAAACCGTAAGGTTCTAACTTAAGGTATTTATGGGCCAGGCGATTGGGCAAAAATGACATTAAAACCCGGGATCCGTCTAAAGGCGGGATGGGTAAAAGATTAAAAATGGCCAAGATCAAATTAAGTAATATGCCGGTGATGAGGATATCGGAAACAGCTTTATTGACCCCGGCTTTGAGGAACAAAGCTAATAATAAAGCGATAAGCAGATTCGTGGACGGTCCGGCCAGCCCGACCCAGCGCATATCCCGTTTGGGATTTTTAAAATGATAGGGGTTTATGGGTACCGGCTTGGCTGCTCCAAACGAAAATGTACCCCGGCTTAAAATAAGGAGAAGAATGGGCAGGACTACTGTTCCGAAAGGATCGATGTGCGCTAAAGGGTTTAAGGTAAGGCGGCCACGATCGCGGGGGGTCGGGTCCCCTAATTTATAAGCCATCCAGCCATGAGCATACTCATGGAAGGTTATCGACAGCAAAAGAATTATGATCAGGGCAACCATGTTATGGGCCGGTAATTTTATCCACGGTTTCCTGGAAAGTCACCAGAGTTTTTTTGACTTCCTTTAACGACAGCCTCCCGGTTACGGCCCGATAAAAATAGGCTTTTCTTCTTTGGCCGGGCGTAACCGTATTTTCCAGAATATCAAGATACACACTGGCGATTTTAAGAGGCGATTTGCGGGCTTTTTTCAAAAAATGACGGGTTAAATCGGGATTGTCCCGGGCAAAACGGGATAAAATTGAGATTATACTGTAAGTCGTATTCTTGCCGGCGGTGGGAATATGGCCCTCCAGAACCGGAATTACTTCCGGGCCTTTGCGGATAATCTCTTGATGCAAATTCATTTTCTTGCCCATATCCGATTCCGCAAGTTCGGGCAGAATCCCGGCCACAAAAGCCGCAAAATCAAATTCCTCTCTTAATTCCAGGAACCGCTTATGTACCCAGCCGTTAATATACGGGTAGCCTTTAATTTTAACCCATCTTTCGGTCTCCTCCACCTTAGGAAATACCGCCTCCTTAGGTGCCCGGCCAATAACCGCAGCGGTCAAAGAAGGATTAGCTCTTAAATTTACATTGGCCGCAACCACTCTGACTTTATGCCCTTCGACGTCAACGGTCAGGGTTTTATAAATATAGCAGTCGAATTTTTTCGGCAAAATAATTTTACGCCACTTAAACTTATCGCCGATAACCTCGACGATCGTATTTTGGTCTAAGCACCCTAAAGATTGTGAAGTTACGGTGGAATCAACCCGTGCATTTATTCCATCCTTGATTACTACATACTGAGCCGAAGAAAAGGCCCCGCAGGGGCATAAAACAATCCAGAACAAAGTGCTTAGAAGTATCTTTCTCATCCTGATTTCTGCTCGGTCTTTTTTCCGGCTGTCGGCTCCGGAGTTACCGCCGCTGCCTCTTCCGGCTTCGGCTCTTCTTCCTTGACTTTTTCCTTTTTGATTGCCTTTAATTTTACTATTTTTATCTTGGGCAAACCTAAAACAGGGTCATCTTCATTCCATTTACCTTTTTCAATGAGCCATTTTATTCTTTCGGTGCGTTTCATTACCGAACGGCTGCCCCCTAATTTTTCGGCCCGTTTTAACGACGGATGCAAACCCATTATAACCCCTCCCTTAATCTACAGTCACGATAGATTTCCTTTAAGGCGCGGTAATTCGCTTTGGCTTCGTTTTTATCGCTAAACCCGCCAACATATACTACGTGATAATTCCCTTTCTTATCCACTAAAACCGGGTAGCCTTTTTTCTTTAACCTTTCTGTTTCCCTTAAAGCCGATTCTCTCTTTCTAAAACTGGCTACCTGAATCCGGTATTTTTTCGTCATCTCTCCCTGCGGTTCAGCCACGGGTTTGCTTTCGACCGCACTGTCTGCGGGCCCGGGCGTGGACACGGGAACTTCCTGCTTAAGGGCGGCTCCCACTCTTACCTCCTCTACCCTAAGATGTTGTAAAGCCACTCTCTTACCGCGCTCGACCCCCAGGGAAAACGAAAAAGTACAAAGCAAAATAATGACTACGCTCAGTAGAAAAAGAACGTCCAGGGAAAAAACTACTTTATTCCGGGGGTGAGGATTATTTCCGTCGGACTTACCCCGGAAAAGATATAATTGCCTTTCCTTCATATCGCCTATTATAGCCAAAATACGCCAAAAATCAAGAACCCCTTTTCCAATTACCTTGTGCCGGAGGAAAGCGAAAAAACCTATTTTTTCGCGGATTTATAGGCGGATTTGAGATATTTACGAATACTGGGCCGCTTTAAAATGGTCAGGAAAGCGTCCACGATCTTGGGGTCGAATTGTTTACCCTTTTGCCGCTTGAATTCCACTTTAATCTCATGCAAGGGCTTACTTTTACGATAGGGGCGGCCGAAAAACATGGCATCAAAAGTATCCAGAACCGAAAGTATCCGGGAAGCTAAGGGTATCTTTTCCCTTTTTAAACCT
>CAYQUQ010000022.1:0-27721 GCA_964420965.1 uncultured Planctomycetia bacterium | reverse complement strand
TTATAGGAGATTTTCTCCTAAATTGCACGTGTTAGCTTAACGGGGAGCAGTATAAATCATATGTCAAATTCGAAACTCGAAATCCGAAATTCGAAACAAATTCGAAATTCTAATCTTCCAATGACCAAAACAAAATATTAAGTTTTGAACATTTGAATTTGGAAAATTTGAACATTGTTTCGGGTTTCGATATTCGGATTTCGGATTTTTCATCTTAGTGTACCCTCATAATGGGCAGTTAGTTGTCGTTTTCGCACCGGCTCCGGGGTATAATCGGGAAGGAGCACCGGCGAGATCCTGTCGCTTTTAATACCGGCTTTTTTCAGCTGAGCTAGATATTTTTTTAGATGTTCCAGGGACAACTGACCAGCTTTATGTTTTTTAGCGTATTCAGCAGCGTAGATTCCCGCTCTTCGACCAAAAACATTGTAATCAAGTATGGAATTTCCCATCAGGCGGTTTCTTCCGTGTAGGCCCCCTGAAGCCTCGCCAGCCACAAATAATCCCGGAATATTAGTTTCGCAGCGGTCGTTGATCTCAATCCCTCCGTTCTGATAATGCAGGGTGGGATAGACAAACAGCGGCTCTTTAGTCATGTCAATATTGAACCGCTTAAACTGCCGGACCATAGCCGGGTATTCTCTTTCAATAAAGCCTTCTCCCTGAATCTGCTCAATTATCGGTGAATCCAGCCAGACTCCGTAGCGCCCGTAATGATCCTTAATCCCCATTCTTTTCTCTAAACATTCCCGGATAATAGCGGCAGTCTCGACATCTCGCGGTTCTTTAGGGTAGACAAAAATCTTTCCTTCTTTATTAAGCACCTGGCCGCCGGCACCTCTTACCTTTTCAGTAACTAAAAATCCGGCGATCTGTTCGGGATAGGCTGCGCCGGTAGGATGGTACTGGACTGAATCCATATACAAGAGTTTTGCCCCGGCCCGGTAAGCGATTACCGGTCCGTCGCAAGTTGCTCCGTAATGGTTAGTAGTATCGTATTCATTTATGTGCAGCCGGCCAAAACCGCCGGTAGAAATAATCGTAGCATTGGCTTTAATCGTAAAATATTCGCGAGTCTCTAAATTATAGACTATTGCTCCAGCGCAATTCCCCTTTTGATCGAGAAGAAGCTCTACGGCCGGAAAAAACTCCATCAATTTGATATCCTCAAGATGATTCTTGACTTCATCCATAAGGCAGCGCATAATCGCCATACCGGTATAGTCGCGGCAGGATAACATCCGCATCCGCGAATAACCGCCAAAGGATAAAGCTCTAAACTCACCCTGTTTATTCTTATCAAACATTACCCCCATCTCCTGGAGCCAGTTGATTACACCGGGAGCATCATTAACTAAAGCTTGAACCAACTCCGGTTTATTATCAAAGTGGCCGCCGCCAATAGTATCCAAGTAATGCCGGGCCGGTGAATCCTGAGGATTTAAAGCTGCCTGAACTCCACCTTGAGACATCATTGAATTAGCGTCACCGGTACGCAGCTTGGTAGTAATAATTGATTTTACCCCTTGCTGCTGGGCCATTATCGCCGCAGCGCACCCGGCTCCGCCGCCGCCGATAATTAAAAGGTCTGTAGTAAAATCAGCCTGTTTTAAGTTAAAATTGCCGGGTTCAATCCGCGGTGAAGCTTCAAGTATGTCAGCTACCTGAGAAGTTATCAGTTGCCCCTTATTCGGTCCGACTGATATCTTTCGTTTACTCCCCTTTTTATAATCAGGATGAAATTTATTTAAGACAGTTTCTCTTCCTTTAGCTGACATAAGCGAAAAAATCGGCTTGCCGGACTTTGCTTTTTTTAGCCGCTCCGGCCGGCTTTTTTCCACCTTTCTTAAAGATTCCTGCATATAATTTGGGTACATCTCATTCTCCTTTTTTATAAGTAATGCAATTTAAATTCGAATCTCGAAATTCGAAATTCGAAACAAATTCTAAATTCTAATTTTCAAAACATTTTCTTTTAATCATTTGCATTTTGGTCATTTGGATTTGTTTCGATATTCGATATTCGGATTTCGGATTTAATCTAGTCGGTTTCAACCTCCTGATAATCAGGTTCAATGTCGCGGGCATGGTACTTATTAATTAAACTCTTTTTATTCATGGTCATTAAAGACTTTAATTCTTTCTCGTATTTTGCCTGTTTAATTTCTTTTAGGCGGTTCTTTAGATTTTTTCCCCGGGGATTAAGGTATTTTCCGTACAACCTTCGGGCTAAGAGGCCGATATTATGTTGAACCATCTCGGCCGGGCAGCGAATAGCGCATAAACCGCAGGCAATACAATCAAAAGAAAGATCAGCACATTGAGCAATATCGTTCTTGATAATCGCCTGAATATAATCCATTACTTCTAAATCCTGGGGACAGGCTTTAGTGCAGGTATTACAAGCAACGCATCTAAAAGTTTCGGGAAATATTTTCTCAAAAGCAAGGTAATCAGCTTTGAACTTCTCTATGTCATAAACCGGTTTATCAGTAGGAACAAAAGGAATTTGGGCAATATACATCTGATCCTCAATCAAGGTCGAACAGGCCGGAGCCATATGAAACTTATAATCACCGGGCTTGCGGTAAATCGTGGCGCAGGAGCCGCAAAAACCCTCGCGACAGCCGACTCCCCGGATTAATTGATATCCGGCGTACTCAATCGCTCCCATGATAGTCTGATCAGCCGGAACCTGATAAGCTTTACCCATTATATACACAGTCACTTTCTTTACACTTTCCATAGTCACCTCTTTTTTAATAAGTAATGCAATTTAAATTCGAATCTCGAAATTCGAAATTCGAAACAAATTCTAAATTCTAATTTTCAAAACATTTTCTTTTAATCATTTGCATTTTGGTCATTTGGATTTGTTTCGATATTCGATATTCGGATTTCGGATTTTAAAATCTAGAGGACCCATATTTCTAATCTCATTTATAAATTCATTCATGGTATCTTTAAATCGTGAGCCTTCAGAGGCTGAAATCCATTCCAAACGTAACCTCTCGGTAGCTATACTGAAGCTTTTAAGTATCTCCTGCAAGATCATTATTCGCTTTCTGGTCTGGTAGTTTCCGACTTGATAATGACAGTCGCCGGGATGACACCCTCCGATGAACACTCCGTCAGCACCTTGGCTAAAAGCCTCTAAGATGTGCTCGGGGTCAACCCGTGAGGAACACATAACCCTTATATTAACCGCGTTGGCTTGATATTTTAACCGGCTGACACCGGCTAAATCAGCTGCCGCTGAAGTACACCACTTACAGATAAAACCGACTATCTTCGGCTCAAAGGCCATATATTTCTTTGTTATTGACCGGGCCGACACAGGGGTCGGCCCCTACATATTTGGTAATTTCTATTTTTCTTCCTTCCCTAGGATGGCTTTGACCATCTTCTTTATCTGGGAATCGCTAAAGTTTAGCTGCTGGGTTGCTCCGCTGGGACATGCTACCACGCAGGAACCGCAGGCTTCACATTTAGCGACATTGACCTCGACAATATTTTTAGCGCTATTATATTCCCGGGCATCATAAGGACAAACCGAAATGCACATTTTGCACCCGCTGCAAAGATCTTCATCGATTCGGGCAATAATCGGCTCTCTCTCTAAAACATCACTGGAAATCATGGCCATAACTTTACTGGCTGCTCCCGAAGCGCTAGCTACGCTATCGGGAATATCCCGCGGGCTCTGAGCGCATCCAGCCATAAACACTCCGGCCGAGAGGCTCTCTACCGGCCTTAACTTAGGATGGGCTTCTTGAGTAAAACCGTGTTGGTCAACATTTAACTTTAATTTATTGGCTAATTCTTTAACTCCCGGAGAAGGAACCATAGTCGTAGCCAGAACTACCAAGTCAGCGTCAATTTCTATTTTTTCACCGCTTAAAGTATCTACACCCCAAACCGTTACCTTACCGTTTTCGCGGAAAATCTTAGAGACCTTACCGCGCAGGTAAGTTACATCGTGTTCTTCTCTGGCTCTTTGAACAAATTCTTCATAGCCTTTGCCGCCGGAACGGATATCAATATAAAATATATAGGGTTTACCGCCGGAAAAAGCGCTTTTATAAAGCATGGCCTGTTTAGAAGTGTACATACAGCAGACTCGTGAACAGTAAGCATTATGCAACTCCGGATCCCGCGAGCCGGCGCATTGGATAAAAACTACTTCCTGAGGGACTTTTGCGTCCGAAGGCCTGCGGATACCGCAGCCGGTTGAAGAATCAAGATAAAGCAGGCGCTCAAACTGCAAACCGTCAATAACATCAGGTACTCTACCGGCTCCGTATTCTTCTAAATTCAACACCGGATACAACTCATAACCGGTAGCTACGATAATTGCCCCGAAAGTATCTTCAAGGATTTCCGGCTCAAGGTCATAATTAATCGCTTCCGGCTCACAGACCTTAACGCATTCACCGCAGGCAATGGGAAGTAATCCTAAGCAGGAATCTACATCTAAAGTATAAGTAGCCGGCACGGCCTGGGGAAAAGGTATGTAAATGGCTTTACGTTTTTTAATGCCGCAGTCGTGTTCGCTATCGACTTCTACCGGGCAAACTTCAGTACACTTATCACACAAGGTGCATTTCTCGGGATCAATATAGATCGGTTTTTTCTTTATTTTGACTCGGAAATTGCCGACATAACCGGCTACCTCCTCTACTTCACTGTGAGTTAAGAGCTCGATGTTCTTATGGTGGGATACTTCTACCATCCGGGGAGTCATAATACATTGTGAACAATCAAGAGTAGGAAAAGTCTTGGAAATCTGGGCCATGTGTCCGCCGATCGAAGTCCGCTTTTCTACCAAGGTAACCTTATGGCCGGCATTAGCTATGTCTAAGGCAGCCTGAATACCGGTAATCCCGGCTCCGATGATTAAAACTTTCTTAGTAACCGGGACTTCAATCGGTAGGAGGTCTTCATTTAGCCTGATCTTCTCAATTACGCTCTTGGTAATCCGTACCGCTTTTTCAGTAGCCTGATGAGGGTCATCATGAACCCAGGAATCCTGCTCCCGGATATTAGCAATCTCAACCTGATAGGGATTAATACCGACTTCTTTTCCTAATTCGCGAAAGGTAGTCTCATGGAGAGTATGCGAACAGGCAGCAACAATGTAGGCGTCAAGATTGTATTCTTTTACTTTTTCTTTAATCAAGTCCTGACCGGGAGCCGAACAAACATATTGGTAGGTAGTGGAGAGAGCAACACCGGGAATTTTTGCGATTTTCTGGGCTAATTTCTCGACATCAACAACAGTAGAAATATTGCCCCCGCAATGGCAAATGAAGACTCCGATTTTTTTCACTGGCTACTTCTCTTTAATTTCTTCTCGGACGATAGAGTAAATGGCAAATTCCGGGCAGATATCTTCGCAGACTTTACAATTTGCACATCCTTCTTCATCGATCACGACAGGATAGTGATAGCCTTTCTCATTAAACTCTTTGGATATTTCCAATATCTTCTTAGGGCAATACTCAACACAAAACCTGCAGCCCTTGCAACGCTCTTTAATGATATAGACCCTGCCTTTAAATACTCGGGGGTTATATTTTTTCTCTTTACTTTCTTTTGATTTCCTTGGCATATTTATATCCCATCTCAAAGGCCTTTAAATTAATCTCAATAAAAGCTTTCTTTACCGAAGTCTTGATGCTTTCCAGCATGGCTTTTTTAGAAACAACATTAGTCAAAGCCGAAAAGAATCCTAACATGATTATGTTAGCCACAATCTTCTTACCCATGCCTTCAGCAAAACGGGTAGCCGGAATGCCCAATACTTTCTTATTGTCTATACGAACCTTGCTTACTAAATCGGTATCGAGGAAGATTAAACCTCGGTTAGTTAGCTTATCGGCATATTTCTCATAGCCTTCCTTAGAAAGAACAATCAGAGAATCTGAATCCTTTACCAAGGGGTAACCGATATTTCCTTTCTCGATCACCACGCAAGCACTGCAGGCGCCGCCTCTGGCTTCCGGCCCATAACTCTGGGTAAAGGCTGAATTCTGGTTATCGTATAAAGCTGCGGCCCTACCTATAATATAGCCGCTCAAGACAATTCCCTGACCGCCAAAACCGGAAATTCTTATGCTGTGCCTCCGGCTCACTTGACTTGCCCCCTTTGGTAATCTAAAAAGGTGGGTTTCTCGATATCGACAAACTTTCCGACTACTATCTCTTTATTCATCTCCAGAGGGATATTTTTAGTATTAGCGCCGTTTTCAATCCGGCAGTTATCCCGGTAATACTTAATCATATCCAAGCCATCGCCTAACTTATTATAGCGGGAATAAACTGTAGGACAGGGACAGACTACTTCGATAAAGGAAAACCCGGGTTTAGTTAAGCTCTCGGCCATGGAACGAGTAGTCCGGCGGATATGCAGCGGAGTCCAGCGGGCAACGTAAACGGCACCGCTGGATTCAGCCAGATAAGGAAGATTAAACGGCGGCTCAAAGCAGCCGTAAGGCGAAGTGGAAGTCCGCGCCTCTAAAGGCGTAGTAGGCGCAGCCTGGCCGCCAGTCATGCCATAAATAAAATTATTGATACAAAATACTTTAATATCCACATTTCTTCGGGCAGCATGAATAAAGTGATTACCGCCAATGGCAAATAGATCACCGTCACCGGAGAAGACCACAACTGTAAGGTCGGGATTAGCTAATTTAACTCCAGTAGCAAAAGGAATGGCCCGGCCGTGTGTGGTATGAAAAGAATCAAACTTCAAGTATCCGGCAATTCTTCCCGAGCAACCGATACCGGAGACCACCACTACCTTATCGGGATCAATCTCAGCCTCCTCCAAAGCCTTCATAAAACAAGTTACCGCTGTGCCGGCACCGCAGCCGGAACACCAAATATGCGGCATCCTATCCATGCGTAAATACTGCTCCAGAGGATGTTCCGGTATGTTTTTATTCATCGCACCGCTTCCTTTATAGCTTTATAAATATCTTCAGTATCATGGACATCGCCGCCGGCATGAAAAACTCCCCTTACCTTTGAGCGGCCGGCAACTGCTCTTTCTACTTCTTTTACCATCTGGCCTAAATTTATCTCCGGCACCACAAAAGCTTTCACTTTTTTAGCCAGTTGGCTAATCCTTTTTTCGGGAAAAGGCCAGACCGTTAATAGCTTTAACTGCCCTACCTTGATGCCTTCGGCTTTGGCCTTCTCAACCACCGGGGGCACTACCCGAGAGGTAACTCCGTAAGAAACTACTACCACTTCAGCGTTGGCTAAATCTTTCTCTTCAACCATAATAATATCATCAGCATTGTCGCGAATTTTATTCATCAGGCGCCGAATCAGTTTATCCTGAGCCTCAATGGTCATATCCGGATAGCCCCTCTCATCGTGAGTAAGTCCGGTGGTATGTAAACGATAACCTTCACCAAAGTTAGCCATCTGAGGCACAAGGTCTTTTTCAGCCTTATAAGGTAGGTATTGGCCGGGCCTCTTTTTGGTTTTGCGCCGCGGGAAAACTTCAACTTTACTAGGCTTAGGAACGATAACTTTCTCAGTCATATGGCCAACCAGACCATCAGTAAGGATAAAAACCGGCAAGCGGTATTTTTCCGATAGATTAAAGGCCTTGATCGTAAAATCATAACACTCCTGGGCTGAAGAAGGAGTCAAAGCAATAACCTCATAATCACCGTGAGTACCCCAGCGGGCCTGCATCATATCAGCCTGGCCAAAAAATGTCGGTAGTCCGGTAGAAGGCGAACCCCTCTGGACATTTACGATTACGCAAGGAGTCTCAGTCATAATCCCTAAACCAAAATTCTCAAGCATAAGCGAAAGCCCGGGACCGCTGGTTGCAGTCATTGATTTGGTTCCGGCCCAGGAACCGCCGAGAATCGCTGCCATCGAAGCCAGCTCATCTTCCATCTGGATGTAGACTCCTCCGATATAGGGAAGCCTTAAGGCCATTCTCTCGGCAATCTCGGAAGCCGGAGTAATCGGATAACCGGCAAAAAAGCGGCAATCAGCGGCAATAGCACCCTCAGCAATGGCAATATCACCCTGCCAGAAGTGCTCACCGCTTAAAATCGAAGTGGCATCACGGTAGTGGCGTTCAGTGCTGATTGACTTCCTTATGCCCCGACTACGAATTTCCATAGGCTTTCTTTCTCCTGGCTTTACCTGACCTCACCTTTGCCTTAAGTATTGGCCCGGGATTAACCCAATTAAGATCAAACCTTAACGCTTCCCTTTTCAAACCTAAACTTAAGGCTAAAACTTGAGTAAAATACAAAACCGGCATCTCCTCAAACTCAAGGTGAGTCTTTTTAATTTCCTTCTGGCGATCGTCGAGATTAAATTGGCAAAGCGGACAAGAAGTGAGAATAATATCAGCTCCGGCTCGCCGGGCCGACTGGATTATCTCGTAAGACCGATCAGCAACCAAGCTCTTTTGGCTAACCGTAAGATAAGCTCCGCAACATTCGGTCTGGTGGGGAAATTCAACTGAAACTGCCCCCAGGGCCTGGATAAATTCGGACATAATCGTAGGATTTTCCATACTCGGATCAATGCTTACCTCTTTAGGCCGCAGGAGAAGACAGCCGTAGTAAGGGGCGATCTTTAAACTGCCCAGATCAGCCTTTGCCTTTTCTTTTATCTTTAAGAAACCAATTTCCTGTTGCAAAAAACTTAATAAATGAGATACCGAAACTTCTCCTTGGTAGGTAATTTCTTCCTTATACATTAAATTATTTATTTTTTCCCGATCCTCGGGGTTTTCTTTTACCCGAAGATTACTCAATTTCAGGGTGTGATAACACATCGAACAAAGAGTAATTAGCTGTTTACTTTTAGACTCCTGAGCCCGAAGAAGAATCCGGATCGGAGCAACATGATGCATGAGGTCGTCAGAGGCCAGGGAAAAAACCGTTCCGCAGCAGTTCCAGCGGGGAAGCTCTTGGGCTTCGATTCCCAATTCCTTCATCGCGGCCAGAGCCGAATCTTCAAAGTTTTTGGCATTAGATTTCAAGCTGCATCCAGGATAGTAGGCTACTTTCATGTAGAGGTGTGTTTACGAAAACAACTGACTACGGCAATCGGAGGAAGTTCTTCCTCTAATAGCTTTTCAGCTAAAGACCTGACTTCAAAGTGGTCGACATTCTTTCGGGAATGGATAAGCCTTGAAGCTTCCATTATCTTAGCGATATCAATACCTTTGGGGCAACGCACAGTGCAGATAAAACAAGTAAGACAAATCCAGGGGGTATTGGATTTTTTTACTTTTTCCTCCATTCCTAACTGGATTAATTTAATGAATTGGCTGGGAATATTATCCATGCGCTCGGCTGAGGGGCAGCCGGCTGAACACTTTCCGCACTGGAAACAAGAACCAATATTCTGGCCGCTAATTTCCGATATCTTCTTAACTAAATCGCTATGAACTGTTTTGCTAGAAACTTCCATTAAGCTACAGAAGCTACGCAGTCATAAATATCGCCGGGCGTTTTAGCCGTTTTAACGCCGGCTGAAGATAAAACTTGGATTTTTTCCTTTGTTTTCCCCTCTATTGTACCACCAATTCTGCCGATTAAAACTATTACTTTAGTTTGCTCATCCTGCTCGAATTAGGTTTCTAGGTGGATTCGCTTAAGCAAGCAATCTTTTGTCTTTTTAACCGTCTTTACCTCTATTTCTGTGTCCCGGGCGATTTCTCCTTTGGAATCAAGAATCTGCTTCATCCAGAACTCAAACTGCTCTTTTCCCAAAGGACTCAACTCACCGAGAAGAATTTCTACCTTTTGAATCTTTTTAGCTCCCCGGTCAAGAGCATCTTGCATTATTTTCTCTACAGCCTGGTTTACTATCGAAAATTCATGCATCTTATAGGCCTAACTTTTTTATATCGGCGGCTGCTTTCAAACAATCATAAATGTCGCAAGGCGTCCTGGCCATCCTGGCTCCGGCAGCCGATAAAGCTTCTATCTTCTCTTGAGCAGCTCCTGAACCGCCGGAAATAATTGCTCCGGCATGGCCCATACGCTTACCTTTAGGCGCGGTTATACCGGCTACATAACCTACTACAGGTTTTTTTATCTCCTTTTTTATGAACCGAGCTGTCTCTTCTTCCATGGTGCCGCCGATTTCTCCAATTAAAACTATGGCTTTAGTCTGAGGGTCGTCTTCAAATAACTTTAAAAGATCAATAAAGTTTGTGCCGTTTATCTGATCTCCGCCTATTCCAATACAAGTAGATTGTCCGATATTGCGCCGGGTCAGCTGATAAACTATCTCGTAGGTAAGGGTCCCGCTGCGGGAAATTATCCCCACCGGTCCGGGTTTATGGATGTAGCCGGCCATAATCCCGATTTTACACTTAGCCGGCGAAATAATCCCCGGGCAGTTAGGGCCGATTAAACGGGTACTGCTCCTTTGTAAAGCCTGTTTTACTTTTAGCATATCCAGAGTGGGGATTCCTTCGGTAATACAAACTACCAGCTTAATCCCGGCGTCTTTTGCTTCCCGGATTGCATCAACGGCAAAGAACGCCGGCACGAATATCATTGAAGTATCAGCACCCGTAGCCTCCCGGGCTTCTAATACCGTATTGAATACCGGTATGCCGTCTAAGCTGGTTCCGCCCTTTTTGGGAGTTACCCCAGCCACGACTCTTGTTCCATATTTAACACAGGCCCGAGTGTGAAACGAACCGGCAGAACCAGTTATCCCCTGGCAAATTACTTTGGTATTCTGGTCAATAAGAATGGACATATTCTTGATCTAGTTATTGGGCCGACACAGGGATCGGCCCCTACATCACTTCCTTGCTAACGCTACTGCCCTCTGGGCAGCTTCTTTCATTGTGTTTTCAGAAATTATATTGAGACCGGAGTCTTTTAGAATTTCTCGACCTTTCTCGACATTAGTTCCTTCAAGCCTTACTACTAAAGGTACTTTAGGCTTTATTTTCTTACAGGCTTCTACGATCCCTTGAGCCAGTACATCGCATTTTAAAATACCGCCAAAGATGTTCACTAAGATTGCTTTTACTCCTTTATCACTGATTAAAATTTTAAAAGCTTCGGTTACCATCTCAGTTGATGCTCCTCCGCCGACATCAAGAAAATTTGCCGGCTCGCCTCCATAGACCTTTATCGAATCCATAGTGGCCATGGCTAAACCGGCGCCATTTACCATACAACCGATATTTCCTTCCAGGCCGATATAGCTTAAATTGTTCTGGCGGGCAACGGCCTCCTGGGGCTGTTCATCTTCCAAATCCCTGAGCCGGGCAATTTCGGGATGCCGGATGAGAGCGGAGTCATCAAAATTAAACTTGGCATCCAAAGCTATGATTTTATTTTCTTCAGTTATCACTAACGGATTTACTTCTGCAAGCAGACAGTCAAACTGCATGAAGAGAGCATATAATTTTATAATAAACTCTCCACACTCGGCCAGCAAGCCTTTATCGGTAACGCCCAGCTTAAAAACGGTATTTTTTGCCTGATCTAACCTTATTCCTTCGGCCGGAGAGATGTATTCCTTAAAAATCGCTTGCGGATTTTTTTTGGCGGTTTCTTCTATCTCCACACCGCCCTGAGGGCTGGTTACGATAACTACTGCCGAACGCAGGCGGTCAATGGTGATCGCTAAATAAAACTCTTTGGCAATACTGCAGCGCTCCTCAACCAAAACCTTCCTTACTTTCTTAGCTGAGTTGCCGCTTTGATAGGTCTGAAGAGGATTCCTAAGGATTTCTTCAACGCATTGCCTAAGCTCTGCCGAAGTTTTAGCAATCTTTATGCCGCCGGCTTTGCCGCGCCCGCCGGTCATGACCTGAGCTTTAACTACCCAGGGGCCGGAGCCTATTTCTTTAACAATATCTTCGCCAGACGAAACCCCGGAGCTGACCTTTCCTCTGGGCACATTCATTCCGGATTTCCTAAGAAGCTCTTTAGCTTGGTATTCGTAAATATTCACTTCAATGAAACTTAGATTTTTTCAAGCCGAAGGCGAAGAAAAAATGTCTAGTTGAATTGAACCCCCACACCAATTGGTGTATTTTAGGGGGTATCCCCACAATTGGTGTGGGGGTCTAATTCGGCCAATGAACTTATGTTCGTCAAGACTCCATAAG
This sequence comes from uncultured Planctomycetia bacterium, assembly GCA_964420965.1. Taxonomy (GTDB): domain Bacteria; phylum Omnitrophota; class Gorgyraeia; order Duberdicusellales; family 4484-171; genus CAYQUQ01. The sequence continues at coordinate 15,588 of CAYQUQ010000022.1, read as the reverse complement.
TTCGGGCCTCATTAAATCCTCTTGCGCCTCGATATTAATGACTTCCACCCGGGGATTTATGGTTTTAATCAATCCCCGTAAAATCTGCGAAGGGCCAATCTCAAAAAATACTTTTACTCCATTTTTTATCATAAACTCCGCACAGTCCTGCCAAAGCACAGGCGAGACTAATTGCTCAATAAGGTTGCTTTTTATTTCTTCCTTTTTGGTGTGGGCGGTTGCGGTAAAATTACTGACAATAGGTATCCTTGCGTCTTTAAATTTTAAATTCTCCACTTTCCTCTTGAATTGCTCCTTGGTTACCTGCATAAAAGGAGAGTGAAATCCGCCGTCCACTTCAAGCTCCACAACCTTTGCCCCCGCTGAACCTAAAGATTTCTTTATCCGCTCCCGGTCTTCTTTCTTCAAAGCAATAACTATCTGTTTGGGGGAATTTATATTCGCCAGGTAAAAACCGCCTTCGGCGCTCTTTTCTTCAAGGTACCCCCTTTCTAAACCGATGACTGCAAACAAAGAAGAAGGATTTCTTTGTGAAGCCTCCCCCATTGCCCAGGCTCTTTCCTTCACGAAATAAACCAGGTCCTCTAAATCTAAAACTCCGGCGGAATAAAGACAGCTGCATTCCCCGGAACTCAACCCGGATAAAAAATCGACGGGTATATTCTTCTCTTTAAAAACTTCATACGCAGACAGAGAAACAGCCAGAATAGCTAATTCCTGGACATATACCGGTTTCAGTTCTTCGGAAGGGCCGTAAAAACAGCACTCGGATAATTTCCATCCCAGAATTTTATCTATCCGGTTAAAAAAATCCCGCACACAGGGAAAACCTTCGTAAAGGCTCTTTCCCATGCCGACATACTGCGACCCCTCTCCCGGAAAAATAACTCCTTTCATATTGCTCCTGTTGACAATTGTCTTATACTCCTAACTTTTCGATATTAGCTTTTACTTTCTGAGCAGAAGAAGCTAAAGCTTCTTTTTCTTGGTCATTCAGTCGTATCTCGATAATTTTTTCAACTCCACCGCTGCCTAAAATTACCGGAACTCCTACATACACATCTTTTAATCCATATTCACCATTTAAGTAGGCAGCACAAGGCAGGAGCCGCTTTTTATCTTTCAATACGGCTTCAACCATCTCGGCCACAGAAGCACCCGGGGAATAGTAGGCGCTTCCGGTCTTGAGGTGAGCAACTATCTCTCCCCCTGCCTTGCGTGTCCTTTGCACAAGGCTATCTATCCTCTCTTGAGGAATTAATTCGGGAAGAGGAATACCGCAGACAGTACAGTAACGGGGCAAGGGAACCATAGAATCACCGTGTCCGCCTAAAACCAGAGCCTGGGTATCTCTAACTGAAACATTCAATTCTCTGGCTACAAAGGCCCGAAATCGTGCCGAATCTAACATACCGGCCATACCAAATACTCTCTGGGAAGCAAATCCGCTTATCTTCCAGGATAGATAAGTCATAATATCTAAAGGATTAGTAACCATAACAATAAAACTCTCGGGAGATTTTTCGGCTACCTCTTTAGTGATAGATTTGATAATTTCGGCATTCTTTATCAGAAGGTCTTCCCGGCTCATCCCCGGTTTTCTGGCCAAGCCGCCGGTAATAACCACAATATCTGAATTGACAGTGTCTTTATAATCATTACTCCCGGATAAAACACTATCAAATCCTCTTAGGGGAGAGGCCTCCCAGAGGTCTAAAGATTTGCCCTGGGGCAGACCCTCCACAATATCTACCATTACCACATCGGCTAATTCCCTTTCGGCAATATACTGGGCTACCGTAGCTCCTACGTGTCCGGAACCGATTACAGATACCTTATTCTTCATAAACACCCCTTTAGTGAGCAGATGAGTTATGAAAATCAAATATTTTCATAACTCATAGCCCAGCAGTAAGTTAGTTAATATACTACCCAGCCAATTAGTGCTGGGCGTCTGCGAACTGAACCCCCACACCAATTTGTATGCTATCTACTTAATGAGCGAAATTGGTGTGGGGGTAAATTCGACTAAGTACTTTTGCAAGCCGAAGGCGCAGCAAAAGTACAAGTCTCATTTAATTATACTCATTCTTCTAAAATCTTCAAAGGAATTTCTAACTGCCGCTAAAAACTAACCAGGACTTAATTGTCTCAGCTGCGGCTATACTCAAAATACTCATAATTATTCCGGCCAGGGCTACCCCCACAAAAATAGCTAAAAATGCTTTTTTAATCCTCATTTCGAATAAAGTAGCTGCCACCGTTCCGGTCCAGGCCCCGGTTACCGGCAAGGGTATGGATACAAAGAGGGCCAGGCCCCAGAAACCCCAGCGCTCAACGATTTTTGATTTTCGCTCAACCCGCTGAAACCACCACTTAAAAAATTTACCCACAAATTTAAGATTTTCCAGCTGGTGAAAAAAATATTTAAAAAATAATAGAAGCGGCAAAACCACCAGCATATTCCCCAGGAGAGATAAAAAATAGACTTGGAGCGGCGGCAAATTGAACTTGATGATGCCGAGGGGAACGGCCAGCCTTAATTCAAAAATAGGAAGAGTCGCCACCAAAACGGTGGTAATTTCTTCCGGAAATGCCGTCACAAAAAAAGTAAAAACTTTACTCTTTACACCCATCTTTGCCGATTAAAGGGACAAATACACAGCCGCAGACAGATTCTTCTTCTACTTTATTTTCGGAAATCTTACTAATTACCTTCAAATCCTGATGGAACCGGGGGCCTAAAGGAATTATTATTTTTCCCCCCACTTTAACCTGATCTATAAATGCTTGGGGAATATGAGCTGCGCGGGCAGTAACAATTATCCGGTCATAAGGAGAAAATTCAGCCCAGCCCAAGGTTCCATCGCCAACCTTTATTTGGACTTTATGCCCCAGAGTATTAAGAACCTCTTCCGCCCTTTCGGCCAGACTGGAAATTCTTTCGATAGTGTAAACTTGTGCTCCCAAAAAACAAAGAATAGCCGCCTGATAACCGCTGCCGGTCCCGATTTCCAAAACCCGCATCCCCGGCTTTAAGTCTAAAACTTGCGTCATCAGGGCTACCATATAAGGCTGGGAAATAGTCTGGCCCTGGCCGATCGGTAACGGAGAATCGGCATAAGCAGCTTTCCGGCGGGTGACCGGCACAAAGAGATGGCGCTGAACTCTGGCAAAAGCCTCTAATACCTGAAAATTCTCTATACCCCGGCCGGAAATCTGCTCGGAGACCATTTTTTTTCTTAAACTTTCGAAGTCAGGACCGCTCACCCCGTTAGACCTCCTCATATTCTAACTATATAATACTACCCCTGGACCTCTATTTTGCAGAGGTCTAACGGGGCTCATAGCTTAGTTTTGAGATGAATTTTATAAATCTAACCGTATCCGCCAGGGGGCGAATTCTGCTCGGCTGATGCGCAAAATAAATACTCCTTATCGGAATACTCTTTATCCGCACACCCGCCCGGGATGCTTTTATGACCAGTTCGGATTCAACTTCAAATTTACTGGTTTTAATTACAATACTCTCCAGCACCTCTCGTTTTATCAGGCGAAACCCGCATTGAGTGTCGGGAATTTTATATCCGCAAATCCGGGATATGAGCCAGGACATGAGTTTATTAGTAACTATTCTTAATCCGGGCATGCCTAAAGGCTTACCCATGCGGTTGCCGACTACAAAACCGTTTCCCTTCCTGGCCGCCTCGATGAATTTGTCCAGATCCGCGGGGCTGTGCTGGCCGTCGCCATCCATGGTAATTATATAATCGAATTCGCAGTTTTCGCGCAGATAAGCTATAGCTTTATTCAGAGACGTACCCTTTCCTAAATTACTTTCGTTCTGGATTGCCGCATCCGCTTTTTCCTTAGCCACCGCATAAGTATTATCGGTAGAGCCGTCATCGATTACCAGGACCGATAAGCCTGTCTTTCTTATCGCGTTGAGAATAACTCCTAAACTGAACCCTTCGTTATAAGCCGGGATCACAACCCATATCTTCACCCCGTTAGAAATATCTTTGTTTCCACCTGTTTTATCAAAATTTCTAACGGGGTTCATTGCTCATTCTCTGGGAGCCAGTACTTTTCAAACATATACCACTGATCGGGATATTTCTTTATATACTTCTCCAAAACTAAAGTATACCTATCCAGTATCGCCTGTTCGCCATCCTTATTCTTATCGTAGGGAACAGGCTTTTCAAAAATTAGACGATAAAAAAATTTGTTCTCCCGAATAAAAAAGGCGGGCACAATTGGAGCTGCGGTCTTAAAAGCAAAAAAAGCTATCCCCCGGGGAATATAAGCATATCGAGAAAACATTTTAGTCTTTAGGCCCTTGCCGGCAAAATCCTTATCTCCCAGCAAGGCAATTATCTTGTTACTTTTTAGTGCGTCAAAACAGCCCCTTATCCCCGTACCAGTGGCAATCACTTCCAACCTCACCGTTTTGCGCTGAGTGTCAAAAAATTTATTCACACGGGCATCCTGGTGAGGAAGGGCAACTACGCAGAGCGGATAGCCTAAAAGAGCAGTAACCGCGCCTCCCAATTCATAATTTCCCAGATGAGCAGCAGCTAAAATCACTCCTTTATGCTGAGCTAAACACTGGTTTACGTTTTCCAAACCGTCGACCTTAACGTATTTTTCCACAAAATTACGGTTGAGCTTGCTGTAACGGACAAAATCCACCAGGTAATAGGAAAAGTTGACCAATGACCTTCGGGCACATTTCTGGAGAATACGTTTATCTTTAATTACCGGGGTCAGATTGTAAGTTATGTCTCGGCGGTCTTTCCGGGAAAAATAAAATTTCGCTAAAGCTATGACCTTAATCAAAAAATAAGAGATGCGTCGGGGAAGAGCCAGGGCCAGAAATTTTCCGACAAAATAACGATAATACATTAGCTGATTAATTCAAAGATTAAATCGACAATCCTTAAAGAAGAGTCGATAAAAGAAGTCTCTTTTGCTCTCTCCCTTAACTGATACAGTTTCTTCTTATCCTTAAAAAATTCTCCAATCAGGTTCGGTATCTGCTTATGGTCTTCGGCTTTCACCACCGCCTTGGCTTTGGAAAGGTAATGCACATTTCTCTCCTCCTGACCGGGGATAGGTTTGACCAGAACGATACATAATCCCTTAGCCAGGGCTTCGGAAATAGTTATCCCTCCGGCTTTGGTGATAATTATGTCGGAAAAATCCATAATTTTATGGATGAAATCGACATAGCCAAAATTAGAAACCGGCTTCTTGAAGTCACCCTTGTTTTTGGAGAACCACTCATAGAGACTCTTATTCTTACCGCAGACTACTATAATCTGAAAATCACAATCTAAGTCATCCAGGGCTTTAGCTATTGATTTTATCGGGCCGATACCTAGCCCTCCCCCCATGATCAAAACCGACCGCAGATTTTCATCGAAACCTAAATTACTGCTGATTTCCTCCCGGTGGTAAGGCGTAAGGAACTTTACCGATATCGGTATGCCTAATACTTTTATTTTTTCTTCCCCTACGCCTTCGGCCATTAACGACTCTTTTGCCTCCAGACAGGCTACAACATACCGGTTCACAAAAGGATGAACCCAGAAACGGTGGGGGTGGTAATCGGTCACGATTCCGATCAGAGGAATATCCACCCCTCTCTTCTCTTTGAAGTCGGCGATCAAACCGCAGGGAAAAGCCTGGGTAGCCACAAAGCAGTCCGGCTTACCCTTACGGATAAGATTGGCCAGCTTGCCAAAGCTAAACCGGTGCAACACCTTACGGTAAGGAGTTAGAGCTTTTATCACCTTATGGCGGTCGTAAGCCCTTCCCCAGAGGCGAGGCAGGTACTTTATCGTCGACAGGTACATAAAATCGATTACCTTTTCCCCCCGGGGATAAAAATGCCCTAAGCCGTTTAAGGTCGCGACATTTATATGGGGGTCCCGGAAGCTAATCGCCTCCTTTATATTTTGAGCGGCTTTGCTATGCCCGCCGAATTCAGAAATATGTAATATTTGCACTCTTTTGGCCATGCTAAAAGTACTCCCGGTACACCTCAAGGATATTCTGTAAAAAAGACCTGTTTCTTTTATGGTTTTTCTCTAAAAATCCGGATACCCCGTAGCGTAAACACCCGGACGAAGAAGATAAAGACGGGTTTTGAATCGGTGATTTTAAATTACAGGAAAAATAATTCTTCAAGAATCCGTAAAATCCCTCTTTCACATTCAACCTGCCGATAAAGGAAATAACAAATTCATCCCCGCCGACATCCTCTCTTACCCGCTGCAATAAAGAAGAAAACTCTCTGCGGACATAGTCTTTAATAAAAAAACTTGCGGCCTGAACGCTTAGATTGATATACCCGCCGCCCTTTTTAATGGTTACTTCCTTAAAATACGGTATTTCCTTGAACGAAATATAGCGCTGGAATACCTCCTGAGCTAAGGGGGGATTTAAAAGAAATCGTTTCGACAGCTCATCGATTATCTTTTTTAAACCGAAATCAAAGCTGGGGCTTAAGATAAAATCATTTTTATTACGCACCGCAAAGCAGCTGGTATTATAGCCGAAATTAACTACCACCTGCGGCGGCTCTTCTTTTATCGACCCCGACAGGTATTTCTGGCCGGAAAGATCAAACGCGCAAGCATACATACTTATCTGCCCAGAGACAAAACCGCCGAAATTACGGTCCATATTATCGAATATATCCAAAGCTTTACGGTATATCTTGTCTTTAGTGTAAACCAGCATCGATTGGGCCTGAATTTTTTTGGTCCATATACCTAAAGGAAGACTGGCATAATTCTTGCCGTCAACCCCGTAACCGATCATGATATTATGGACACAAAAATCGTCCCAGTCCAGAAATTTACCTTCGAGATGTTTTCTTACATAAGGAATATCCCTTAAGGCTATTTTTTTTCTGCGTTTTAAAGGGACGACTTCGCTGACAATTCTTCGGCTTTCAAACTCCTTGGGCAATTCCAGGAAAACTCTCTCCACACGCAGAGAATCGCTTTCTTCAACCTCCTTTATTTTTTTATTGAGAATCTCAGAGTTTGCCTGTAAAAAAATAAAGGGATCGGTATCCCGGCGGCCGGGAGGAACTTCTACCTCCCGGAGAAAAGAAAGAGTTCCTCTTTTACTGACGCCAAAAGAGATAAATGTCCGGTCGTTATCTAAGGTTATCGCACATGCCCCTCTCATCGCTGGAACCCTACATACATTTTCTTGTACCGCAAATCGATATATTTTACTAAAGACAGTTTATCTTTCAATTTCCGGTCTACAAGGCCCTTGAGCAAGTTCAATTTCCGGTTAAAATCATCTTTTCCGATAATTACTTTTATATCCGGAAAAACCTCATCCCCGGCTGTATCATCCTTTCTCGGGCTGATAAAAAAACAAAGCGCGTCTAAATTCCGGGAATTTATTAACGTAACTTCGAATTGATCAAGGAGGTTTTCCTGTTTAAGGCTGTCAATTAGATTAAAGGCAGACTCTAATTTCGTTCCGGAAATACGGTAGCCCCTGCGAAACAGGCGGTCATAATCGCCCGTCTCTATGGAAACCAAATCTGCTAAGGGAGATTCTTCGCCGCTTCTTAACACAATACCTTCCTTATCCACCGGGTAAAATCTTCGCCCCTTTATCTGGGCAAAGGGCTTTCTTTTCTCCACCGCCACGATAACCGTAGAGGGAAACTTCCTTAAAACAGAAACTTTTTTATACTCGGGATGTTCACGGGCAAGAGCGGAAGAAAATGATTTTAAGTCTAAAGCAAATATCGATTTATCCTTAAATTTATCTTTGAGAGTCCGGCTTAAATCAACATTAGATTTTATATTGCCTTCTCTCACTTTAAAAACCTCTAAGTTGTGAATGGCATAGCCTAAACTGCAAATAAGGATAATCGCCAGTAAACTGACCCCCCCGATCCAGGCCAGTTTAGGGTTCAATTTGAAATTAACCTGTTTGAATCTGCTTCTTCTTCTCCTGGCCATATGGATACTCCTTCGATTTTATACCCGGATATAATTTGATAACGCTAACTCTACCATTTGTAAAATCAATTTACCAAAGGTTATACCGCAAGCCCGGGCGGAAAGCGGAAGTAAACTGTGGGCGGTCAATCCCGGTATAGAATTGACCTCCAGCACATAAGGCTTGTTTTCCGGGCTTAAGCGCAGATCTATCCGGGAAAAATGCCGGCAGCCCAAAGCCTGATGGGCCCGCAGCCCGATTTCCTGAACCGACCTGTATACTCTCTCCTCTAATCTGGCCGGGGCCATTAAACTGGCCCCTCCGTCGTCGTACTTGGCTTCAAAATCATAGTGCCCCTTACGGGGGATAATTTCCACTACGGCCAGGGGGCTTTCGGCCAGAATCCCCACGGTTAACTCTCTACCGGCTATATATTCCTCAATTATGACCTTGCTGTTATAAGAAAAAGCTTTACGCACCGCCTCCTTCAATTCTGATTCCCGCCGGACAATAGAAACCCCTAAGCTTGAACCGGAAAAATGCGGTTTTACCACTATGGGGAACTCTATATCTTCGGGTATGTCTTTGAGCCGGGAATAGACAGAAAAACGGGGGGTAGTTATGCCGTTTTTCACAAAAACTTTTTTGGATAAAGATTTATCCAGGCTTAAGAAACTGGCTGCGGGGCCGGAGCCAGTGTAGGGGATGCGCAACTCCTCTAAAATTTGCTGACACTTACCGTCTTCTCCGAACTCTCCGTGCAAAGCGATGAAAGCTGCATCGATACTATAAGACCGGATTAAAGCTTTGACTTCATTCCGTTCGGAAGCGGTAATATCAATAAAAACCGGCTTCAGATTATTCCTTTCCAGGATTTGATAAGCTTGCTGAGCCGAAATGAGAGAGATCTCTCTTTCGGAAGAAACTCCTCCCCCCAACACCCCTATCTTGATAGCCTTTAAATCCATAAAATCAGCTCTCAGCTTTCAGCTCTCAGCTTTCAGCCGCTGATGGCTGATAGCTGAATGCTGACAGCTTCCTTAAATCCATCGCTCAATCTCTTCTTCTAAGATTATACTATAATTCTTATAAACTCTATCTTTAATCTTTGCAATCAGAAAGTCCACGTCGCTGTATGCGGCGTAACCCAAATTGACCATAAAATTGGCGTGCCGTAAAGATACCGCAGCCCCGCCTTTTCGCACCCCCTTAAATCCGCAGGAATCAATAAGAAAACCGGAACTGAAATTAGCCGGATTCTTAAAAACGCAGCCGCAACTGGGAAGCGTGAAATCCTGGGTTTGAATCCTTCTCTTTAAGTAATAATTTACTTTTTCTTTTACCGCAGCCCCCGGGGAAAGAAAAAACTGCGCGCCCAAAACGATATAGTCTTTAAGGCTTGAATGTCTGTATCCAAAAATAATTTTGTCTCTGGGCAGAGTCTGCAAGCTCCCCTTTTTATCCATCACCCTTACTTCCTTAAGGCAAAATCCGATATTGCTGCCGAAAGAAGAAGCATTCATGATCAGCAGCCCCCCGACCGTGGCCGGAATCCCGGCTAAATTCTCTAAGCCTCCTAAATTATTTTTAAGGCAGTATCCGATCAGATGCGAAAGCGGAGTTGAGGCGCCGACATCAATACCGACGCCGCTTTCTTTTAGATACGAAAAGCCCGCCCCCAGCTTTATTACCGGTGTCTGGAGCAAGCCGTCTTTGGCTAAAATATTGGACCCTTTACCCAGGATATGGAACGCCGGGCCGACATTATTTACAATTTCACCCAGGTCATCCGGATCATGGGCAATAAAGAGATGTTTTGCCCGGCCGCCGATTTTTATCGCGGTCAATCTTCTTAAATCAACATTAAACGCCGGCTCTAATCTTTTTAAACTCATCTATAACTTCCCTCATCAGGAGGTTGATATCGCCCGCCCCTAAGGCCAGCACCAAATCCCCCTCTTTTAAACGTTGCGGCAATACTGCGGACAGTTTAGTTTTAGAAACGTATTCTATTTTATGGGGGTGATCTTTGCCGGCCGCATCGCAAAGAGACTGAGCGGTTACGCCCCCTGTATTTTTCTCCGCCGCGGCATAGATATCGGTTATCACCACCCGGTGCGCTTGCGAAAAACATCGGGAAAACTCACGCTGCAGCAATCTAACTCGTGAAAAACGGTGCGGCTGCAATACCACAAACAGCCGCTTCGGCTTAAGCAGGTGCGCGGCCTTGATCACCGCCTCAATCTCTGTAGGGTGATGCGCATAATCGTCGATGAATTTAACCCCCCGCACTTGCGCTCTGGTCTGAAACCTTCTCTTCGTCCCTCTAAAGCTTTCTAGCTTGCGGCTTACTTTCTCTAAATCTTCACCGAGATGGTAAAAAAAACAAAATGCCGCCAGAACATTAAGGCAATTATGCCGGCCTAAGAGCGATGTCTTTATGCCGGTAACCGGCTTTTCCTTTATGTATAGATCGAAACGGCAGAATTCTCCGTCAAATCTAAAATTATCGGCCCGGACCAAATTATGATTTCCGAAACCAAAGCTGTACCCTTTAACTTCGGAAATAATATCGTCAATAAAAGGCTGATCGCCCCAGCCGAAGACTTTTTCCTGCGTATGGTGGGCAAATTTTAAAAAATCGGATTTTAATTTTTCCATATCGCCGTAATAATCAAGGTGCTCCCGGTCAATATTGGTAATTATAGATACCCAGGGATTATAATACAAAAAACTACCATCACTTTCGTCGGTTTCAATTACAAAGTAATCCTTCCCCCACCAGGCTCCCTGAGTGTAGTTAAGGGGCAAACCCCCGACAAACACTGTGGGCCGGTACCCTAAAGATGTTAATAAGTGGCTCAACAGAGAAGAGGTGGTGGTCTTGCCGTGGCTGCCGGCTACAGCTACGGCTTTCTTGCCTTCGGAAAGTTCGGCCAGAAGTTTACCCCTTTTTATAATCGGGATTTGCCTTGCCTTGGCCGCTAACAGCTCGACATTATCGCCTTTAATCGCCGAAGAGTAAACAAGCAGCTGAATCCCGGGATTAATCTGTTCCCGCTTGTGCCCGATAAATACGTTTACGCCCTTATCCCGGAGTATTTTAACGTTGTAATTATCCTTTAAGTCCGAGCCCCAGACTTGAAATCCTTTCTCCTTAAGGAGCAGGGCCAGACCGCTCATGCCGATACCTCCGATACCCAAAAGATAGATATTTCTTACTTTTGATAAAATTTTTTCCATCTTGCCTCTAACTGATCCAGATCTTTGAAGTGGTAGAAAGCTTTCGACAGCGCCCCGGTTACACCTTCCCCTCTCCGGAGAAAAGTAAGGAAATTGCTAAAGTTATAGTTTCCGTACCGGTCGATAATAAAATTAACCAGCGAAAAGGATTGCAGGTAAAAAAGCCTTACGTAATCTTCGGATTTATTCCTCAAGCTGTTAAAGGTTACCGCGTTCAATTCCGAAAGCTTAATGTACTTATCCTCCTCTATCGCCTTCTTTAAAAAAGGAAGCCGCTTCTGGTACAAACCTCCGCCGTGTTTATCCTCCATGTAAGTAGCCATCCCCTCATCCAGCCAAAGGGGAAATTTACTCTGCCGCGCATATTCCCGAAAAATGATATGTGTTAACTCATGAACAAAAATCGGCGTAAGCCGGGGATGCCCGGGATAAGTATAGATTATTTTAGCGTTATAGTTGACGCAGGCGGCCGACCAGGAAGTGCAGCCAAACCGCTCAAGGTAACTCTGCCGGTCCTTGGCAATATAAATCTTAGCCCGGTTTTCCCATAACCAAAGCTTATCCCGAATCAGATGGAATTCCTGAGTTATAACCCGATAAAATTTCTCGGCGATATCCTTGATTTCAGATACCTCGGATTTATCCACCTCCTGCTGATAATTAATTATAAAATGCGAAGAACGCAGCTGCCTGAATTCTTTACCCCGGGCCTGCGCCCTTAAATTTATGCCGAAATTAATAAAAAGACTAAAAATCAGCCCGATTACAAAACTCTTCAAAATCAACCCCTAGTTTTATCCCGCCGGCTTTCTTTTTAAGCTCTCCTCTTAAATCCACATCGTAAATGAGCTTGTTTAAAGAATTGCTGAAATTCTCAAACGAAAATTCATCCTGGAAATGCACAAAAGCGGCCTGCCGCTTTTTAAAATGCAGGGCATTTTCCTTTTGATGCCCGCTGGGTTGAGGATGAGGTATTAAAACGGAAGCCAGGCCGTAATAAGAAATTTCCCCCAGGGTGTTCGCTCCGGAACGAGAAACGACGATATCCGCAGCGCTGTAGAGAACCTCCATCCGATAATAAAAATCCTTAATAAACTTCTTGATACCCATTTTATTATATAATTGCATAATTTCCAAGTATCCATCCCGGCCGGTAAGGTGGATAACCTGAAAATCGCCTTTAAATCTTTGCATGAATTCTATGAATACGCGATTAAGAAAATACGAACCCTGGCTCCCCCCAAAGCAAAAAACAACGGGTTGGCTGCTGAAGCCTAATTCTCTGCGGGCGGCCAATCTGTCGACCTTTTTTATATTGTCCCTTAAAGGTACACCGACTACCTCTGTTTTTTTGCCTTTAGCTTCTACGGCAAAACCCCGCAATACTTTCCGGACAAAGAAAGAAAGAATTTTATTCGCCCTGCCCAGTTTCAGGTTGGGATCATAAATTGACGTATCTAAAAATAAAAGCGAGCTGAATAGGATCAGAAAAAAACTGTCCCGGCCGCCGAAGCCGATAACCTTGTCCGGCTTAAGCTTGAAAAGTAAATAGAGAGCTTCAAAAAAACGCCAGAAACCTTCCCGGACCAGGTTCCGGCTCGAAAAGCTCTTTCCGAAAACTGCAAAGCTCTCTTTTTCGATATATTTTTTTAAAAAAGGAGATGTAGCGAAGAAATAAACCTCTGTATTCCGGTCAGCCGGCTCAAGACCGGACTTTCTGATTTTTTTCCCGAAGGCCAGGGCCGGAAAAATATGGCCCCCGCTGCGCTCACATACTAACAATACTCGCATAGTTATCTCTTAGGTTAAGTAGTTGGGTTAGGAGGCCGGTTTGGTTGTTGGGTTAGGTAGTTGGTATTGTTTATATTTTACCTTACCCTTGCCTAACTACCAAACCGGCTTCTTTACCTTAACCTAACTACTTAACCTTTTCATACTGCTACCCTTTCCGTTCTGGAGGCGTTGAAAAACAGCCCCAGAAGAATATAATGTACGACCAGGCTGCTGCCCCCATAACTCATAAAGGGAAGCGGCAGCCCCTTGGTCGGAAAGAGTCCGCAGCTTACTCCGATATTTATGATCACTTCCAGAAAGAAAATAAAAATTATGCCCCACAATATTGCTTTTTTAAAATCATCACCGGCCAGCATAGCAATCTTAAACATCTTATGGAAGAGAAGGAAAAAAACAAACATTATCCCTAAGGATCCCCAAAGTCCGAATTCTTCAGCGATGATCGAGTACACAAAATCAGTATGCGATGCAGGAAGAAAAGAAAGCTTCTGTCTCCCCTCGCCTAAACCCACCCCCCAAATGCCGCCTTCCCCGTAAGCGATCTGCGACTGAATCAGCTGGAAACCCGCACCCCGAGGATCAGAAAAGGGGTTAAAATAAGCCACGATTCTTTGAAAACGATAAGGCTGCATCTTTATAAAAATAAGCCCAAAGATGATACCGGCCAGAATAATGAGCACCAGATGCTTTTTCCGGGCGCCGAAAATAAAAAGAAATAACACAGCCCACATGGCCCAGAAAATACCGGTTCCTAAATCCGGCTGTAGAAGCAGCAAGACACACACCAGTCCAAAAACAATTCCTAAAGGAAGAAGACCGAGCCGTAAACTTTTGATTAAATTCTTTTTCCTCCGGTAATAGTCAGCGGCATAAATCAACAGGGATATTTTCAATAATTCCGAAGGCTGAAAGTTAAATCCGCCCAAATGCAGCCATCTTCTTGCCCCGCCCACCCTTTTACCGACAAAAATAACCGCGATTAAACAAAAAACGGTGAAAAGTAAAAGTTCTTTGTTGCGCAATCTCAAAAAGCCTAAATCAACCAAAAGGGTAAGGAAGAAAAATATTAACCCCATGGCGAAGAACAATAGCTGCCTTTTAAAAAAGAAGGCGGCATCATCATATTCTTTAAAGGCGTATATGCTTGAAGCTTCATAGACCATCAGCAGCCCGAAAAGGGTCAGCGCAAAAATCGTAAAAAACAGGAACTTCCTCTCTCGCTTCAAATTTACCATCGCTTCTGCTTCCTAAAGGTCATTTACTATCTCGATGAATTTATCGCCTCTCTCTTCGTAATTGGAAAACAAATCAAAACTCGCGCACATCGGTGAAAAAAGTATGGTGTCTCCGGGGCGGGCTTCCTGGAAAGAAGAAACCACGAGGCTCCTCAGAGAAGGAAAAATTTCTGACTTTATTTGCGAATCCAGCACCTCCTTTATTTTTGGGGCTGATTCTCCGAAAAGGTTTAACTTCTTAACCCGCCTTAAATAAGGGGATATCGCCGAAAAGTCCAGTCCCTTGTCTTTTCCTCCGGCAATAAGGATAAGCGGCGAACGGGTATTCTTCAGCGCCCAGATGGTCGAAGCAGGATTTGTGGCTTTGGAATCATTGACAAAGGTAATGTTGTTGACCTTGCGGACCAGCTGCAGGCGGTGCGGCAGCCCCGTAAACGACGAGAAAACCTTGAGGCAATCGGTTTTACTCAAACCGAAGATGCCGGCAATTCGATATACGCAGGATAAATTCTCGTTAGCAAATTCGTCCGAAAAATAGATTATTTTAGCCCGGATTTGTTTCTTCAGCGACGAAATGAAATTTTCCTCTTTATTCAACACGGCCCATTCCGACGGCCTTTGATTTCTAAAAATATTCATTTTAGCCTTAAGGTACTCACCGAAATCGGGATAGCGATCAAGATGATCCGGCTCGATGTTAAGAAAGGCAGCCACAAAGGGACGGAATTTAAAGATAGTTTCCAGTTGAAAAGAACTTACCTCAAGAATAATTAAATCTTTGTCTTTCGTATTTAAAACAAAGGAAGAAAGAGGGGTTCCGATATTTCCGCCCAAAAAAACTCTTTTTCTTTTCTCTTGGAAAACCTTATAAGTTAAATAGCTGGTGGTGGTTTTCCCGTTAGTCCCGGTAATGGCTATGCATTTGGCCTTAGTCAGCCAGGATGAAAACTCCAGTTCTCCCACGCAGGGCAAAGCATAAACTTTAATGATTTCGGCCAGCGGAGAGGCAGTCATATCTACACCCGGGCTTACAATTACCAATTGGGAATCTTTAATGAAATCCTGGCTGTGGCCGCCAAATTCGAATTCCACTCCCTGGCGGCGAAATTCATCGATTAAAGACGGGGCAAAACAGCTCCGCTCTCTGATCTCGCTGACCCGGACTTCTTTTTTTAAAGACAAAAGCAGATTGCAGAGTGAAATTCCGCTTCTTTCCCAACCGATAACGCAGGCCCGTTTAAAGCTATCTATATCCATACTTTATTAGGTGAAATAACCAATAACCAAGATACAAGATACAAACTATACTGCTCCCCGTTAAGCTAACACGTGC
>CAYQUQ010000021.1:0-28652 GCA_964420965.1 uncultured Planctomycetia bacterium | reverse complement strand
TGGACGTTGAGTTTGACGCTTTGAATGAAAATGATGAGCTTGAGTTTGAAGTTGAAAAATCTCCCAAAGGGGCAAGCGCTATTAATGTGCGCATTGTGAAGAAGTAATAATAAAGATTCATTAGGCATTATTTTCTATAGGAGCGGTTTTCTTTTTCCCCGCTGATTCTTTCTAAAAATCCTTAATCTTTCGATTTCGAGCAAGATTAATCCTGAGTATTCCGAAGGGCCGACTTTTCTGTTTTCTAAAAAGGAGTTGGCCTTATTCTTTTACATTCTATCTTTACAACCCTTCCAATATTTGCTTAAATGAGGTGTATGCTTTTTTATGTGTTTACAGTCGATGGCGATTGGAAAGGTTATTTCGATGTAAACTTAAGCGAAAAGAAAAGGCTTCCTTGTGTTGACTTAATGCAGGGGCTTATTGAGCAAGAAATAAGATTTACTAAAGAAAACCTTTCCGGAAAGTTTATTCATTTTGTTCATTCATCACCCCGCGCACGCGATTTTTTTCTTAAATCACCCTTTCCGGAGCTTTGGCGGAAAATAGTCAAAAATCAGGGTAATATCGGTCTTCATGGTCACGAGGATGATCCGCAAAAAGACTATTATTTCGATAACCTTGAATATATGCGTAATATCGTTGGGGCGCAGGTGAGCGCCTTTAGAGAAAGGGATTTAAGCCTTTCTTCTTATCGCGGCGGCTACATGGCATTTTCTGCCGGATTAATACCGGTTTTAAAGGAAAATAACTTAGGTTATGATTTCTCCTGTGAACCCCAGAGGTATCTTATGCATGGAAAAAGAGTAGTTTCCGACTGGAGAGGCTCGCCGAGTTCTTTATATGAAATGAATCTTAAAGACCATCGCCGGAAAGGTAAGTCCGGAGTTTATGAGATACCGGTGGGATATTTTAACGGTTTTTATTTGTATTATGAAAAGTCAAATCAAGATATTTTGGGAGAAATCTGCTCTAATTTAAAAAAGATTTCCTTAGCGGAATCTTGTGATATTATTGTAAGTGTGCTTACCCATAGCTGGGAGTTTGAGACTAAGCAGGATATAATTAATCTTAAGAAGAAAACGGCAGTCCTTAAAGAATACGGAGAATTCATAAATATAGAAGATTTATCAAGAATAAAGGGCAATTAACATGAAGCATTGGAAAGAAATTCTAGCAAATTCTGTTACTGATACCAGGAGGCTTAAGAAGCTTTTCGATATTGATAAGCGAAGAATAGATAAGGTAGTTTCTCTTTATCCGATGAGAATAAATTCTTACTATTTAAGCTTAATAAAAAGAAAAGGTGATCCTATCTGGAAGCAGTGTGTACCAAGTGTCTTAGAAACACAACTCTCTTTAGGCAGAAGGGATCCCCTGCGAGAAAAGAAGTATTCACCTATTCCGGGAATGATCCATCGTTATCCCGGCAAAGTGCTGCTTGCGGTGTCAGATATGTGCGCCGGCTACTGTCGTTTTTGCACCCGAAAACGAAATATCGGTACCAAAGAGAAGGTCTTGCGCAATAAGTATGTCCAAAGAGCATTTCACTATATCGCCCGGCACAAAAGCGTAAGAGACGTGATTGTCTCCGGCGGAGATCCACTCATGCTGAGTGATGATAGGCTGGAATATTACCTTAAAACTCTGCGCAAGATTAAGCATATTGAGATTATCCGGATACACAGCCGTACACCCTGTGTTTTGCCTCAGCGGATTGCGCCTAAACTCTGCAGGATGCTTAATAAATATTCGCCGATTTATTTTAATACCCAATTTAACCACTACCAGGAAATAACCCGGCAGAGCCGTCGGGCCTGCAGTATGCTGGCTGATAACGGCATAGTGTTGGGAAATCAGACTGTTCTTCTGGCGGGAATAAACGATAGCGCGCGAGTTTTAAAAAAGTTGTTTGAAGGCCTGCTTGCCATGCGGGTGCGGCCGTATTATTTGTATATTCCTGATGCGGTAAGAGGGACTTATCATTTCCGGGTAAGTATTACCAGAGCCTTGCGGATTATGCGGAAGCTCATCGGCCACACTTCCGGATTAGCAATACCACAGCTTATAGTCGATCTTAAGCGTGGCGGAGGCAAAATTCCGCTTTTGCCTAACTATATAGCCAAGCACGAAAGGAAAAGATATACTTTTAAAAATTTTGAAAATAAGAAATTCTATTATGCTGACATCGCTGGTTAAAGGGAGATTTTTATGGATATAGGCATAGCCCGTGAAAACCGGCCCCGGGAAAAAAGGGTAATTTTACTGCCTAAAGGATTAAAAAACATAACCTCTGCTCATACAGTTTATGTAGAGCAAGGCGCAGGAGAGGGGATAGGTATTAAGGATAGTGATTACAGTCAAGCGGGAGCAAAAATCGCTGATGCTAAGAGAGTTTACAGCTGCTCCCTGGTAGTACGTCTTAAAGAGCCTAAACAGGAAGAGCTGGCTATGATGAAGCCGGGAGCAGCTGTATTTTCAATGCTGCACCTTTCCGGTAACGCCCATTTACGGGGACTGTTTAAAAAATACCGGCTAAGGGCGATTGCCATGGAGGAAATTAAAGATCCGCTGGGCAGGCGGATGATAGAGGCTTTGCACCATACCGGGTATCTGGGTATGGAGAAAGGGTTTGAGCTCTGGGGTGGTGATTCTGCCCAATGTTTAGTTAAGATTATGGGCTACGGGAATGTCGCTCAAGGGGCAATTCAATGTGCGGCCAGAAAATTTGCCCGGGTTATTATTCTGCATAAAAAAGATTTTGAGAATTTAAGTGAGCATATCCCCGGTACAGACATCCTGGTAAATGCCATCAACTGGCCTAAGGAATTACGCGGGAAAAAGCTTATAATTACCCGCGATATGTTGAGATTTTTCAAGAAAGGAGCGGTTATCCTGGACTTGATCTCCAATCCGCCGGGCCAATCTCCAATAGAAACTATGCACCCCACTACTCTGGGTGATATTTCTTATGTAATTGATGATGTCGTTCATGCTGCTTGTTGGGGCTGGCCGGGACTTGACCCGGTAAATATCTCCCGGCGCTACAGCATGCAGGTAGAGCCGGTTCTTAAAGAGATAGCTGATTGTGGGGTTGCGAATCTTCCCGCCTATATACGGGCAGCGAAGGTAATATGAAAAATGCGCTTAGCTTATTCATGGGGTGTTTTATTGTGTTAAGTGTGGGGAGCCTTTGCTTTGGCGCTGAGAAAAAGAGAAGGTATTTATGCCGATAAAAATCGATTACGAAAAGTGCTGCTGGAAAGACGGCAAATGCACATCGTGTGAATGTGGCGCGGCCTGTGTTGGTTGCGTTGAAGCCTGTCCTGCGGGAGCGCTGGAGCGTAAAATGCTCGTCGAGTATGACCCTGCAAAATGCACTGATTGCGGCCTTTGCGTCGACGCCTGTAAGTATAACGCCATTTCGTTATAAGCAGACCCTTGCCGCCGGAGAACTATGACGGTAGAATTGGCATAGATGGGGCGTGATCCTTTTGTCATAAGAGTAACTTAAAGGGGTCAACCCCCTTTTACCCTGATTTATTGACAAGGGAAATAGGTATTTGCCCCGTAATTGCTGATAAACTGCTTAGTGGTTACTAATATGACCATTTATGATCTGAAGCCCGCTTTCCAGAGATTGTTGCGGCCCATCTGTAGTTCCCTGGCGAAGCATGGTGTTACCGCAAACCAGGTTACTATTCTGGCCATTACTCTTTCTTTTTTGACTGGGACAGCAGTGTGGGTATTTGACGCTGCCAGATGGACGCTATTCCTCATTCCCGCTATGCTTTTTGTCCGCATGGCTTTAAACGCTATTGACGGGATGCTGGCGCGTGAACACAACATGAGTACTGCCCTGGGTGCCGTCCTGAATGAACTCGGAGATGTCGCATCTGATGTAGCGTTATACCTGCCTTTTGCGGTAATCCCTGATGTTCCTAATGTCCTCTTAGTTCTGGTTGTGGTATTGGCGGTGTTTACTGAATTGACCGGTGTTATTGCGGTTCAGATCGGCGCACAGCGAAGATACGATGGGCCGATGGGGAAAAGTGACCGGGCGTTTGTATTCGGTATCCTCGCGTTGCTTATCGGCGCTGGTGTTCCCACGGGACGGTGGCTTACGTTTGTTTTCGGGGCGCTTCTGTTGTTGGCTGTATTGACAATTGTGAACCGGGCCCACAGGGCCTTGAAGGAGATCGCGCGATGAAATGGCATCCCCCGCCTCCAAATGTAATCTGGTGTATGGCCGGGATTATTGCAATTCTGATATTTGCTTCGGTTATCATTGTCCTGTTGAAGAAACTCCAGCGGAACAAGAATCACCGGGAGCTGGTCAATAGAATAAAGACCTGGTGGATGATCATTGTACTTTTTCTTGGCGTGCTGCTTTTTTGTCGGGGAATCGCGATTATCTTTTTTGCATTTGTTTCGTATCTCGCACTCAAGGAGTATTTTTCTTTGATCCCCACACGCCGCGCAGACCGGCGTGTCCTGTTTTGGGCCTACCTAGCTGTCCCGCTGCAGTACTGGTGGATATACAGCGAATGGTACGGGATGTTTATCATTTTCATTCCGGTTTACATGTTTCTGCTGCTCGCCGTGCGCATGGCCCTGAGAGGAGAAACCGAAGGTTTCTTAAAGGCTGCGGGTACTTTACATTGGGGGTTAATGACGACAGTTTTCAGTCTGAGCCACATGGCTTTCCTTCTTGTTTTGCCCGAAGAAGGTAATCCCGTTGCCGGTGGTATCGGGTTGGTGCTCTATCTCGTTTGCCTTACTGAACTTAATGATGTTGCCCAGTATGTTTGGGGAAAAATATTTGGCCGCAGAAAAGTTGTTCCAAAGGTTAGCCCTAACAAGTCATGGGCAGGGCTGATAGGCGGAGTCGGAACAACAGTCTTGCTTGCCTATCTATTAGCCCCGTTTCTTACGCCGTTTAGCAAGTATGGTTCGATATTCGCGGGTCTAATCATAGGTATTGGCGGTTTTTTGGGTGACATTACGGTTTCAGCAGTAAAGCGGGATATCGGCATAAAAGACACCGGCAGGCTGCTTCCCGGTCATGGCGGCATCCTGGATCGTGTTGACAGCCTGACGTTTACCGCTCCGTTGTTTTTACATTTCACCCGGTACTTCTATTTTTGATGTATGAATCACTTTCTGCGTTATTTATGGTTTATTTTTATAATAAGACCGCTGGTGTTACTCATTGTGGGAGTGAATATCAGGCACCGCGAGAAACTTGTGTCTTCACAGCCGGCGATTATCGTGGCCAACCACAACAGTCACTTAGACACAATGGTTTTGATGTCTCTTTTTCCGTTAAAGCTCCTGAAAAAAACTCGTCCTGTAGCAGCTGTTGACTATTTCCTGAGAAGCAGGTTACTTTCGTGGTTTGCTCTGAAGATTATCGGGGTTGTACCGATAAACCGCGATACCAGAAAAAGTAAAGAAGACCCGCTGGCGGGATGCTCTCAAGCCCTTGAGCAAGGTGAAGTATTGATTTTTTTCCCCGAGGGAACACGGGGTGAGCCAGAAGAAATAAAATCTTTTAAGAGAGGGATTGCACATCTTTCCAGGCGCTGTCCGAAGGTTCCGGTGATACCGGTTTTCCTGTATGGGCTGGGCAAGGTCCTGCCAAGAGGAGAGGGCATATT
Organism: uncultured Planctomycetia bacterium; assembly: GCA_964420965.1. Classification (GTDB taxonomy): domain Bacteria; phylum Omnitrophota; class Gorgyraeia; order Duberdicusellales; family 4484-171; genus CAYQUQ01. The sequence continues at coordinate 22,992 of CAYQUQ010000021.1, read as the reverse complement.
AGTTCCGTTCTTCTGCGATGTAGTCGTCGGCGATCCGCTTTTCTGGACAGGCTCCCAGGACGAGTTTATGGACAAGCTTGAGAATACAATGAAGACGCTGGCATCACAAGTGAACGTTTCTCCGTGGGAATAATAAATATATACCTAACCGGACTAACTGTGATAATGGAGGCACGAACTCATGAGCAAGTGGATATCTACAGAAGGTCGGTTTAAAAGCTGGGACGGGACACAGCTGTTCTATCGGACGTGGAAACCAGAAGCCCCGAGCGACAAAGCTCTGGTGGTTATTCACCGGGGGCATGAGCACTCAGGAAGGGTCGGACAGCAGATCGAAGACCTGGCTCTGTCAGATTTCTGGGCGTTTTCCTGGGATTGCCGGGGACACGGCCATTCACCCGGAGACAGAGGGTGTGCCGAGAGCTATTATCACTTAGTCAAAGACCTAGACGCCTTTGTGCAATATGTGTCCGGGAAGCATAATATACCTGTCGAAAATATAGCTATTGTTGCCAACAGCGTGGGGGCAGTTACGGCAAGCACATGGGTTCACGACTACGCACCGCGTATCCGGGCTATGGTGCTGGCTGCGCCGGCGTTCAGGATTAAGTTGTATATTCCTTTTGCGATTTTTCTGCTCAGGTTTTTTCAAAAGATCAAGAAAAAGGTTTTTATACACAGCTATGTGAAATCTAAGATGTTGACTCATGATCCAGAGCAGTCGAGGAAGTATGACCAGGACAAGCTTATCACCAGAGACATCGCTGTTAACATTCTTCTGGAGCTCCACGATACCTCAACTCGCATCATGGCCGATGCCGGCGCGATATTCACGCCAACGCTGATCCTTTCAGCAGGCTCAGACTGGGTGGTCAAGACCAGCGTTCAACGGAAATTCTTTGAAGGGCTGTCTTCGACAACCAAGCAAATGGAGGTTTATCCGGGCTTTTATCACGCCATCTTGTACGAGAAGGACAGACAGAAGCCGATTGCCAAAGCCCGGGAGTTTATCCTGGAAGTATTTAAGAGGCAACCGGATACGTCATTCTTGCTCAAGGCTGATCAGGAAGGCTACACAAAAAAAGAGTATGACCGATTGCGCCGGCCGGCGCCGCTCCTTAAAGCGTTTAACTTCGGCCTGCAGAAGCTTGCGATGAAGACGCTGGGCAGGCTCAGTAAAGGGATACGATTAGGCTGGGAAACCGGATTCGACTCCGGGAAGACATTAGATTATGTCTATGAAAATAAAGCCCGGGGCCTTGGGCCGTTGGGTAAGATAATAGATCGTGCTTATCTCGATACCACAGGCTGGAAGGGTATTAGAGAGCGCGGCATAAATATAAAATCCTGCATCAAAGAGGCCATAGGAAACGTTAAAGATTCAGGAAAACCTGTCCGGATTATGGATGTAGCTGCCGGTCCGGGGCGGTATGTCTTGGATGTTCTCAAAGAGGTATCTGACTCAAAAATTACAGCCTTGCTTCGGGATCGTGACACCAAGAATCTGGAAGCAGGCAGGAAGATCGCCGAGTCAATTGGCCTGGACAATGTAAAATTTGAACAAGGAGACGCTTTTAATACTCAGTCTATTCTGGGAGTAACACCTAAGCCCAGCATAGCGATTGTTTCCGGTCTCTACGAACTGTTTCCCGACAACCAGATGATTCTCGCTTCCCTTACCGGTATTGCCGGGGTAATCGAAGATATTGGTTATTTGATTTACACCTGCCAGCCGTGGCATCCGCAGGTTGAAATGATCGCCAGAACGCTTATCAACAGAGACGGAGATCCGTGGATTATGAGGCGGCGAACGCAGGCTGAAATGGATGAGCTCATCAGGTCTGTTGGATTTGAAAAGATAAACATGAAGATAGATTCCTACGGGATATTTACCGTATCACTTGCCCGTAAAGGGAGACAGAAATGAATGATGAAGCAAAGCTCGCAGCGCTAGAGACATACTTTGTCCTCATGGCAATGAACGGCGGCGCCCGTATTTACCGCGTTGCCCGGGAACTTGACATTTTCGATGCCATCGGATCGGAGCAAATGACAGCAGAAGCAGTGGCAGAGAAGTGCGGCCTTCGGGAGAAGCCGGTTAAGTTCATACTGGAGGCGCTCTGTGCTATTAAGACTATACGTTGCCAAGAGGGTAAGTACTCTTTGATGCCTGTCATGCAGTTTCTATCCGGCAACTATAAGAACTTGAGCGATGAATATTGGGATTATCTTCCTCAGCTTCTCAGGGAGGGCACCCCTATTGCGAAAATGGACAGCGTAGAGCAGAGTGAGGAACAATATAAAAAACAGGTTACCGCGCTTGCCTGGATGATGAAGCCAGCCGCTGAAGCCGCGGCGATGATGCTGGGGATAGGTAGATCCCGAAGAGAATTGAATATCCTTGATGTGGGCGCCGGATCGGCTGTTTGGAGCCTTACTTTTGCCCAAAAGGACCCTGACGCAAAAGTTACTGCTCTTGACTGGCCGGCTGTTTTGAAGATAGCAGCCGCTTCGGCAGAAGGTTTGGGTCTCAAAGAAAGATTCAATGTTCTGCCCGGCAACTATCACGAAGTTGATCTGTCAGATGAAACCTTCGACATGGCTATGGTGGGGAATGTGACCCATATCGAAACCCCGGAAGGCAACCAGGCGCTATTTCAGAAAATTTACCGGGCGCTTAAGGCGGGCGGAGAGATTGTGATTTTCGATATAATGTCAGGGCAGGAACAGGGTGATTTAGCGCGGACATTATATGCGCTCGGTTTAGCTCTTAGAACTGAAAAAGGTCAGGTTTATTCCCGGGAAGAACTGGAGCACTTTTTGGGACAGGCGGGCTTTGTGAAACCCACATTCAGTCCGCTACAAGTTCCCCCTTACACTATAGGTATGATATTCGCGAAGAAGGAGCGTTAGCGATGTTTACGAAAACCCATATTTTGCCGATTATCAGCGTTCTGGTTGCATCTATCCTCGGCGCCGTTGGCCAATTTTTGTTTCAGTATGGCGCTAAGCACGCAAAGCACGGGATCATCGGGTACCTTACAAATCCATATCTCCTTACAGGCATGGCAACTTACATTACCGTTATGGCGTTGTTCACCTACGCTTTCAAGCTTGGCGGGACAGTACGGGTTTTGTATCCGATTTACGCTTCAACCTTTATTTGGGCAGCCGTCATCGCCTGCCTTAAGTACGGTCAAGCCATAAAACCGGTTCATCTTACCGGGATGGCTTTGCTCATGGTGGGGATAATCTGCATGAGTTGGTAACCGCATCGCATCGGCCGCCCGGGATCCGTCCCCGCGAAAAATTGTCATTTTTAACGCTTAAGATCATCCTTGACAGAATTGTAGAGCGGGTGTAATATTATTACACAATCAGGTTAAAGTCCCGAGTTAGAGGGCTAAATCCCGGACTTAAAAAAAGTAAAACCTTCGCAGAAAAGCGAAGGTTTTTTTAGTTTTAGGGAAATAAAGGGGGTACAGGATGGTTACCGTAAAGTCCATGGAAGTTATTATTGACAGCTGTGTTATTTTTGACAGCCTTAAAAGTCTCAGTTCTTTTTCTGATAGTCAGAAAAGAGAAGATAGGACAGCGATAGGTAAACTGATCGATCTTAAAGGCAAGGGGGTAATAAGCTGCAGCCGAACTATAAATTTAGAGCTTGAGACCGCAAAAGATGAGCGGCAGGAAGAAATCGAACAGAAATGGGGCGGTTTTTCAGTTAGGGATATCGGTATCGGCTTGCTATGTAATTTAAAGAAAAAGCATTACGATCAGGTATGGGATAAAATATTTATGGGATTTAAGGATAACCCTTCAAGAAGGGATATAGATGCATCGATATTGGTCCAGGCAGAGTATTTTGGGATTAAGTATATAATCTCGACTGATTATGACTTCATAAAAAGAGCAGCTAGGAAATCGGATAAAGTCGAAGTTATTAGACCGGTTGATTTTCTTAAATAACTATCCAGGGGAAAATCTCCCCTGAAATTCTTCAGGCTGGGTGGGGATTTAGGGTTCCACCCGCCTGCAGGCTCGGAACGCAGGCAGCGGAATCAGTCGAAGGCTGATGGAGCCCGAGCACCGAGACTGCGCTCAAGCCACCACGATGTATATGCACCCCACCAATCAAGGCTAACAAATCACCATAACAAAAATAATATCACCCGTAATAAAAATTATATTAATACGGGCGAAAACATAGTTTCGCCCCTACAAAATAAAATATTCAACAACCAAGATTATTTTTTATCGCTGGCAAATTCAGTAGAAGCCTTTCGCAGGAGTTCGCGTATGGCGTGGGCGTCGGCAAACATACATACCGGTATCGATATAGGGTTTTGACCTTCAGCCTGCGCTACCATCCGAGTTCTTTTTATCAACATACCATAAGCTGATAACATACTGTTATCATCCGCACCTTCAATAGCGGTCCCACTTGCGCCAATAGGGACTTCAGCTTTTAAGATGAATCTACCAGGCCTATGTTGGAATACGCGGCCGTCGCCCCTCAAGAAGTCGGGTTTACCTGTGGCGACCGCTTCGGGGTTAAAGTGATAGAAATTGAGGTGACTGCCGATTTCAGGCACAAATGGTACTACCGCAACTATGGGTATCGAGCTCTTTGGCCGAAGACCAAAATTATTGCGTGCTATTAACTCAATCTTTGGAATCAAAAAGGTAAGATCATGCTTTTTTAGGCTGATTTCAATAAATTGATTAAATGGCATGGGTTTGCCATTGAGGCCATATACGATTCGCTGAGCTTTAATATCTAAAAATTCTTTGGTTTTTCTGTCGCGATCAGCAATAGCATGATAGACAGTTATTATTCCACCAGGCAGGATACGATTGGCATTGGCATATGCATATAATCCGTTTCGGGATAATACCCCTCGGGAGTCTTGAATCTTCTTAAATTTTGCTTCAAGCGGCACCCTCACGCTGGGAATATCATTAATAGATACTGAAGCAGCTTCGGGGATAAGAGCCAGTTCGAGCCAAATACCTATAAAGTTTCCCTCGTAAAAGTGAACTTTACTATCTTTATCAATATGATAGAGGTTTAACTCCTTTGTTAGGAGCGGGCTGTGACTCACCATTTCATAGCCTTCGCCTCCCCCTATAAAAACTGCTATAACACCGGCGTCAAGCCATTCCTTAGATTTGCCGTGCACGGTCTCGCTTTTCTTAGATGGTTCTAATGCATGAATTTCTCTGGTTAATCCTCTTAATGCTGTAATTTTTGCTTTTTTTGGATCAACGATCATGCCGGAAAGAGAAGGAAAGCCTTTTAAAGCGGTACCGGGAGGGTTTGCTTGTTCATCCTGGCTGGATGAGTCTGTAGCAGGTGATGTTGTCCGATTTTCTTTTTTTGGCTCTTCTGCTTGAAGTCGGGCTATAACCTCGGAAATCGAAGGATTATTGCTTGCCTTTCGTCTATGCGCTGCTCGCAGACCACTGAGATCAGGGGCTGATCGAGGGGCATCTCTCTTATCCGCCGACCCATGACACATATACATATACGACCTTCTAGTAGCGGGTGGTCTGTTCAATGTTGAAGGCAGCCACGTTTTATCACCACCGCCCATCGATTTTAGCTTCTCGCCACAACGTGCAGGCACGGAAAGCATGGAGCTGAAAAGTATAGCAGCAATTACAATCGTCACTATTTTTATTGCTTTATTCATATGTAGTCAAACCTCCGAATATCTTTTCGGTGATGTAGAGGTTGAATAATTCCGGGGACATATGCCCAATCACCGAAACGGTTGAAAATGCACGCTTTCCCTTAAATAAGCTCTACCAATAAAGTATAACATATACTATCTGCATATTATAAGCAGAGTTTGCCTTTTTCTGTAAACGTTTGCAAAAAAATTAGTCTTATTATTACAAACTTTTTGGCCCTCCTGATAAAGGAGCTTCAGAAGAGAATCTCCTGCATCTTAAAACACTTCCTGTCATATTATAAAATCTTAAGGTATAATTAGTAAAAAGGATATGAAAAAGTTAATTTTCTTAACCCTAATTTTTACTATTATTGTCTCTATCTGGCTAGGGGCACTATATCTCAGCAGGGTATTTATACCTGAAAAACTCACCCCTTTGCTTAGTGAAAAATTGTCAGACTATCTGCAGAAAAGAGTTGAATTTGACCCTATCGAATATAAACTATTTCAAGGCTTTAAAGTAAAAAATATGCGAATTTTTGAAGGGCCGCTCGAGACCGATGAGCTCCTGATAAAGGTTAAAGAAGTTCGCTTCAATATTCAATTTCTCTCTATTTGGCGGTTAAAAAAAGTGGTTATTCCTTCTGTTTGTATAGATTCACCGATGGTATATGTCAACTACAAGGGTGATAGAACTTTTGACACTTTTTGGCCAAAACCGGCTAAACCTAAGCCTTCCCAAAAAACAGGGCTGTCTTTATTGGTCAAACGTATAGTTCTCAAGAACGGGGAATGTCTAATCGAAGACCAGACAAAAGAACCCTATTTTCGGAGGAGAATTATAGATTTGAATGCTGATTCAACCATCTCTTTGCCAGGCAGCCTTAAGCTGACTTGCCGGGGAGTGGTGCAGAACAATAATCTCCACAAATCCCGGCTTTTTTTAAAAGGAAAGTATAATTCTCTCGACAATTCCTTTGAGGCAGAAGCCATATTTAAGGATATTCCTTTAGATGAGTATGAGCCGTATTTTGCAAAGGTAGACCTAAGCTTAGCAAAGGCGCAAATAAAAGAATTTAAAACCCTGATTTCCGGGAATGACGACCGGATTAATTCCCAGTATAGTTTCGCCGCTGAAGAGGTTGTTTTTGTCAAGGATGACTTTAAAGTCCGCGGCGCTTTAAGCTCAGAAGGTAATATAAAAGTCAACCTTTCTAATAAAGCTTTTGATTACAGCGGTTATGCCGATATAAGCCGAGGATACGCTCAAGGGATACCTGGGGTAGGGGTTGCTGAAAATATTGAAGGCAGAGTGGGTTTTTCAAAAGATATTTTAACCATACCGCGCTTAACTGCCAAGGTTCTTGATTGTCCTGTAGAAATAAGCGGTGAGCTTAGACAGTTTGCTAACCCTTCAATAGAAGCTTCGCTTTCCGGGCCCAACCTCGAAGTTAATACAAAATTAGGCCTTGGGGCCAAAAAGATCAATATAGCCTATTTAGATTCAGAAATTTTTAATACAAAGTTTGGGGTCAAAGGCAGCATAGGCTTAGAAGAAATCAAGAAGCCTTTCCTAGATTTAGAGGGATCGTTATCTTTGGCCTTGGAAGATATCAGAAAAATTAGCGCCAGAGTTGGCCGGAGTTTAGATTTTCCGGATTTAGAAGGAAATTTTAGCGCCTCTTTTCTTATGTCAGGCTTTTGGCCGGATAAAGGCAGTTTAAATATCGACCTGGACGGGAAAAGTAAGCGGCTGCTATTGCGGGATCTGGCTTTAACTGATTTTTCCTTGCAGTATAATCAAGAACAGTCGCAGGCAGCGGTTAAGCTTTTCTCAAAAGCCTACCAGGGAGTTTTGAATATATCTTCCAATTTGGATTATCGAGAGGCTGATATTGCTCATTCCACGCAAATAAAACTGCGGCATTTGGATTTGGCCAGCTTAAAAAAGGACACTGCTTGGAGGGACAAGAATACTTCAGGAATAGTAAACCTTACCGGTTCCTTGGACGGCAGGCTGAAAGATTTAGCTAGCTTAGGCGGAAATTGCCGGTTAGAGATAAAAAACGGCAACCTTTGGGAGTGGGAGCCTTTAAGCGGCCTGGGCAAGTTGATATTACCGGCTGATTTTTCAAAAATTGTCTTTGAAGAGGCCAGGGGAGTTTTTCTTATAGAGCAGAGTAAGGTTAACACAGAGAATTTCAAATTTACTAGCGATAATTTACAGCTAGTCGTTGACGGCTATTTTGATTTTGCCGGGAATACTAATTTTACAATCATTAGCCAGAGGCGTAAGAAACCCCCAAAAAGACAATTCATGGGTTTAGGCGAGGTAATTTCCCCAATTTTAAATCAGGCTCAAAGGTATATTTTGGTAAAAATGTCAGGAACCTTTAAAAAACCGAGATATAAGATTTTACCTCAGACAGAAAATTTACTGAAAGATCTACTTGATGTGGACGATCTATTTGATGTGTTGGAAAAATCATTTTAATAGTCCTGGTTTTTCTTATAATTATCCTATAATAAGGAGTGTTTATGGATAGGCTAATTTTATGGAGTTGGAAACTACCTACGGCGGGGCCCAAGAGCCCCAGAGATATTACCCCCATAAAATATCGGTAAAGATGGGGAAGGATGAAAAAAGAGTATTTTATCAAAGTTTTCCCGGAGCTTCTCCTATGCCGGAAGAATTTAAAAAAGTTAAGAATAAACTATTTGAACTCGTAAGGAAAAAGTTTAATTTCCTGTAAATAAGAGACCGGGGTACTGCCGATTGGATTTGAGTTTTTTGCTTGCCAATTATAAGACGCTAAGATATAATTTTTATTAGGCATGAAGAACAAAAGCAAGCCATACGGATTTGTTCTCACCGCATTTTTTACAATTCTTTTTTTCCTCACTCCGGTTATTTTACCTTCCTCAAGCGTTTACGCTGAGTTTTTAAAATTAAAGGAGCCGCCTTCCATAGAGTTAGAAAGAATAGGCGGGAGTTCGCTTTTTGATAGCGAAGATACATACAGAGGGGCTGCTCTTAGGGCGAAGGCTGAAGTCGATTCGGTTAAGAGCAAGGATTTAATGAAGGTTTGGACACTTGCTGAAACAAACAGCGGCCCAGCTTTTGCAAGAATAAGGGGGATTGAGTACCAAGATTTTGTTATTAGAGGTGACGTCCCTGATGGCACAAGGGTAAAAGGCGATCTTCTGGTTGTCTATGAGTGCAATGGTTTGGCCAATGCCGGCCGGTTTGGGTCAGGAAAGGCCTTTTTTTATGCCAAGTTAAATTCAGGGCTCTTGCTGGAAGAAAACAAAACCGCCTGGGATAACCCTGCTTTAGGTAAAACCGTATTTCTTAGCACCAATGACCCTGATGCTCCCATAGACTGGACAAAGGACCTCTTGGAGATGGTTAATAAAGAGTTAGCAGGCCAGCTTATTGAGGAGGGGGTAAAAACAGGATTAAAAGCAATCGGAGCTGGTGCGGCAGCGACCGGCGTGGGAATTATTGTTACTATTATCATAGAAGTGATAGATTTTGTGATTACCTATGATGAGAAGCAGCAGGACCAAAGGGACATAGACTGTCATATGTTTGGTTCAGGTACTGTAAGGTATGAGGATCTCTGGTTTACAGTAGGCGGAGACTTTGGCCGGCTTCCAGGGCGTCAGACCTATGGCAATGTTTACCGGACATTCTTAAGCCTTGATATAGAATCCAAAGTATTCTCCCTTCCAGAACCTGATCCAACGTTTATGTATACGGATTTTTATAACCATCCGCCTCATTACGGAGATCGTGGTGGTAAGTTGAGACCTAGAAGAGGTTTTAGGATAATGGGAATATATTTCGACCCTGATGAAAATAATATAGTTTTCCCTAAAAACTATGCTTATCCCGTCATAACCGTTGATGAGTTTAAGTGCTTCGAGCCTCTTAAAGAAGCACCAATGCGACTCGGTGAGAAACAGACCATTATGATTAAGTTTGTCAATAAGGGCAAGGGGGCAGCCAGGCCTTGCACTGTCCGTGTGACCACGCCTGACCCGCGTAAGTCTTTTGATATTCAATTAAAACAGTCTTACGCTGGGGGATATGTATATCAATTTGATTATGTATTTGATAAGCTCGGCGATAACGACTTTGTCATTACTATTGACCCCCAAGGAAAGCTGGATGAATTTACCGACCTTACCCATAGAAAGGTATTCACCATAAATGTTGAGCCATTGCCAGACCTAAAAATTGAGTTTGAGCATATGCCTGAAGAAATAGAAATAGATAAACAGGCCTCTTTTTGGGTAAGCGTAAAGAATGTCGGCAATCGTACATCACCGGCTACAAAAGTCCAGTTCTTGGCCAATAATAAAGTCGTCCAGGAAAAGAATACCAAGTCTTTTGAAAAAGGAGGAGAAGAGCTTTTGCAGTTTAAGTGGCTCCCTAAAGAGAAGAGGACTTACGATTTAATCTTTAGAGTTGATACCGATAATAAAATTAAAGAAAATTTTGAAGATAATAACCAATGCCATAGGAAGATTGAAGTTTCAGCCCCCAAATACAATTGGTTTATAAAGCCCAACAGCTTGATGGTCAGCCCCTCTGATCCTAAACCGGGCGAAGATGCGCGGATTTATTTTACGGTAGAGAATGCAGGGCAGAGCCATGAGGGCATCCTTTATTACGTCTTAGTGGATGATAAGAGGATAAAGCGTTCTGTCGCTTGGGTTAAGCCGAATTCACGCTATACAGTTGGGGTAGATAAGGCGGTTACCTGGAGGGTTACCGGCGGAGCGCATAAAATAAAAGTAATTTTAAATCCGGAAAAAGAATTTCCGGATCTGGGGAAAGAAAGTATTCAGGAATTGAGCATATCCCCTAAGTTGCCCATGTCCTCTGTTGCCGGTTTAGATTTTATGATAAGAAAAGAAGATATCAGCCTGGATATGAGAAATCTAATGATGATTATTAAGGTTTATAACCGGGGGACAAAGTCGGGGGTAGCCGAGGTCCGTTTCTATCACTATAGATCCGGTAAAGAAGAGCCGAGACTGCGTTATCCGGCAAAATTGTTTTCTTTTCCTGCCCAGAGCGTTCAGACTTTCCACCTTGAACTTACGCCCGACCATTATAGCAGTAAATTTGAAATAATTGTTGATAAGGACAATATGGTCAAGGAAACCGATGAAGGTAATAACACTGCCTCATATACTTTTCCCGATTATGAGCCCTATAAACCTCCACCTTTACCTGAGCGCGCTAAGGCCCCAGATTTAGTAATAGATCATATTTCAATAGACCGGTCTCTAGAGTTGGGTGAGACGATGTCAATTGAAATTGGTTTCGGCAATATGAATCTCGTTGATGCAGAAGGTGTTATAGTTCGATATGAAATTTGGAATACTGATAGGAGAGCCAGGGACTGGGATGCTGCGCATGGTCATTTAAAGGGGGAGAAGAACATAGGCACGGTTAAGGCGGAGTCACGAGGGCAATTTGTTGTCGATTATAAAGGTGTGTATCCAGGGCCGTACCGAATAAATGTAAAGATAGACCCTGACCGTAAGATTAAAGAAATTGATAGTTGGTTTAATAATAATGAGCTGCGGAAAGATTTTAGCGTTGAGGGAGAAATTACACCTGCTCTGTATTTTTTCGACAAAAACGTTGATTTAGCGATAGATAAGGAAGTATCCGTGAGTGATTCTAATCCCAGTGCCGGCACAACAAAGGTTGTCTTTAAGGTAACCGCGCGCAACAATAGCGACATTGTGGTATGGGGTGCGGATTTAGATATGTTTATTGATGATGAGCTAGAAGCAGGAGAACGGCTGGGCGATTTTCCTGCTCAGAGCGAAAAAACTTTTACTTTCATCAATACATTTTTGGCAACCGGAGATTATACGGTTAAGTTTATGGTGGATCCTAAAGAGGCAGTCCCCGAGACAGATGAAGGCAACAATACCGTTACCACTGTTATTAAAGTCAAGCCGGGCATCTTTGGCACCGGCCATCGGGATGTGGCAGTTACCAGTTTTTCTTTAAGCAAGACCTCCTGCCTGCAGGGTGAGCCAGTTACAGCCACGGCAACTATCAAGAATGTGGGAAAGGATATCTTAAGGGCTGTGTTATGCACAATCGGCCCCCAGGGAAGAAGACCGGTATACGTTAAGATTCAGCCGATATTAGACCCGGGCCAGGAGATTAAGATATCCACTACCCTTCCGGCCTTGTTTGTCGGAGACCACATTATCGAGGCCCGGGTTGACGGCAAGAACCTCTATATAGAGACCAATGAGGAGAATAACGCAAAGAGCGCCTCTTTACACGTTGAGGCCATAACCAAAGAGAAGGTTAAGGAGAGGGTCGAGGAGAAGGCCGAGGAAAAGGCTGGCGAGATTATCGAGACTATTGACCGCTGGCTGAGGGGGTTAGGAAAGCCTTAGTAAAATGGGTCAACTCCTTTTTCTCTCCTGAAAATCGACGAAAGCTGAAGTTGTAAGACCGGTCGATTTTCTTCTTCGCTAAGGCTGCGGCGGGTAAACTCCGCGCAGGCAGCGAAAAACTAGTCTTATTATTACAAACTTTTTGGCCTGCCATTTCTTGGCAGGCTTTTTTATTCTTGCCCAGCGCAAATAATGGCGGTAGAAGTGGCATAGATGGGGTCAGACCCCTTTTACTGCGGGGCGCCCATCTCAATAAACACGCCTTGAGTCTTATTTTCATTAGCAGTATAATAAACAAAATAAGTCATATTTTATAAACGCGAGGTTTTCTATGCATAATCGGGTTCAAGCGTTATCACAACGAACTACCGGAAGTTACCAGCATAAACATTTATTGAAGACATTCATAATAGCCTCTCTTATAGCTATAACGGGCATTATTTTGTTAGTAGGCACTGGTATTTATAAGATATACGAAATGTATATTATACGCAATGCTGAAGAGGACTCTATAAATTTCAGCTTGCTATTATTTGAACAGGAAAAAGATCTATTGCTTTCTTCAGATGCCACAGGAAGAACCCGCGTTTTTGTCTCTGCAGAAAATTTCAAAAAATTAGACCAACGAATGCGCAATCAGCTTAAATCATTGAACATAGCAAAAATCAAAGTCTTTTCAAAGGATAAAAAAATAATATACAGCACAGATCATATAATAATCGGTAAAATAGATGATGAGAATGAGGAGTTGATAGGAGCGTTAAATGGAACGGTTTCATCTAATCTGGAAAAAGGAGAAGAATTATGGGACCTTAATTATGAGAAAAAGCTGGAATTAGATTTGGTTGAGACCTACACTCCCATTAAAGATATAAATGGCGATATAATAGGAAGCTTTGAAATATATACTAATATCACCAAGTATCGAAGAGAAATCAAGCAGGTAGCGCTCACATCCATAGCAGTTGTTTTCATTGTTTTAGTTTGTGCTTTCGGATTTTTATTTACGCTAATAAAACGTGCAGTGACAGAATTGGAAATAACACATAAAGAGATTGAAAAAAAGAATCAGCAGTTAAGCAAATTGGATGCGCTGAAGTCCCAATTTGTTGCAAATGTTTCCCATGAGCTGAAGAACCCTCTTGGTACAGTTGAGAATGCATTTACTTATATCATGCGCGCGATGAACGATAAAATGAACACAGACCAGAAAAAAGCATTAAAAATCACCAAGGATACTATAGATCGACTTATCCGGTTGACCACCGACCTTTTGGATATTTCTCGCATTGAGTCCGGAAAAACGGAATTGAGAAAGGAACGCGTAGTGACAGGATCTCTGTTGAGCGACATATTGGCAGCTCATGAAGCCGATTTTTCCAAAAAGCAAATCACCCTTAAAAGAAATATTCCGCAGGATACAGGCAATATTTTTGCCGACAAAGATAAAATCAGCCAGGTTATCATCAATGTCCTGAGTAATGCCATAAAATATACCCCGATTGGCGGGCGTATTACCGTTACGCTTAATGAAACCGACAAAACAGCGCGCTTAGAGATTTCTGATACCGGCCCCGGCATTAAGAAGGAATATCGGCACAAGATATTTGATAAATTTGAAAGAATTATGGCTGAAAAAGATTCGGGGACAGGCCTCGGGCTTTCGGTAGCCAAGGATATTGTGGATCTTCACAGGGGAAAGATTTGGGTTGAAGATGAAATAGGAAAAGGAAGCAAATTTATCATTGTTTTGCCAAAAGCCGATAATAAATTATAACCTAGATTAAGGGCCAGTTAGTTGTCTAAGCCCTCTTTTGGTATAATAAAAGAGGGCTTTTTTTACCATGTGGCACGTCTATATATTAGAGTGTAGCGACAGAAGCTTATACACCGGAGTTACTACCAATACCAAAAGGCGCCTTAAAGAGCATAACTCCAAAAAGAGAGAGAATCTGATAATCGTCTATTCGTAAGGTATTAGGATGCAGTAACTAAGGGGCCGGAGAACCGTTCCCTAAACCCCTAAACCGATGATATACGACTGTTTTACCTTCTTTAATGAGCTCGATCTTTTAAGAATTAGAATCGAGGAATTAAAAGGTGTGGTCGATAGATTCGTTTTAGTTGAAGCGGCTAAAACCGTAACCGGAAGGTCAAAGCCGTTTTATTTCGAGGACCATAAAGATGAATTTAAAGAATATCTGAATAGAATTATTCATTATAAAGTCCATACGCTGCCGCCTCTTAAAAAAAGTGCCTTTACGATTGAAATCTATCAAAGAAGCTGCATTAACAAAGCTTTAGCTGACGCAGGGTGTCACGATGATGATATCATACTTTTGTCAGATGTTGATGAGATACCTTCTGCTTTAAAAATCAAGGAAGCCATTGATTTACTGCAGCGCCATGAGTATTGTGTTTTTGTGCAAAAGAAGTATTGGTATTATCTTAATAGCGTACATACAGAAAGCGATGATGAATCACGGCGATGGTGCGGTACAGTTTCCTGCCGCTACCGCACCTTTAAAGCTTATCCCGCCAATGAGGTGCGGCTTGGGCGTTGTGACGGCACAGGCAAACAAAGAGCAGCGGTCGTAGAAAAAAATTCAAATTTTGCATATCCACATATTGCCGATGGCGGTTGGCACTTTGTCAGTCTGGGCGGATATGATGCCATACTGTACAAATTCCAAAATTATGTCCACCATGAGTACGACCCTACCCATAAAACCAGGTCGGAATACATTAGGCGCTGTATTGGCCGCTCAAACCTCCATAACAATAAACGTTTCATAGCTTACTGCGATTCCCAACAGAGGAAGGTTGCTCAATTGGATCGTAAGTGTTCTGCGATATATCACGATCAAGATTTTCCGGTTGATGCCGGTTTGCCCGGCTATTTAAAAGCCAATAAAAATACATATAAACATTTTTTTAAATTTGCGGAGCCATATATCGACGTCGATGTTGATTTGGACACATTTAGTGTGGCCTATAAAGTGAAGAATTATTTTCAGAAGGGGTGTTCTCGGATAATGGAGCGGTTGAAGCGTTTCGCTGGCCGCCGGTGAACTGCGACGGGTTCGCTCTACCAGCGGGTCTTTTACCATGTGGCACGTCTATATATTAGAGTGTAGCGACAGAAGCTTATACACCGGAGTTACTACCAATACCAAAAGGCGCCTTAAAGAGCATAACTCTAAAAAAGGCGGCGCCTACACCCGCTCCCGCCTTTCGGTAAAATTAGTTTACTCCGAGCTTTATCCTACCAAATCCCAGGCCCTTAAGCGGGAATACGAGATAAAGGGGTGGAGTCGGATCAGGAAGAAGCAGCTGATTACTCCATAAACATTAAAAAGGCCTGATTTTCTTTAGGGTTTGATGCCTTCTTTTTTGAGGGTGTCTTGCAGTGTTAAATGCAGCAGGGCCCGCGCATCTTTTATCAGCGGTTTTGTGGCGTCTCCGATAAGGTCGAATTTTGATTCTTTGTTATTGAGGCTGGCCAGTATATCTCGATAAATAAGTTCGCTGAAGGGTGACTCGATGGATCTTAAGTTGCTTCCGTGCGTGAGCAGAGCTATGGCCGCTCCATTAGTATTGAGGAGAGCGGATCCGGAGCTTCCATCCCGGGCAGCGGTAAGCCTTAAGATGCGGTTTCCATAAGGAAGAATGGGCGCTGTATTTTGAGTAACGTGGTAGGAACTTATCCGCGAGCCAAAAAAGTTTTCTTTTTTAAGGGGGTCGTAGACACCTAATCTCAAAGGCGCGATTTTTTGGAGTTTGTCCTGGGGGACTGACAGCGCAAGTATGGTTATGTCTGGGGATTTGTTGGGATTATCTCTGAGTACATCGAAAGATTGTCCTAAGAGTTCTCGTGTTATCATATTCATTTTATCCAGGAGAATCCTGGGCCGCACAATCACACTTGCTTCTTCCAGCCGCTTCAGGTTATTGTGTCCGGGAACCCCTACCGTGTCGTAGAATTTGACCTGTATCTTTTGTTCTTCATGAGGGATGTGGGCTGCCGTGGCAATCAAGGCAAGGTTGTTTTTAAGCGCTACAAAGAACCCGCTTCCTGCGCCGGTTTTGTCTGTGAGCACAGCCAGGTGTTTATTAAATTTACCGCCCGCAAGGTCGATTGTGATCTGTTGGGACGCTTTTTCCAGCTTCTTTTTACCGGCTTCAGTCAGCCAGTAGGTGTTCACTGTTTCGGTAAAGCTTTCCATTTGAGGCCGGGAAAGATCCGGCAGCCAGAGCGGAACCCGGTCACTTATGCCGGCATCGGATATAGTTTTGGCTAAATTCAGAAAATCGGGTAGTTTTTCGGGGGCGTAGCCGGTAAAACTGGGTATCTTAAGACCGCTTGCCGGGAAGGGGTATTCTCCGGGGAAGAATTTCTGGTATTCGTCTATTAATTCCAACTTTAACGAGACTCCCTCGAAGGCATTCTCGGAGCCGAAGGATTCAAAGTTTTGAGAATCCCGCCCTCTCCGGAAAGAGAGAACGTATTCCCTGACAAAATTACCGGGCAGCCCGTATTTACCGGGGTCGGTCACAAACGAGCTGATTTGCGGCATTACAGATTCAACGTTCTTCAGCATGCGGGAGTCATAGTTATTGTAATCCGGCATTACCAGGTAAAGCGCAGTAACGGATTCCGGCAGCCCAGCATTAGCAGCTTCTTTAACAAAAGAAATTACCTGCGGTACCGATCCTTTATCGTGGCCGGCAAGGATTCCGTTAAGGCCATACTTGGGAAATTGAGGTGATTTGTATTTTGCGATCACATTAGGCATAAGGTATTTGGGTATCCCGGCATTGACTAAAGCCTCAATAAGACTTGTTACCTCAAGGGCCGCACGCTGAGGGTCATCGGAGGTAACGACGGTTAGAATTGTTGGTTCAGCTTCACCATAGAGCCTGGAAAGGTTCCTATTATAATATACATAACGCCCGATATTCCGGGAGAGGAGAGGGGCCAGAGAAGCGGCAGTTTCGGCGCGCTGGGTAAGATCATCCACAGAGCTTAAATATTCAAGGACAGGGTTGTCCCGGTAGATATCATAGCGAAGGTTTCCTTTATCCATCAGCTGGGCGAAAAGAGCCAGGGTGAGTTTCTTTTGTTCGGCATCGTCTTGTTGGGAAATATTCTTTAGGATCGTTTCTTTAGACTCAGGGGTTGTCTTTAAGTCGTCAAGTGTCCGTCCCAGGTTAAAGCTGTATTCAGAGGTCTCGTGATCTTTGGTAGTTTCGAGCAGTTTAGGGAAAATGGGCCCGTAAACTTCTTTAACCAGGGTTTCTTTTTTTTTAACCGACAGCTCTCTGTCTTGGTGGCACATTCCGGCATAGGGGTCGTGGTATCGGGTATCTTTGCCTTTACTCTGGATTGGACCTCTGGAAGAAGCAGTATCAATTCCGGGGCCATCTTTAGCAGGTTTAGGCTCAGGTGCTTTCCTGGGTGGCTTAACCGGTGCCGAGCCGGATGCTGCCGGTTTTGGCTTTAGCAGAGGTTTACCGGCTGGTAGAGGCTTTGTTGCCGGTGCTGTCAGCGGTTTTTTTGGGGAAAAGCTTACCTTTCGGGCATAAGCTATACTTCCGGACAGAGATACAGAGAGCAAAAGCAGAGCCAGAACCCCCAGAAAAGGATTAATTCGTTTTAAAGCTCCCATATTCACCTTAAATAGGACAGGGTAACCATTCAAATATACCATATTTAACAGGCTTTTTTAAGGATGATTTACATCCTGCATGAAAGCGCTTCCAACCTTTTAGCCAGTAGGTCGAAGGGCTTTTTATGTAAGGATTTACTGGAGGGAATAGGTAACGGTTGGTCCTTCGCAGTAGAAGACATCAGGGTTAGGAGTGTCATCAAGAACTAAGGTACCGGTGACATTAAATTTAACAGTCACTTTTTTCGAGGCACCTTTGGTGATGGTAAACTGATCGGCACCTAGACTATAGACTACACTAAAATAGTCGCCATCTACGGTCATTCCGGCAGGAAGACCGTCAGTGGGAACGATTATGGTGCCTAACTGGGCTGGTGCTGAGCCGGCCTGAATGCCTTGGCCGCTGCTTCCCACATCAGCAGAAGAGGCAGTTGTGGAAGTATAGCTTGAGCCGACATTACCCTGGATTTGCATAGTCCGGGAAACTCTAACTCTTACTTGAGTATAAAGGCCTACCGGCAAGGAAGCCCCTGAGACATAGCTTCCTACTGCCGCGCCGGCGTCGGCAGAGGCAATATCAAAAGTCATATCCCCTTGGCCTAAAGTAACCCAAGTAGAAGTAGTATCATTATACATCTCAACTCTATTTATGGTCACGCGATAAGCCTCGGGTGTGCCGGTAGAAGTATCTGCCGCGGCGGTAAGAACGATGGTTAAAAGAAAAAAAGTGCTGGCTATAAATATACTAATTTTTCTCATGTGCCTCGGCCTATCTCCACTGACATTGATCCGGTTTCCTGCCACTTCTCAACCACAATATCAAAGTCTCTTTCTACCGGAATTAAAATCTGTTTTCTTAAATCTTTTTCCGGAAAGGGTTCACTGGCCAAAGAAAAGATTTCTTTAAAATCTGACCAGCTATCAAAGGCCAGATTGCACCTTAGTCTCCCGCCATATTCCTGCTCTCCTTTGTTGTCATCCCAAGTATAAAATTCTAAAGTTATGGCCTCGTTTACCTTTGCCTCCAGGCGGGTCTTCCAACCGTATTTATCGTCAAATCGATCAAAATCATACCAGAATCCGGAAGTAAATATTTTGAGCCAGGGTAAATAAGGGATCGGTAAGCCTAACTCCCAATCTAAACCATCGGCAACCCGTTCAAAGGTATCACTAGAAGAAGATTCCTCAATTAGACGCTTATCGGTAATGCCGATATAAGAGTTTAGCCGGGCCTCTAAAATCTGGCCTAACGCCTCAACTCCTAATCCGATACGGGCATGCTGGTGAAGCTCTTGGTAATCGCCGAAGATATTGGCCCCCAAAAGTAAGTTATCGGAAACTACCTTTCGGTAGCCCAAGCCTAAATTACAGATCATCCGGTTATCGCGGAAGTTAAATCGGGGCTGAATGAATACTGTTTCCTTATCTTCGGCATCCCGGTAAAGCGGCTGGACAGTTTGAAAATAAATAGTAGGTTTTTTATCTGACTCCCATTGGCCGGAGATCTCTACGCGCTTAAGCCAATCGGGGGTGCCTTGCTCATCAGGGTAAGTTCCTTTAGCCTCGGCGTCAGGGGAAACATCTTCAGCAGAAGTAAGGGCTGGATCTGGATAGAGAGAAATAATTAAGAAAAAAAGAAATGTGATAATCAGGCAGGTCTTCTTTCCTTCCCCCATATATAGAAATTTTATCATCCAGAATATCTCTGTCAATAGGATTTAAAAAAAGGTCAGGCACTTTTTGTAGACCAGGTTTTTGTGCTAATACGCTACTCCGCAAAGCGTCATAAACCAGTATTTTTTCCAGCCAATACGATTTTTCCCTGCCTATTCGGCAGGGAACAGCAAAAATGGCCTAAAAATTGCCTCCCGGCCTCCGGGCTCGCCGATTTTATTAACGGCCATTTTTCCCTAAAATCGTAGGGCTTCCAAAAATACTGGTTTATGGTTTATTTTCCCCTTGCCCAGTCCAAATAATAGCGATAAAATTGTCCAGAGATGTCCGGAAGGAGGTTGTGCTGAATTATAAACTGTCGCCGTCAGAATTAACTTATCTATTCGAGGGCTGTAAGTATTGCTTTAGCCTGAAGGTGAAATATGGCATTGGTCAGCCTTCGATGCCGATGCCGGGAATTTTCAGTGCGATAGCCGGCCGGCAAAGAGCGTTTTATGCCGGTAAGCGTACCGAAGAATTCTGCGGAGAGTTGCCGCCGGGGGTTATCGAATTCGGCGAGCAAAGGGTAGAATCTACGCCGATTAGCGCGGACGGCTCAAAGAATACTTGTTTTATCCGCGGCCGATTCGATTTCGTAATCAAATTTGACGACGGAACTTACGGGGTCATAGATTGCAAAACAGCCAGTCCTTCGGAAAGTAAGACTAAAATGTACGGAAGGCAGCTGCAATGTTACGCTTATGCCCTTGAAAATCCGGCGCCCGGAAACCTTAGCTTATCGCCCGTCACCAAGCTCGGCCTTCTTTATTTCAACCCCACCGGCTTTGAACAGATAAATGAGTCGCAACAGGCGTTTCAGGGGGATTTAGTCTGGCATGAGGTCGAGAGGAATGATCATGATTTTTTAAGTTTTCTTTCCGATGTCGTTAAGGTACTTGATTCCGAAGAGGTTTACCCCGGCACTTGTGACCAGTGCGATTATTGCCGCAATGGGAACGCCTGTCTAGCCGGGAAGAAAGAAGCTTACGAAAGAGGCTGCGTGTGCTGTTCGTGGTGTACCTATCGGCTAAAAATGCGGGAAATTGACCCGGACAGTACAGCCTCCCTAACATCACCGCGAGCGGAAGATTGCCCAACATGTCCTGAATGCGGATCAGCGATGAATAAAAGGAACGGCAAGTTTGGTGAATTCTGGTCTTGCCGGAGATACCCGGACTGCAAAGGAACCCGGAATGTATGAAGGGGTAAAAAAGGGGTTTTGACCCCTTTCTTTTTACGAAGGGTGGCTGAGCTGGGGCGGAACAGGCTATCAATTCTGCGATTATGGATTTTTTCCTCTAAGATCATAATAATGACTATTTCTATCTCGTGGTATCCATTTACGCCAGTCGCGCTCAAACTGTTTGTAGCCTCCCGCATAATATGTGTTTAACGCTCTCAAAGAAACAGTTGGTCTATATTCATTTTTAAAATAATGAAGCATTTTACCTACTGTATTTTGCCCGGATTCAGTTGACATCAAAAAGTACATTGCAGACCAAGCGATAGTCCTGCCCCGATAATCGTTTCGGTCTTCGAGTTTGCCCCATTCTTTATGGGACATGGAAGCGTAACAACGAAAATAATCTAATGTGCCATCTTGCAACCAGGATTTAAGTTTTTGATCTTTTCCTAATTGCGGTTTAATCTCCACTTTATTTCCAGAGATCTGCATCATTTCAAAATATTCGGAAAGGCCTTCGCTGTACCACGTTGGTACATGTCTCATTTGTGCGTATAGAAATGCATGGTTTAGTTCATGGAAAGCCAGCTCCAGCATGCGCTGTTTGCTAACACTCATCAGTAACGCTGTCTCTTTACGCTTGGACGAATAGAATCCCGGCGCCGGTATCATTAATATTGACGTATCGCCGAAAAAATCTTCATAATAATCTTCATAGCTTATATAATCATAAAAAATGCGCATTTGTACTACAAGGTCAGCAGGACACTTACAATTAAATCTGGTAGCATAAAAATTACGTAAGAAATAGGTGCCCGCTCGGATTGTGTCGTCAGCATGCATATCCTCTGGACCTGCAACCATGAAGAACCATTGAGGATCTTCGCTTGTAGACCATTTATTACTTGAAGGATGATATCGGTATAGAATAAAGGGGCTGTGCTTTGATGGTGGTTTTGGTCCATGAAGTACAAGTGGGGGTAGTCTATCTAGAGGTGAAATTTTTACTTTACCTATAGGTGGAATTTTCATTTTCATTGGTATACGTTCAATAATTGGTTGTGTTTTCTTTCCTCCCGCAGGAACCCACTTGTCTGTCGGCATTTGCGGGTGACGGCCGTTGAGCGGGCTGGTGGAGGACCGGAGAAGGCCGCTTAGAAGCTAATGGCGTAGCTTTTGGAGTTTTGGCTCCTCGCTCGAAGCTGGGATAATCAACAAGGGAAGATATCTCATGTTCTGCGTAGCCATTTTCAGTAAAAGCGGCAATAATACAACATATCAATAAAGAGAAAGCAAAAACAGTGTTTTTTTGTTTTTAAAGCGTCCAGCATATAAGTTTTTTTGATAATCGCACCCCCCTTTCTCTTGAATATAACATATAGTTTTTATAACTAACAGCGACGCAGCCTATGTTTTGTAACCGTTTACAGAGGCATATTGTGGGGGTGCGAGCCCGAGAAGTAGTTTCTTAAGATCATTGGATAAGCAGAGCGTTTTTAGCCCGTTGCGCTTAAAATAGCAGCAACGGGTTTTATTTTAAACCATAAACGAGGTAAGAGTTTGAAAAATAAATAATAAATTAATTTTGGATGTTATAATATCTTAAGGTTATTTTAATTTCGGAAAGCGAAGTGTTATGTTGGAACCGTCCGAAAAAGCCGTAAATGAGTACATAAAGCAGTAGGGATCCAAAATGCGACTTACTTTCTTTGCGTTATTCTTATTGAGTCCGCTTTTTTTGTTTGCGCAACAAACAGAAAGTGATGATTCCCTGCGGCATTTATGCGTAAACGGTATAATGGGAGACGTAGTAATAGTTGACAACATTATGCTTAAAAAGGGAGATACTATAAAGGGGGCCAAAGTATTGGAGATTTACGGCGACAGCATTAAGTTTGAATATAAAGGAAAGACGTTTATTAAAGAGTTAGGCCAGGACTGTATAGCGGCTGAACCTCGTAAGAAAAAGATTAAAAGAGAGCCGAAAAAAAGACAGCCCCTTAGTTCTGCACGGGCAGAAGAATTATTTAAAGAAGCCAAAGACAATTACCTGAATGCCGTTAAAAGCGAAAAGGCAAGAAGGAAGTTTAAAAAAAACAGCGAAGATTACAATAGAGAAGAAACGCAGGCATGTATTTATTATAAGAAAGCCTTAAAATATGCCCAGTGGGCTTTTGCTTCGGCTGACAAATCCCGGAAAAAACAATTGGAGGATATCATACGGGATTGCCGCCAGAAGCAAAATGGGCTAGAGTCGGCTCAGACAAGAATAGAAGATTTCCGGCTGCCCTATTTAAAAAATCCTAAA